>JAICRU010000002.1 GCA_025937235.1 Acidimicrobiia bacterium
GGGTGCCGCTCGTCATCCTCATCCAGGGGAGGGGGCGGGATGTCGTAGCTGCGCCGCCACAACAGGACTTGCTCGGCACCGTGACGATCGGCCGTCTCCTTCTTGTTCAGACCCTGCAAGTCTCCGTAGTGTCGCTCGTTGAGCCGCCATGACCTGCGCACCGGGAGATACTGACGGCCCATCATCTTGAGGGCGATCTCGGCGGTGTCGATGGCCCTGACCAGCACCGACGTGTGGAGGACATCAGGATCTAGACCCTCCTCGGTCATGAGCCGGCCCGCCTCCCTTGCCTCCTCCTCTCCCTGCTCGGTCAGGCCCACATCGGTCCAGCCGGTGAACAGGTTCTCCCGATTCCAGGTCGACTGCCCATGCCGGAGCAGGATGAGGCGGTGGCTCAAACCCAGTACCTGACTATGGCGGCAAAGCTGTCGGGGTCGAGCGATGCACCACCCACGAGGGCTCCGTCGACGTCGCCCTTCGCCATGAAGTCCTTGATGTTCGCCGCGTTGACCGACCCGCCGTAGAGGAGTCGCACTCCCTCCGCCGCTTCAGGTGAGATCTTGTCCGAAACCGTCTCCCTGATGATCCCTGCCATCATGCCGGCGTCGTCTGGAAGTGCGGTCCTCCCGGTTCCGATCGCCCAGATCGGCTCGTAGGCGATCGAGGACGAGGCTACGGCCCCCGGGTCGAGACGGGTCAGAGACCCGATCACCTGGGAGACCACGACACTCTCCGCCTCCCCGTCTTCACGCTGCTCGAGCGTCTCACCCACACATACGATCGGTGTCATCCCGGCTTCGGCGACGGCTCGTGCCTTCTTGGCCACCAGTTCATCGGTCTCGCCGAATCCCTGCCGCCGCTCCGAGTGACCGACGATCACATGGCGCACCGAGAGCTTGCCCAGCATCGGGGCCGACACCTCTCCAGTGAACGCTCCGGACTCCTCCCAGTGTGCGTTCTGAGCGCCCAAGACGATGCGGAGCCGGTCGGCCTCGATAACGGTCTGGACCGAGCGCAGGGAGGTGAAAGGAGGGGCAACGACCACCTCGACCCGGTCGTAGTCGCCATGGTCGAGACGGTAGGAGAGCTTCTGCACCATCTGGATCGACTCGAGATGGCTGGCATTCATCTTCCAGTTGCCGACGATCAGGACCTTCCGGCCAGTCATGAGCGGCTCCCGGCCCATCTCGAAAGCACGGCGACCCCGGGCAGCTCGCGGCCCTCCAAGAGCTCGAGGCCTGCACCCCCGCCGGTGGAGACATGGGAAACCTCGGATTCGAGCCCCAGCGCACGCAACGCCGCGACCGAGTCGCCTCCACCCACGGCAGTGAACGCCGTGGTCTCGGCCATGGCCCGAGCTATCGCCTCGGTGCCGGATCGAAACGGCTCCCACTCGAACACCCCCATGGGCCCGTTCCAGAAGACAGTCTCCGCGGTACGAATCACCGAGGCGAAGAGTTGGTTGGTCTCACGCCCCACATCGAGGCCGGTCCAACCGGGCGGGATCTCCTTCACATAGGTCACTTTGTGCTCGGCGGTCTCGGCGAACTCTTTGGCGATCACGACGTCGACTGGGAGGATGATCTTCTCCGAGTCCGGCCCGTCGAGGAACCGTTTCACCGAGTCGAGCTGGTCCTCTTCGACGAGTGATGTCCCCACTTCTTCGCCCTTTGCCTTGAGGATGGTGAAGCACATGCCCCCGCCAATCAGCATGACGTCCACCCTGGGGAGGAGGTTCTCGATCACTCCGAGCTTGTCCGAGACCTTGGCACCCCCGAGGACCACCACGTACGGCACCTCTGGGTCGACCAAGAACCGCCCGAATGCCTCGAGCTCGCCCACCAGGAGTGGCCCGGCAACCGACCTGACCAGTTCCGCGACGCCGACCGTGGAGGCGTGTGCCCGATGCACCGAGCCAAAGGCATCCTGGACGAAGAGGCCAACGTCCTCGGCGAGCCGAGCGGCCATGGTGGGGTCGTTCGCGGTCTCCCCCGGATCGAAGCGAGTGTTCTCCATGACGGTGATCTGGCCACCCGTCTCGAACCCGACCTCCTTCTCGGTCAGGGCGGCCATGGCATCGGCAACCGGTCGAAGCGAGTAGGCGGGGTCGGGCCCATCGGGGCGGCCGAGATGTGTACAGACTCTGACCCTGGCCCCCCCGTCGACCAGGCGCTCCAGGGTGGGAAGGGCGGCCCGGATCCTGAAATCGTCGCTGATCGCGCCGTTCTCGAGAGGGACGTTCAGATCGGAGCGAACCAGGACGTCCATACCGTCGACGTCGACGTCATCAAGAGTCAGGTAGTCGGGCATTCCTCTCAGTCCTCGGTGACTGCCAGCTTCTCCAGCACCCGCCCCAATTTGAGGGGGTCGTGCGCGGGCCAGTCTGCCGTCTCCTCGGCGACATCCGCAAAGACGACCCGCCACCCGTGTCGGGCGGCGTCCTCGGCATCGATCACCACCGGCTCGTGACCCTTGGGCACGTCGAGTGGTCCGGCGTGCGCCACCACGATGCCGGGCCCGGCAACGCCCACGTGTTTCGCCAATGCCTCGACGTGGTCGGCCCCACTCATTCCAAAGGTCTCTGCATCCTGGGTCACCAGGTTCAGGACGAAGACACGCTGAGCAGTGGCGCTCATGATTGCCGGGGCGAGCATGTTCACCTTCAGAGCCGACAGGATCGACGTGTAGAGGCTGCCCGGTCCGATGACGATCTGGTCAGCAGCGGCGACGGCGGCCAGGGCGCGGCGGGTAGCCGCCACGTCTCTCGGCTCTATGTGCAGCTCCGAGAGGTCACCGGCCGTCTGGGAGATCCGCTTCTGTCCGGTGACCTCGATGCCATCGATTGTCGCGGACAGCGTGATGGGTTGGTCGGCTACCGGGATGACCGACCCCAGCGTGCCCAGCATTCGTTCGGCTGTCTCCACCGCCGACTCGAAGTCGCCGAACAGGTCGGCCAATCCGGCGAGGATGAGGTTTCCCAACGAATGCTCAGCGACGTCGCCACCGGTGAATCGGTGTGAGAAGAGCTCGGACCACAGGGAAGGCTCGGGGGTAAGGGCGAGTAGACATCGGCGGACGTCACCTGGTGGGGGGATGCCCAGGCCGCTGAGCCGGCCCGAAGAGCCTCCGTCGTCACCCACCGCGACCAGCGCCGATATCTCCCCGGCATAACACTGGATCGCCTCCAGTGCGGCAGCTTGCCCGTGCCCGCCGCCAAGGGCGACCACCACCGGTCCCTGCGGGTCGAGGAGCAGCGGGGCGAGGACGGGGTCGGTCTGGGTTTGTGGCTTCAACGTTCTATGTCGCGGTGACGGACCGTGGCGGTGATGCCGTGTTGGGCCAGCCGGCGGCGCAACTCCTCGGCGATCGCCACGGAACGATGGTGGCCGCCGGTGCAGCCGATCCCAACGGATAGATAGGACTTGCCCTCGGCTTCGAAATGAGGGATGAGGAACGCCAGCATCTCGTCGGCACGATCGACGAACTCCTTGGCCGCTTCCTCTCCCATCACGTATTCGGCCACGCGCTCATCGGTGCCACGCAACGGCCTCAGCTCGGGAACCCAATGCGGGTTGGGAAGAAATCTCACATCGAAGAGGAGGTCGACGTCACGGGGAGTGCCGTTCTTGAATCCGAATGACCGGATGGAGACACGCATCGGCCGTGTCATCTCCTCCTCGCTGAACTGGGCGGTCAGCCGGTCCCGTAACTCGTGGATGTTGAGTGATGAGGTGTCGACGGTCACGTCGGCTTCCTCTCTCAGCTCGGAGAGCAGATCCCTCTCGGCGGCGATGGACTCGGAGATCGTCTCGTGCCCCAGGGGATGGGGCCGCTTGTTCTCCTCGTACCGAGAGACGATCACATCGTCGTCGGCGTCGAGGAACACCACCCGGGTCATGACGCCCTCCCGACTCAGCTCTTTGATCGCCTCGCGGAGCTCCCCGATGGGCAGGCCCCCCCTGGAGTCGATCACCACGGCGAGACGCTTGTGTCGTTGCTCCGGTATGTCGTGCGACTGCGCTGCCGGCACCAGGAGACGTGGAGGGAGGTTGTCGATGACCGTGTATCCGAGGTCCTCGAGGACCTTGGCCGCAGACGATCGACCGGCGCCCGACATGCCGGTGACCACGAGAACGTGCGGGTGATCGGTTGCAGCAAGCTCCATCGGTGCCCTCGATCAGTTGTGCAGCGCAGCGTACAGATCGTCGGCCACGTTCTTCGGGACCACCTCGGCCAACGAGTCTGCCCCTGCCTCCCGCAGCTTCTTCAGAGACCCGAATCGTTTCAAGAGGTCTCTCTTCCGCTTGGGCCCGATACCCGGCACCTCGTCGAGGACGGAGTCGACCATCGATCTGGAGCGGAGCTGTCGGTGGTAGGTGATGGCAAAGCGGTGGGCCTCGTCGCGCACCTGCTGCAGGAGGTATAGGGCTTCGGCGTCCCTCGGGATGCGGAGCGGCTCGGGGTTGCCGGGCAGATAGACCTCCTCCATTCGCTTGGCGAGGCCGATCGCCGGGATGTCGAGCTCGAGCTCGTCGAGCACCTTCACCGCACGACCCAACTGCCCGGCCCCACCGTCCACCAGCACCAACGACGGGGGGTAGGAGAACCGGCCCTGCTCTCTGACGGGCCTGTCCCTCTCGGCGAGATAGGCGCGGAACCGCCGTCGGATCGTCTCCTCCATCGCCGCGAAGTCGTCCTGCCCCTGGAGGGTGCGCATCCTGAACCTGCGATAGTCCGATCGCTTCGGGATTCCGTCCTCGAGGACGACCATCGACGACACGGTGTTGGTGCCCTGAAGGGTGGAGATGTCGAATGCCTCGATCCGGAGCGGCGGCTCGGGGAGGTCGAGCACTTCCTGGAGCGATCGGAGCGCCTTGGCCCTGGCGTTGTGGTCCTGACTCCGTTTGAGACGGTGTCGGGCGAAGGCTTCGGCCGCATTGGTCCTCGTGGTTTCCATCAGACGTCGCTTCGCCCCTCGGGTGGGGACCCGAAGGCTCACCTTCGTCCCCCTCCGTTCGGCCAGCCATGTCTGGAGGAGTTCCGTCTCAGCCGGCTCGATCTCGACCAGGACCTGGCGTGGGGGGTCGTCGGCGCCGTAGAGCTCCCGTATCACCCTGCCCATCAGCTCGGCATCGGTCAACTCCTCCACCCGATCCACAACGGTCCCCAACCGCCCGACGAGACGGCCCTTCCGGACGTGGAGGATCTGAAAGGCAGATTCCAGCTCGTCCCCGTGGAAGGCGATCAGATCGAAGTCCTCGGGGCGATCGGTGACTACCTCCTGGCGGAGCAGGGCCCGGCGGACGTCGTCGATCCGGTCACGATGTCGCGCCGCCAGCTCGAACTCCCTGCGCTCGGATGCCGCCCACATCTTCTGATCGAGACCGGCCAGCACCTCCTCGGTGTCCCCACGAAGAAAGGCGGCCAGACCATCCACCATCTGCTGGTAGTCCTCTTGGGTGACGGCGTCTATGCACGGCCCGGAGCACTTCTCGATGTGATAGAGGAGGCAAGGTCGGCCCTGAGCTCGCTGCCGCTCGAAGAACGAGTCGGTGCAGGTCCTGACCGGGAAGGTGCGCAACAGCTGATCCAACGTCTTCCGTATCGCATAGGTGTGGGCGTAGGGGCCGAAGTACTCGTTCCCTTTCCGCTTCGCCCCCCTCATGACCCTCGCCCGGGGCCACTCGTCTCCACGTGTGATGGCCAGATACGGGTACGACTTGTCATCGACGAGCTTGACGTTGAAGCGCGGCCGGTGCTGTTTGATGAGTGAGAACTCGAGCATCAGGGCGGCGACCTCAGACTCGGTGATGATCCATTCGACCGCCCGGGCGTTGTCGACCATCGCCTGGGTCCGGGGGTGGAGGCCCACCCCGAAATATGACGGGACACGGCTTCTCAGGCTCTTCGCCTTGCCGACATAGACCACTTTCCCGTGCTTGTCCCGGAAGAGATAGGCACCCGGTTGGTCAGGTATCTCCGATGTCTTGGGTCGTTCGAACACGCCCGATCAGGGTAGGAGTCGCCATCGGCAAGCCAGCAGCCTGAGAATGCCTGCCTGGTCGGCCCACTCGTGGTGCGGGGCCTCGATCAGCCGCTCCAGCGACCACCCGGCCACCGCTGCAGATTCGACGATGTCACCCATCGTGCGATGGTGAAACACGATCTCCTGCTCACCGGCACGCTCCAGCAGAGCCCCACGATCGAAGTAGCTCCCCGGACGCCACAGCAGCTCATCGTCCGGGTAGCTGATCGGTGAAGAGCCCGGAGCGGTCCAATGCGGGTGGTTCATCACCAGAGCCAGGACGCCGCCCGATCTCACCACCCGGGCCGCCTCGGCAAAGAGCCGACCGTGATCCTCGATGTGCTCGATGACAAGGACGCAGACCGCACCGTCCAAAGAGTTCTCACGGAGAAACCCGAGATCAGGCAATGAGCCCTCGGCTATCGGCCCTGATGAGGCGGCTCGTCGAGCCAGCTCATGGTTCACGTCCACGCCAATGGGCCTGGCACCGGCGGCGGCAAGCATCCGCATGACCCGCCCCTCACCACAGCCGAGGTCGAGATAGGTCTTGCCCGCCTTTGCGCTCATCACGTCGAGCAGCATCGGGGTCACCACGCGGTCGTAGGCGGGGTCGGTGGCGATCTCTTCGAGCCACCATTCGGTCAGGTCGGACCAGGACATGACGTGATTCTGGTAGCCAGATCAGACCGAGATGATCACAACGACCATGGCGGCGATGATGACGAAGGGGCCATCCACCAGGGTGACGTGTATCCGATCGAGCCGGATACCGAGAGCGAGAAAGGCCGCCTCGAGGGATGCCATCCGGGCCCCGAGGGCATCCATCGGCCCGGACAGTCCGTGCTCGAGGGCGGCTACATCTGACTTCGTGGCCCGTTTGGCTCATCCCGGAGGTAGGCAAGGACGGCATCGAGGTCTCGGCTCGTTCCGGCCCCAATAGCTCGGCCAGGCCATGGTGGAGGTCGCCGCGCTGCGCGTGGGACGGCACGCTCCGACTGTGCCAGGCGCCTATTCGACCGGATTAGAGACCCGTCAGTAGCCGAGGACTTCCTTGAACCAGGGAAGCGTGCGGCTCAGACCCTCGCGCAGGGTGATCTGCGCCTTCCAGCCAAGGACCCGCTCGGCCTTGCTGGTGTCGGGACGTCGCACCATCGGATCGTCGGTCGGCCTGGGGTGTAGCTCGACACCGGGATGGCTGCCCACCACGTCCTGAACGGTCTCGGCCAACTCCAGCATGGTCACCTCTTCGGGGTTGCCGAGGTTCACCGGGCCGGTCTCGTCGGAGAGGAGCAACCTGAGGATTCCCTCCACCTCGTCATCGACGTAGCAGAGGGAGCGGGTCTGCGAACCGTCCCCGAAGACGGGAAGCGGGCGGTTCTCCAGCGCCGCCTTGAAGAAGGCAGGAACGGCTCGGCCGTCGTCGGGCCGCATACGGGGCCCGTAGGTGTTGAAGATGCGCACGATCCTGGTGTCCACCTCGTGCTCGCGGTTGTAGGCCAGGGTCAAGGCCTCGGCGAACCGCTTGGCCTCGTCATAGACACCCCGGGGCCCGATCGGGTTGACATTCCCCCAATAGGTCTCTGGTTGGGGGTTCACCAGGGGATCTCCATAGACCTCCGAGGTGGAGGCGAGGAAGAACGTGGCACCCTTGGCATAGGCCAGCCCCAGACCCTTATGAGTCCCGAAGGCGCCGACCTTGAGCGTGTGAATCGGCCACTTCAGATAGTCGAGCGGAGAGGCGGGCGAAGCGAAGTTCATCACGTAGTCCACTGCGCCGGACACGTGGAGATAGTCGGTGACGTCGTAGTCGATGAGCCGGAACTTGCGGTCCCCCAGCAGATGGGAGACGTTGGCGGAGCTGCCCGTGATCAGGTTGTCGATACAGGTGACCTTCGCCCCGGAATAGACGAGCCAGGTGCACACGTGTGACCCGAGGAAACCGGCGCCGCCCAGGACCACGGCGTGCTTTCCCTCCAATTCCCTGAAGCCGCCGAATGCAGAGCGGCGCATGTCGAACACGTCTGATACCTCCAAAGCGGTTTCAGGCTATATCGGCCGCGTTCGCGGCGGGTTGACCGATCTCGTCCACCCAGAGACCATCGATCGTCCGTGCGATGTAGGAGGTGAACTCCTCAGTCCCGCGCCGGTTGAAGTGGGCGAGGTCGGCGAACATATCTCGCTCCCAATCCATGTGGAAGGTGTCGACAACAGGCACTGCCCAATCCTCCGCGTGGGTCAAGATGGACTCGATGTAGTGGTCATAGTCAAAGCTGCCGTCATCGCCCGGGTATCGACCGGGTTCGATCAAGACCATCGTCTCGATGCCTTCGACTGTTAACCGTTCGATCATTCGACCGACCGCATCTGCCTCGTCCTGGGGCATGACGGAAGGACCGAAAGAGAGGTCCAGCGGCTGGGCGTCGTCGATCGACCGGTCGTAGTACCCCGTTTGATGACCTAGATCCGTGATGAAGTCGCGTGTTCGATCCTCGGTCGATCTCGTATCCCATTCCGATAGCAGGCCGGCTCGCTCCACCAACGCTGACCAGTGGGCCTTTTCGGTCGATGGTGCAGATCTCAACCCTGGAAGGAGAGGATCACCCGAGACTCCGGCGCCTCCGGACCACGGGGTCAGCCCGATCACGACGAGCTCGGGCCGGAGAGAAGAGAGAACGACCTGGTTCAACCACCACTCGTTCGAGAACGGTGTGCTGAATGGAATGCCAGAGTTGAATGCGGAGTCGATTCCCGATTCCTCGACCAGGACTACGGGGTCGATGGCCGCTTCCGTGATGCTCGAGCCGAGGAAGACCACGTCGGCCTCGGTCAGGTCGCTGAGCTGATGGAACTTCACGTCTGTCTCGACCGAAGGCCACCGGGTTCCGGTCGGGAGACCGTCGCCTATCACACGAACCACACCCGCGGCCGCGGCCAGCGTCAGGGCGATTCCTACCAACACAGTGATGACTTTGGCCCTCATATCAGAACTGGAAGTAGATGAACGGGACCGCCTTCACCGACGCGAACAGCACGGCTGCGATCAGGGCTCCGCCATAGGCGATTCCACGGACGAGTGACGGCGCATGGTCCACGGGGTTCACTCGACCGGCCAAGTCTGCCCTATCGATGAACAGCGTCAGAAGACCCATCAGTCCCACCGTCAGGGGGGCAGCCACCAGCTGTGCCCCCGCGAGCGGGCCGAAAAGCGCCTGCACGACGTCCAAGGCGTGTGAGAGGTTTGGTGCTCGGAACGGGATCCATGTCAGCGTCACGATCGCGAACACCAGGACCGCTGGGAGAGTGGCGCTCCCTGTGGCCCCCTTTCGATCTCGGGCAAACCGACGTTCGATGGCCAGATAGGCCCCGTGCAGGGCCCCCCAGACGACAAAGCCCCAGGCCGCCCCGTGCCATAGGCCCCCGAGGAGCATGGTGATAATCAGGTTTCGGTAGGTCTGCCAGCGAGTCCCTCGATTCCCCCCGAGAGGCACGTACAGGTAGTCACGCAACCAAGTCGACAACGAGATATGCCAGCGACGCCAGAACTCACTGAAACCCCGGGCGAGATATGGGGCCTTGAAGTTCTCCATCAGGTCGACCCCGAACATTCGTGCCGTGCCCCGTGCTATGTCGGTGTACCCGGCGAAGTCGCCGTAGATCTGAAGTGAGAAAGCGATGACACCGGCAGCCACGGTCAAGCTGCCGTATCTCCCGGGGGATGAGAAGACTTCGTTGACGATGGGCGCCACGCCGTCGGCGATCACGACCTTGCGGAAGAGCCCTCGAAGGATCAGCAGTGACGAGCCCGCCCAATCGACTTGCCGTGTCGAGGCGGGCAAGTCTCGCAGCTGGGGTAGCAAGTGCTTCGCCCTCTCGATCGGTCCCGCCACCAGCTGGGGGAAGAACGAGACGAAGAGCGCGAATTGGATGAGGCTGGGCTCTGGCTCGAGGTCTCGCCGATACACGTCGATCACGTACGAGAGGGTCTGGAACGTATAGAAAGAGATGCCAACCGGCAGAATGATCTGGAGGGTCGGGAGGTTCGGCTCGAGGCCGAGGCTGGTGAGCATGGTCGCCGCCGAATCGACGAAGAAGTTCCAGTATTTGAAGAAGGCGAGCATCCCGAGGTTGCCGGCCAAGCTCAGCCACAACCAGCGACGGCGCCGTGGGCCGTCTGGCATCGCACCGAGGCGTCTGGCGACGAACCAGTCCACGACCGTGGAGAGCATGATCAGGCTGAGGAACCTGACATCCCACCATCCGTAGAAGACATAAGAGGCGATGAGGAGAAGCGGAACTCGCGTCCGCTTCGGGAGTGCCCAATAGAGACCTACGACCGTGGGCAGGAAGAGGGCGAACGCGAGTGAATTGAAGAACACGGCCCTGTTTCATCGGCAGGCTGAGTTCAGGCCCCAACCAGTTCGCGGAGGAATTTCCCGGTGTAGCTCTCACCGACCTGGGCTACCTCCTCGGGAGTCCCCATGGCGACGATGCGGCCGCCACCACTCCCCCCTTCGGGGCCCAGGTCGATGACGTGGTCGACCGACTTGATCACGTCGAGGTTGTGCTCGATCACCACCACGGTGTTGCCCGCGTCGACCAGACGCTGCAGGACCTGGAGCAGCTTGCGGATGTCTTCGAAATGCAACCCGGTGGTCGGTTCGTCGAGGATGTAGAGAGTCCGCCCTGTTGCTCGGCGCCCCAACTCAGATGACAGCTTGATGCGCTGCGCCTCCCCACCGGAGAGGGTGGTGGCCGGTTGCCCCAGACGGACGTACCCCAAGCCGACGTCATAGAGCGTCTGGAGGATGCGAACGATCTTGGGCTGATTCTCGAAGAACCCGAGAGCCTCTTCGACCGACATCTCGAGGACGTCCGAGATGTTGTGGCCCTTCCACAAGATCTCCAGGGTTTCCCTGTTGTATCGACGCCCACCGCAGACCTCGCAAGGGACGTAGACGTCGGGAAGGAAGTGCATCTCGATCTTGATCGTCCCGTCACCGGCGCAGGCCTCACATCTCCCCCCCTTGACGTTGAAGGAGAACCGGCCCGGTTGGTATCCCCGGGCCCGAGCCTCAGGGGTCTGGGCGAAGAGCGAGCGGATCTGGTCGAACAACTTGGTGTAGGTGGCCGGGTTGGAACGTGGGGTGCGGCCGATCGGCGACTGGTCGATGTCGATCACCTTGTCGATGTGCTCGATCCCGTCGATCTTCTTGTGCCGTCCGGGCACCATGCGGGCACGGTTCACCTTGGTGGCCAGGGCCTTCCACAAGATCTCTTCGATCAGGGTCGACTTACCCGAGCCCGAGACTCCGGTGACCGCGGTGAACATGCCGATCGGGAAGGAGACGTCGATCCCCTGAAGATTGTTCTCGGTCGCCCCGCGGATGGTGATCGCCTCCCCGTTGCCCTGTCTCCGCAGAAACGGAACCGGGATCTGCCGACGACCCGCCAGGTAATCGCCCGTGATCGACTGGGGTTGTGCTGTGATGTCGGCCAAGTCTCCCTCGGCCACGACATGCCCGCCGTGCTCCCCCGCCCCCGGGCCGATGTCGACGATGTGGTCGGCGACCCTGATGGTGTCCTCGTCGTGCTCGACGACGATCAACGTGTTGCCCAGGTCGCGGAGACGAAGCAGGGTCTCGATCAGCCGCTGGTTGTCACGTTGATGGAGCCCGATCGACGGCTCGTCGAGTATGTAGAGGACCCCGACCAGTCCCGATCCGATCTGGGTGGCGAGACGGATCCGCTGCGCCTCCCCCCCTGCGAGGGTTGCCGCGGACCGACTCAGCGAGAGATAATCGAGGCCCACGTCGAGAAGGAATTGGATCCGCGCCTTCACCTCTTTGAGGACCCGCTCGGCGATGGTGCGCTCCCGGTCGTTCAGCTCGAGATCCTCGAAGAACTCCTTGGCGCTGCCCAGGCTGAGATCAGAGACCTCGGCGATGTTGCGGTCGGCGATGGTCACCGCCAGCGATATCGGGTTGAGCCGGCCGCCACCACATGTCTCGCAAGGGACCTCTGCCATGTACTCCTGGTAATACTCCCGGGCCGAATCACTCTCCGCGGACTCGTGACGCCGGTTGAGGAACGGGATCGCCCCCTCGAAGGTGGCCTGCCACTGGCGTTTCCTCCCGAACCGATTGGTGTATTTGATCGTGATCTTCTCGGCGCCGGTCCCGTAGAGGATCTTCTCCTGGATCTTCTTGGGCAGGTCCTCCCAAGGGGTGCCCATCGAGAACCCGAACACCTCGCCGAGCCCGGTGAGGAGACGGTGGTAGTACCTCATCCGGTTGGAGGACCACATCGGTATGGCCCCTTCCTCCAGGGACAGGGAGGGATCGGCGATCACCAGCTCCGGGTCGACCTGGAACCTGGTCCCGATGCCCGAGCACACCGGACAGGCCCCATAGGGGCTGTTGAAGGAGAAGTTTCTGGGCTGCAGGTCCTCGAAGGAGAGCCCGCACTCCGGACAGGAGAGATGCTGGCTGAAGGTGAGGGTGAGACCGTCGACTATCTCGATGTCGGCGGTGCCATCCGTGAGTGACAGGGCTGTCTCCAGCGACTGGGTGAGCCGCTGCTCCATCCCGTCTTTCCGCACCAGCCGGTCGACTACCACTTCGATCGTGTGCTGGTGGTATCGGTCGAGCTTGATCGCCTCGGTCAGCTCGCGCACCTCGCCGTCTACGCGGGCCCGGGCGAAACCCTGTTTGGCCAGATCTCCGAGCAGCCCTTCGTACTCCCCTTTCCGCCCCCGAACCACGGGCGCCAGCACCTGGAACCGGGTGCCTTCGGGCAGCTCGAGGATGCGATCCACGATCTGCTGGGGGGTCTGGCGCTCGACCGGCGTGCCATCGTTGGGGCAGTGGGCGATGCCGATCCGGGCAAAGAGGAGCCGGAGATAGTCGTGGACCTCGGTGACCGTGCCCACGGTCGATCTCGGGTTACGCGAGGCTGTCTTCTGGTCGATGGAGATCGCCGGCGAGAGACCGTCGATGAAGTCCACGTCGGGCTTGTCCATCTGGCCGAGGAACTGGCGGGCGTAGGCGGAGAGAGACTCCACATATCTTCGCTGCCCTTCCGCGTAGATGGTGTCGAAGGCCAGCGAGGACTTCCCCGACCCCGATAGGCCAGTGAACACGATGAGTTTGTTGCGGGGCAGCTCGACCGTGAGGTTCTTCAGATTGTGCTCACGGGCGCCCCTGATGAGGATTGATTCGGTGGACACTCTCCGCCCGGTACTGGTCTGAGTTACGAGAGTGTAATCCAGATCGAGGGCGAACGCTTGTTCGTGTCGATGGCCTCTGCCGCCTGACTACACGCGGTTGCCTGCGATCACGGCGGGTTGGCCGGGGCCGGCCTCGGCCCTGGCCTGCCTTGCTGCCGCAGGCACCATCAGCACGTAGACGGTGATGACCGGGGCCAGAGCACGTGTCGCATCGAAATAGAACTTCCACACGTCCACCACCATCGCCAACGCGATCAAGGCAAACCCTGCCGTCATGTAGCCGATGAGGCTGGGCATCCTCCAGGCATGTTTCACGATCAGCAACGAAACGACCAGGAGGATCAGGCCGAACATCATGTCCACCACGCTGTCCGGACGAGTCAACCACCTGACCACGGCGTCGTAGAAGCCCTTGAAAGGCAACCCGATAGCAGCCACGTCCTGCACGCCACTGTCCAGGTAGCCGATCTGGAACCGAAGATAGACCCACCAGATTGCGCTCGTGACGAAGGGGAGCCCAAGCACCGGCGGCACCTTGCGTTCCGTCTTCCATATGTAGATGATGGCGCCGACCGCGGCGACGATCATCGTCTCACGGGAGAGGGCTGCCAGAGATAGGAACACAGCTCCTGCGGTATACCTTCTTCGCATGAGCATCAGCACGCTGGCGATGAAGAACACCATCGCGAACACGTCTGCTGTGTCGATGATGCTCGACACCAGGATTCCGGGGTTGAAGACAAAAGCCAGTCCGAACCAGGCGCTGAGGCCCATTTCGAGGGCAAGACGCGCCGTCAGCCACCCGCCAATACCGAGAGCCAACATGTTCACGCCCCACAGGCTCCAGGCCGTGGCCAATGGAGGGAGTAGGCCGAACCCGCCGGCGATGGTGGGATAGACCATGCGCTGCGCCCGGTAGGACGGTCGATCGAGCTGATAGGCATGGTCGTCGGGCTGCTGGTAGAACGGATCCATTGCCTGCATGAAGAAGTACTTCCCATCGTGTCCGTCGCCCCCGGCTGGAACGACGTCACCGAGCATCCGTTGGCCGTACCCGAGTTGTTCGGGCCTGGCCTCGGGAAACTTGATGAGGGCACTCGGGTTCCATTCGTTCCCTGAGAGAAGTGGCAGGGAGATATAGAGGCCGACCGCCAGGCTGATCAGCCCGACGAGTACCGGGATGATTTGACGGAGCCCGGCACTGCGCGTCGTAGTCGCCGTCGTCATGCCGACTCCTGGAGACCGGTGGATCCCTCCGTGTACCGTCGGCCGCACTCCGGGCACGACAAGTCCGCGCCCAGCTTGGCCCCGCAGTCACAAACCCACCCCTCATGGCGGGCCGGATTACCGAACACCAGAGCATGATCGGGGACATCTCTCGTCACCACCGAGCCCGCCCCCACCATGCAGTTGGTACCGAGCCGGATGCCGCAGACAATCGTGCTGTTGGCACCGATGGTGACCCGGTCTGCCACGACCGTCTTGACCCAATCCTCGGGGTAGGTCTGATAGCGGGCCCGTGGGGACACCACGTTGGTGAATACGGCGTTGGGGCCGAGAAAGACATCGTCACCGATCGAGACGCCATGCCAGATGAGCGAGTTGTTCTTCACCACCACACGATCACCCAGTCGAGCGCCGCTCTCGATAAAGGCGTGGTCGCCGATCTTGCATTCCTCACCGACCACGGCACCGTCCATGATGTGGGCGAAGGCCCACACCTTGGTCCCCTTTCCGACCTCGGCGGTTTCGACGAGGGCAGTCGGATGCACATAGGTCTCGGTAGACACGTCAGCCGCCATTCGAACCCAGTGCCCGCCTCAGCACCTCGACCACTTCCTCCTGCTGGTCGGCGGTGATCCCCGGGTATATCGGCAGCGAGAGCATCTCTCTCGCTGCAGCCTCCGTCGCAGGGAAGTCGCCCTCTCGGTGGCCCATGAACGACAGCGCTCCCTGTAGATGCATGGGGATCGGATAATGGACGCCGGCTCCGACACCTTCGACGTTCATCGCCGTCATCACACGGTCGCGCTCAGGCACGCGGATCACATAGAGGTGCCAGACGTGCTCGTTACCCGCGAGAACCTTGGGCAGGACGACATTCTCGTCGTCGCGCAGCATCTCCGTGTAGCGATCGGCGGCCTGCTGACGCAGTTTGTTCCATTCAGCCAGGCGGGCCAGCTTGGCGCTGAGGACAACTGCCTGCATAGTGTCTAGCCGAGAGTTGAAGCCGACGACCGGGTGGTGGTACTTCTGAGGTGATCCCCAGTTGCCGAGGTTGCGAATGTGGCGGGCTAACCCGTCGTCGTCGGTCAGCACTGCACCGGCGTCGCCGTAGGCTCCGATGTTCTTGCCCGGGTAGAAGCTGGTAGCGGCAACCGTACCCAGCGAGCCAGCCGTGCGGCCGTGACGAAGGGCCCCCTGAGATTGGGCGGCATCCTCGATGATGAATACATCTCCGATGATCGCCGACAGTTGCTCGACGGGAGCCGCCTGACCGAAGAGATGCACCGGCATCACTGCTCTCACGTCAGGGGTCAGCGCCCTCCCGACGGCGTCGACATCGATCAGATAGTTGTCCGGGTCGCAGTCGACCAGCCGAACCTGTGCCCCAGCCCGAATGACGCCGAGGGTGCTGGCGATGAAGCTGTTGGCGGGGACGATCACCACATCCCCGGCCCCGATACCGAGGCCGCGAACGGCCATCTCGAGGGCGTCAGTGCCGCTCGAGACCCCGACACAGTGGGCCACATCACAGAACTCTGCGAAGTCCTGTTCGAAACGCGCGACCTGCGGGCCCTGGATGAAGGCCGTCGCCCCCATCACATCTTCCAGTCCTGCCATCACTTCGTCGGCGATCTGCGCGTGCTGCCACCCCAGATCGACAAGAGGGACTCTCATTTGATTGTCTCCACTTCCTGCTGCGCTCCGTTGTTGGCGATGGAGCGATCGATCGCCTCGAGGACCGACACGACATCGGCGCCGGCCCACCCGTCCGACAGAGACCCCTCGCCCCCGCGTACGCGGGCAAGGAAGGCCTCGCATTCGGTCCGCAGCGGCTCGCCGGTTGTCACGTGCGGGATCAGCACCTGACCCTCTCTGATCTGCGACCTGAATCCGGCGAACGTGTCCGTGATCTCCGCCTCGGCACCAACCACCCCCTTGTCATACAGACGAAGGGGCTCGTTGAGATCCATGTCGTCAACTGTCAGCATCCGCTCCGCGCCGATCACCGAGATGAGTCGGCGCTTCCGAGGGTTGAGCCATGAGGCCTCGATATGGACCACGACTCCATTCGGGTACCTGAGGGTGGCGAAGACGACATCCTGGACACCCTGGTTCAGCCAACTTCCACCAGATGCGGAAACCGCGTCAGGCGCCGTACCCAGCCAGTAGTTGGCGATCGAGATGTCATGGCTGGCCAGGTCCCAGGCCGCGTTCACGTCCGTTCGAACCGGCCCGAGGTTGGTCCTGGTCATCGACAGGTACTCGACCTGCCCGAGGTCGCCGGCGTCGATGTATTCCTTGGCGGCAACTATGGCGGGGTTGAAGAGAAAGACATGTCCTACCATCAGTACCCGGTCCAACGACTCGGCCAGCCGGCAGAGCTCGACAGCCTCCTCGAGAGAGTTGGTGATCGGCTTCTCCACCAGGACGTGCTTTTTCGCCTCCAGCGCCCGTCTGACGAGTTCATTGTGGGTCGAAGTCGGAGTGGCGATCACCACAGCGTCGACCCGATCGTCACCCAACGCGTCATCGATGTCAGGACTGAGGGAGACGGACGGGAATCTCTCGCCGATAGCCTTGCGTCTCGTCTCGGCCTGATCGACCACCCACAATGTTTGGCTTGACAGATGATCGTTGAAGTTCCTGACCAGGTGAGGGCCCCAATGGCCTGCCCCAACCACGGCAACGCCGATCATCATCTGATGTTCACACTCCAAATCTTCATTTCTTGATCCCGAGCCCGAGCAGGAAGAGGGGTCGCAGGATCGACCACCATCCAACTATCGGCTTCATCTTGGTCTGCCCAAGTTCTTTCGGCGGATAACGCTTGGTGACACCGACTTCCGTCACCCGATAACCGAGCTTTGCTGCCTTGTAGAGGAGATAGACCTCCAACTCGTACTCATCGAGCCACCTCTGGTGGAGGACGAGCCTGGGATCGCCAAGCATGGAGGTACGCGCAGCCCGGAACCCATTGGTGGTATCGGTCAGGTTGGCGCTCGAGATGAGACGAAAGATGAAGGGATGGAGGCGCGTGGCGACCTTTCTGTACAGAGGCATCTCCCCATAGTCGCTCGACTCGGACAGCCATCGCGACCCCTGCACGAGATCGGCTCTTCCCGAGGCGATGGGCTCGAGAAGCAGGGGGATTTCCTCAGGTGAATCCTTGTTGTTCCCCGCCATCACCACCGCCACTTCGTACCCGTGATCGATGGCGTACTGGTACCCGGTGCGTATGGCGGCACCGACGCCCACCGTCCGGCCCAGTTCGATGACAGTCGCGCCCGAGTCCCGGCAAACATCCGGTGATCCATCGGTGGAGCCATCATCGACGATGAGGATCTCGTCGACCACATCGAGCGGAACTCTCCTGATCACCTCGACGATCTTCGCCCTCTCGTCAAGGACCGGCGCCAGAGCGATGACCCTCATCCCGTCGTACATGTGTGCACTCCTTGTCCTTACATGACGAGTGGTGCCCGAGGCGTATCTGGTCTCACGACGAGAGGAGCTCCGAGACGTCGGAGGGAGCAACCTCGAGGACCCGCGGCGCCGGGCCTTCCGTCCCGGCGTACTTGAACATGCGAGGCTCGAGCTCTTCGAGATGTCTTGTGGCGAGACAGGAGAGGACTCGCCGGAAGATGTTCGGCAGGATCACTGTCTCCCCAACCGAGCACTCTGCCCCGTCGCGGACGGCAAGAAACACATTGAACCTCTCCGCCAAGTCCGCACGAGACCAGGTCCCCGGGTCACGGACCAGCTGGTTGCGTTGGTCGGTCCCGTGATCGCCAACGACAATCATCACGTCGTCAGGCTGGATCCTGCGACTCAGATCGACGATGAACCGGTCCACGCACTCTGTCTGCTTCAGATATGCAGTTCTACGTCGCAGTGGGTCGTCGCCGGGTCTGGCGAATTGGACGCCGCTGTGCTCTTCGCCGAATCGCGTCCGACAGCTGTCGTCGAGGAAAAATGGCGGGTGTGGCGCCATGACATGCGCGAACACGAAGTTGGGCTGTGAGTCCAGGGACAACGACGGGCCGTTCGCATCGAGCCAGCTCATCGTGTGCTGGGCCCCCACCGTGAACGCATACCCCAACGACCGCAGGACCGATTGGCCTGCGACCGATCTTTCGGCAATGGAGAACATCGCTTCGTCCATGATTGGAGACGCGATACAGGTGTCGACTTCCGGGCCGCAGCGTGACCCGCTCCATCCAGACTCGACCATGACAAGCTCATAGCCCTCGGCTGCAAGTACGGAGCTCACCGAATTCGAGCCCCCGATCATGTCTGAGAGACGCCTCTCGGTCATCGGCGTGACATCGCTGCCTGGTTCGAGTGGGTAGGACATGTCGAGCAGGCTCGGCAAGGAGGAACGTGTTGCCGGGTAGGCGCTCCACGCCGACGACGGAACTTCGAACCCGAGCTCCTCGAGGTCTTGAACGGCCGTTGACCGATCTAGGCCGAACTCGGATTCGAGGGTGAGGTTCCCTGCGTAGCCATCGAGCACCACCACGAAGATGTCGGGCCTCTCCGACAACCCGACTAGCGGAACCTGGTGTTCCACCACCGAGTTATCGCCACGATCGGCGAGCTCTCGCACAAGGGCGATTGTCGGCCCTGAGATGAGAAAGGCAGCCAAGGACATCATGACGATCCTCAACACGGCATGGCTCTCGAGACGTGATATCAGGAACACGATCGTCCCAGCCAGGCCCAGCAACAGAGCCCACCCGACCGGCCCGCCAAGGTTGGTCAGTAGAGGACCGGACGTCATCGTAAGGATGGTGGCAATGAAGACCGAGAACACGGCCGTTGTCGAGCGAACACCAAGGCGAACGAAAATCGTGACGACCACCGAACACGAGAGCCAGAGCAGCCCCACAAGAGTCAGGATCCTCTCCGGGTGCCCGATGTCGAAAGGGTTGTTGGCCATCACCCCAAACGGAACGAAAGCCACGGCACAACCCAAGAGCGCGATATCGGTCCACCTGACCCTTCCACTTGGCTTCTCCAGGCGACGGATCTCGGGTTGGCGTTGTGTGATGGTCATGCTTCTCGACGTCTTGGTTCATGCAGGGCGATGCGAATGCATTGCACAGCGGCGTGGGTGACTCGATCAGCCCGCCTCGGCCACCTCGCGTAGCTCGCGCCTGAGCTCGTTGACTTCGTCGCGGAGTCGCGCCGCGTATTCAAAACGGAGCTCCTTGGCAGCCTCATGCATCTCGTCCTCGAGGCTCATGATGAGCCTGGTCAAGTCGTCACCCTCGAGGTCGATCGGCCGCCTCGGCTCGACCTCCCGTCTTCTTCTATCGCCCTTGGGAGCCTCGGTCTGAACCAATTCCAGGATGTCGGATACACGTTTTCTCACGGTCTGAGGGTCGATGCCGTGGTCCTCGTTCCAGCGAGTCTGAGCCCGTCGCCGGCGGTTGGTCTCGTTGATCGCCCGCTTCATGGAATCGGTCACGTCGTCGGCGTACATCACTACCTGACCATCGACGTTCCGGGCCGCCCTCCCGATGATCTGGATCAGTGAGGTCTCGGACCGGAGAAATCCCTCCTTGTCGGCGTCGAGTATGGCCACCAGGGACACCTCGGGCAGGTCGAGGCCTTCCCGGAGCAAGTTGATGCCCACCAAGACGTCGAAATCGCCGAGACGGAGCTCGCGCATGATCTGCACTCGCTCCAGGGTGTCGATCTCGGAGTGCATGTACCTTGCCCTGACCCCCATCTCGAGCAGATAGTCGGTCAGGTCCTCGGCCATCTTCTTGGTGAGAGTCGTGACCAGCACCCGCTGCTCCCGCAGGGCACGTTCCCGGATCTCATGGAGCAAGTCGTCGATCTGACCCTTGGTGGGACGGATCATCACTTCCGGGTCGACCAGACCGGTCGGGCGGATTATCTGCTCGACGACCTGAGTCGAGTGAGAGATCTCGAAGTCGGAAGGTGTGGCGGAGAGGAACACCACCTGGTTCGCCTTCTCCAACCATTCGTCGAAGCGGAGCGGCCGGTTGTCCTTCGCCGAGGGAAGTCTGAACCCATGCTCGACGAGGACTTCTTTCCGGGAATGATCTCCCTCGTATTGTCCGCCGATCTGAGGGACGGTGACATGGGACTCGTCGACGATGGTCAGGTAGTTCTTGGGGAAGTAGTCGAGCAGGGTGTAGGGGGCCTCGCCTTCTGACCGCCCATCCAAATATCGAGAGTAGTTCTCGATGCCGGAGCAGAACCCGACTTCACGCATCATCTCCAGGTCGTAATTGGTGCGCATTCGAAGCCGTTGCGCTTCGAGCATCTTGCCCTTTCCCTCCAGTTCGGCGAGACGCTGCACGAGCTCGATCTCGATGCCTGCTATTGCCTTCTTCATCCGCTCCCGCTCGGTCACATAGTGGGTGGCGGGGAAGACGAACAGCTCGGAAAGCTCGTCGACCACCTCTCCCGTGACCGGGTTGAGCCTGATTATCCGCTCTACCTCGTCTCCCCAGAACTGGATCCTGACGATGGTCTCCTCGTAGGAGGGGAACACCTCGAGGGTGTCACCCCTGACCCGGAACTTGCCCCGGATCAGGTTGACCTCGTTGCGCTCGTACTGGATGTCGACAAGACGCTGTATGGCGTCCTTCATCGGGTACTCCACCCCCTGGACGAGGCGGAGCAGCTGGCCCATGTACTGCTCGGGGGATCCGAGGCCATAGATGGCCGACACCGAAGCGACGATGATCACGTCATCTCGCACCAGGAGACCGGCGGTGGCCGAGTGCCGGAGCCTGTCGATCTCGTCGTTGATCGTGGCGTCCTTCTCGATGTAGGTGTCGGTCTGAGGGATGTAGGCCTCGGGTTGGTAGTAGTCGTAGTAGGAGACGAAATACTCCACCCGGTTGGTGGGGAAGAGCTGACGGAACTCGTTGGCCAGTTGGGCGGCCAACGCCTTGTTGGGGGCGAGCACCAACGTCGGGCGTTGCACCTGTTCGATGGTCCAGGCGATTGTGGCCGATTTCCCGGAGCCGGTTATCCCCAGCAGAGTCTGGAAGCGGTCCCCCCGCTCGATCCCGGCGGCCAGGGCAGCAATGGCTTCGGGCTGGTCGCCGGCAGGGGCGAAGTCGGACACGATCTTGAACTCGGGCACCGAATGGAGGGTACCGGCAGGAGGTGACAAGAACTGTCCGCTATTCAGGCCTTGTCAGATACCCAACCAGTCGGCGGACCGTCGCTTCCAGCCCTTCCAGGTCGCCGTGGTTGGGCACGACCAGGGCGGCTCCCGCCAGCCACCGTGCCCGGGAGGGCTGGGCGGCCATTCGCTCCCTGACCTCCGCCTCCAACATCCCCCGTTTCATCGCCCGTCGCACCCGGACGTCGTCCCGAGCATCGACCACGATGCGCGGCCAGCCCAGCCCTGGATCGACCAGGGGCATCTCCACCGCTGCCACTCCATCAAATCCCTCCAATTCGGCTTCGATTCGGCCGAATATCAACGGATGAGTGATCTCTTCCAGGGCTCGGAGCTCGTCAGGGTTGGCGAACACGATCCGGGCGAGCGTCTTGCGGTCTATCTCGCCTTCGAAGACGACCCCCGGCCATCTGGCGGCGACCGGGGCCAGGGCTTCATCGGCCAAGACGGCGTGGCCAACGGCATCGGCGTCGATGGTGCGAAGGCCGTGCGTCGCCAATAGACGGCGCACCTCGCTCTTTCCCGAACCGATCCCACCCGTGATCAGCCAACGTCCATCCGGAGAACTCACCGCTGCCGACGGTAGCCTTCGGAGCATGACGGTCGCCGTTCCGGCTCCGTGGGAATTCCGCCTCCATCGCAGCGTCACTATCGGGCAGTTCGTGGTGCTCATCCTGGCGGTGGTCATCGATCTGCTGGCGAGCGGAGGCCAGCCCAACCGTGACTCTCTGTTGGCGATCGCCGTCGCGACCTTCTATGTGCTGGGGAGCGCCGCCGTCCCCGAGAGCTGGTATCGGATTCGTTTCGGGGCGGAGGCGATCACTCTGGTCGGCGCCTTCCTCACCATCACCGCGGTCACCCTCACCGGTGGGGTGGCCAGCCCCTACATCCTGCTCTCGATGGGCCCATCCATCTTCGCCACCATCTACGGGGGGCTACGCACCGGGCTGACCACCGGGCTTCTCTCGATTGCCCTTCTCACCTTGGTCAGCCTTGCCCAAGGACAGCCACTGACCGCAGCCCTGCCCGCCATGGGCCTGTACATCGCCTTCGTGCTGCTCGTCACCGTGATCCGCCGATTGCTCGAGGATGCCCATCGCCAGGCCGGAGAGCTGGCCGAGGCGACCGAATCCGCCACCCAGAAGCTGGAGAACCTCGAGGAGATCCACGGCGTGCTGCTCCGTCTCTCGGAAGACATCTCGGCCGGCCGTCTCAATGCGGTGGAAGTGGCTGCCGACACCCTCGAGGCGATCCTGGCCCGGAGCCCGGGCTCATCGGGGCGTCTGGTGCTGAACGAAGCAGAAGGGCCCGTGATTCTCGCCTCGCGGGGTGTCCCTCCTCCGGAGCCTCATCCCTACAAGGTTCCACTCTCCACCGTCGACAGCACGGTCGGCACCCTCGAGTTGCTCACGCCTGAACCTCTCTCCAAGCCCGACCTGATCGATATCGAAGCCTTCGTGCAGCCGGTCAGCATCGCGTTCGCCAACCTGCAGCTCCTCCAGAACATCGTCGGGTCGGCGGTGGCAGAGGAAAGGATCAGACTGGCCCGGGAGATGCACGACGACATCGGACCTTCTCTCGCCTCCTTGGGTCTTGCCCTCGACATGGCCGCGATGCAGCAAGCCCATCACCCTGAGCTGTCGGCAGATCTGAAGGTGCTTCGCACCAATGTCACCAAGCTCGTCGAAGATGTGCGCGCCTCGGTGGCCGATCTCCGGATCGCTCCGGGGCCCACCCTGACGGCCAGGCTGCTCCAGTCCACGGCCGGGCTCGATGGCGGCCCCCAGGTCGTGGTGGACCTCGAGGAGCGACGACCGCCACGGCCGGCTGTCATCGCCGACCTGACCTCGATCATCACCGAAGCGACCAGGAACGCTCACAACCATTCTGGGGGCTCTCAAATACTGGTCTCGGGTCGCATCGACCGCAGCCGCGGGGTCTGCTCAGTGATCGACGATGGCGCCGGCTTCGATCCCACATATGAGCCGGACGGTCATTTCGGCCTCATAGGCATGCGGGAACGTGCCGAGAAGATAGGGGCGAAGATCAGTTTTCAACCGACACCCGGAGGAGGCACCACCGTGAGAGTTGAATGGGGTAACCGATGATTCGCGTCATGATCGCCGATGATCACCAGCTGTTCGCAGAGGGGTTGAGCCAGGCGCTGGACATCCTCCCCGACACCCGTGTCGTGGGTGTCGTGGAGTCCGGTCCGGCCCTCGAGGCGGCACTGGAGACCCAACCGGCCGAGGTGTCGATCGTGGACATCGAGATGCCCGGCGGTGACGGGATCGACACCATCTCCGGACTGGGACGGAGGACCAACGCCATCGTCGTGTCGATGCATGCCAACGAAGAGCAAAAGGAGCGCGCTTTCAGGGCCGGCGCCAAGGGCTTCTTCTCCAAGGGGGTGCCGCTCTTGACCCTGGCGGCCGCGGTGCGAGCGGTGGCGGACGGTCAGGACCTGATATCGCTCGATGAGACAACTCGAGATGAGCTGCTCGAGCACTACGGGCAGGCCCGTCTCGATCCGGGTGCGGCCTCGCTCACCGAGCGAGAGAAGGAGATCCTGCAGCTGCTCGCCGTCGGTGTCTCTGCCACAGATGAGCTGGCTGACCGTCTCTACATCTCGCAGAAGACGGTCAAGAACCACCTCGCTTCCATCTTCCAGAAACTGGCCGTGAGCGACCGGACCCAGGCCGCCATCGAAGCAATCCGACTTGGGATAGCCCGGCCCAACTAGTCACATGTTGCCAGGGTTATCGAAACGATTTTGGGCCTTGAGGCCCATCATCGAATTCCACGATAGGACTTACTCTGATGCGGGTGAGCAAGGGAGTTGAAGTGTACGCCAGGGTTATTAGGTACCTCGGCGACGAGAAGGGTGCTTCTCTCGTCGAATACTCGCTCCTCGTGATCCTCATAGCCATCGCGGCCTTGACCGCCGTGGCTTACTTCGGCGGTGAGCTGAGCAGCACATACTCAGACATCAATTCGAATCTGGTGGACGCGGGGCCGTAGGGGATAGTTCCCGGGACCCATTGTCCCGGTGGTAGGTAGGGCTACTTTGCCCGATTGCAAGCCAAGGCAACAACCCAAGGAGGGGTTCCATGTTTGCTCTGTGGACTAAGTTCACCAGCTGGATTCAGGAGGAGAAGGGTGCCTCGATGGTTGAGTACGCCCTGCTCGTCGTCCTGATCGCCATCGTTGCTCTCGTCGCCGTGCAGCTCGCCGGCAATGAGGTCTCCTCGACCTTCAGCGAGATCGGTTCCGGCCTGGCGTAAGCGTCAGAGATTGAGTATGAGAGGGGGCTCGCACTTCGGTGCGGGCCCCCTCTCATGTGTGCGACTGCTGCCTGGAGCACAACGGGATCTGGTCGCGCCGGTCATTTTTCCGATATTCCGACTCAGGTTTTTGACCGAACGGGTCGATATATCGATGCAAGCCAATTTCGTTGACCCAAGGAGGGGCTTCATGCTTGCTTTGTGGACCAAGGTAGTGAGCTGGGCGAAGGATGAGAAGGGTGCCTCGATGGTTGAGTACGCCCTGCTCGTTGTCCTGATCGCCATCGTCGCTCTCGTCGCCGTGCAGCTCGCCGGCAATGAGGTCTCCTCGACCTTCAGCGAGATCGGCTCCGGGCTCAGCTGAGCAACGCTCAGATCCAACAGTGAAGGGACCTCTTCGGGGGTCCCTTCTCCTTGGGGCCATAGGCCTAACGACTCATTGCCGCCATCCGAAGGGAATCGTACCTTTGTGTCCGTAGGACCGGTCGCAGATCAACGGGAGGCATCGTGTCACGGTTGTGGACCAGGCGGTTAAGCGAGGAAACGGGCGCCTCCATGGTGGAATACGCCTTGCTCGTGGTCCTCATCGCCATCATCGCCCTCCTCGCCATCAGGCTTGCCGGTACTCAGGTCTCCGAGGCCTTCAGCGAGATCGGCTCTGGTCTCCAGTGACCGAGTTCATGGTCTCAGAACGACGAAATCCTGGTCTTCGTATTCCTCCGACCAGCCGGTAGCCTCGAGCTCGTCGACCAGATCTTCGTCGGCCCTCAGGAGCACCTGTCCGATACCATCCCGCTCGAACACCGGCTCCCAGTCACGCTTCAGATCCCTGACCTCTACGTATTCGATCATCCGATCGCCATAGAGCTCGGCCCGATCGTCGATGTAGACCAATCGCTCCGGGCCCTCAGCCCAGATCAGATAGCCGCCTGCGCTGTCGTCGTGGAAGGTGGGCACATGGGCCAGCCACCCCGCGGCGGCGACCGGAAAGCGCTCCTCGTCGATCGACCCGTCGGAGATGATGAACCACGGTGTGACGAGCACAACGAGGCCAAAGACGGCTGCCGCGGGCGCAGAGAACCGTTTCCTGGCGCCGGCGGCCATGTCAGCGAGGGCGACACCCATCAGGGGCACAAGAGCGATCCACGCCGGCGGGACAGCCCGGGTCGCGGTCAAGGCAAGGAGCAGAAAGGGAACGAGGATGATCAGGTGACGAGGGGTGACTCGTTCTCGAACGGCGCCTATCACGATCAGGCCGATCCCGATCAGGAACGGGGCGAAGACCACCGACAGGAGCTCAGGGCGTCTCCACTCGGAGAGAAGGGCCAGGGCAGGCCCGGCGTCGGAAAAATCGAGCAGGAACTCGAGAACCCCCAACCCGTGCGCGGTGAGGAACGTGGCCAGCCCGGCGACGATCGCCGTCGGGAGCGACTTCCACTCCTTCTCGAGGAGGATGGTCAGACCCACATAGGCCAGCCCGATCACGAAGCTCCCATGAACGGAGGCCCAGATCCAGAAGAGAAAAGGGATGGTCCATCGGGTGACGGGTCGGTCCCACGCCACGACCACCAGAACGAAGAGGGCAAAGGAGAACAAGACCGGCCTGGGGACCAGGAAGGAGATCATCAGCAGCGTGGACAGGGCCACGATGATCGCCGTCGACCATTCGCTCCTCGACCGGCGGTAGGCGACCAGCCCGATCCCCAAGAATGTGATCGAGCTGAGCAGGAGCATCATCGGTGGCACGAAGCCGAGGCCCCAGTTGGACTCGCCCCAGGCATAGACGAGCTCGGCCAGCCAGCTCTGGGTCAGCCAGCGCTCCCCCAGCATGGTGAAGGAAAAGGGGTCGGCGGTGAGTACCTCTCCGGCGTTGGCCTGCAGCTCTCCTGCCCGGACATGCCACAGGAAAGAGTTGTCCCGGATCGGGGCCCAGGCATCGATCACCAAGGCCACAAACGGCACCAGGAGAGCCAGGTGCGCCAGAGAGAAGTGTCGCTGAGTCGGTCCCGGCGCCGCCAGCGCCATCAGTTGTTGGCGAATGCGCCGCCGATCGAAATGGCGGCCGGGCCCAACAACACGATGAAGAGGGCCGGGAAGATGCAGAACACCAGCGGGAAGACCAGCTTCACCGGCGCAGCGAACGCCTTCTCCTGGGCTCGCTGGCGACGCTTGACTCGCATCTCGTCGGCCTGCACCCGCAGCACCCGGGCGATCGTCACACCGAAGGCCTCGGCCTGGATCATGGCCAGGATGAAGGAGCGGAGCTCCTCGAGATCGGTGCGGTCCATCAGATGCCTCATGGCGTCGCGTCGGCTCACACCCACCCGGGTTTCTTGGAGCATCCGGAAGAACTCCTCCGAGAGCGGTCCAGGAACGGTGGCGACGACCCGTGACAGGGCGGCATCGAAACCGAGCCCGGCCTCGACCGAGATGACCAGCAGGTCGAGCACGTCGGGCAGGGCCCGCAGCATTGTCTGACGCCGGTCATCGATCTTTCTTTGCAGCCATGCATCGGGACCGAAGAAGCCGAGCACGATCGGCATGCCGAATAGGAAGATCCGCTGCATGCTGTCACTGCCGAAGTCGGACAGGAAGAAAGCGGCGAACAGACCGGCCACCGTGGTCAGGAGCTTGATGACGATGAACGATGGGGCGTCGAGGTTGCCGGGGTTGCCCGCCAGCACCAGCTGATGCTGCTTCTTCTCCAGGTAACCCACCGGGGTGAACCGGCGCAGGAAACCAGAGAGCTTGAGCACCACGGGGCCGATCGTCCGTTGTGCCAGGGGCTTGGACAGCTCCTCGTCGCGGACCGAGCCGGAACTGGCCCGGCCGTAGACGGCGAGCCTGTTGTTCATGTCCTCCCGGGCCCTGGTGACACCGAGCCCGATCCAGACGATTACGAAGAAGACCAGAGCCGACACCGTGACCACGGCGAGCATCTGACCGTCGAGTGCTGTGATGTTCATACTTCGATGTTCACGATCTTCCGGAGCCAGAAAATTCCACCGGCCATGAGGATGAGTCCTGCGACGATGGCGATCCGGCCCAACGTCGCGGCGAGCAGCGGCTGGAAGTATTAACGGTTGTTGAAGCAGAGGAAGGCACCCAAGGCGAATGGCAGAGAGCCGAGCACGATCGCCGAGATCCGGCCCTCGGCGGTGAGCGCCTTGATCTCTCCCTTGAGCCGGTTGCGGGCCAGCATGGTGTCGGCCACCGTCTGCAGAACCTCGGCAAGGTTGCCCCCGACCTCACGCTGGATCTCGATTGCCATCGTGGCCCACTCGAAGTCCTTCGAGTTCGTGCGTTCCACGATTCCCTGCAGCGCTTCTGGGACCGAGCGACCGAGTCGGGACTCGACGACGGCTCGGGAGAACTCCCGCGCTGTCGGATCCGGCGCTTCGGCAGCCACCGCTTCGATTGCCTGGAGCAGGGAGTAGCCGGCCCGGAGGGAGGTCGACAGCAGGGTGAGCGTGTCGGGCAGCTGCTTCTCGAACCTCTTCCGCTCTCGGTTGCCGGCCCACCTGACCAGGATCATGAACCCGAGGAGCATGATTCCGAAGGTGGCCAGGCCCCACAGCGGCGAGTTGAAGATGGCGACGAAGACACCGCCCACCGCGGCGAGCCCGATCATGGCCAGGATCGCCTCGCCGGGGGACATCGGCACGTTGGCCTGCTCCAGGGCGGCGTTCACTCCCGAGAGCATCCCGCGCCGGCGTACCTCTTCTTCGGCAGCCTGGCTGAAGCGGTTGATCAGAGGGATCCGCTGCAGAAGCGGCTTCTTTTCCTCCTCGCCCGTTCTGGACCGCCGCCCATAGGCCTGGAGCCGTTTGGCGAAGCGACCCCCTCCCTGCTCCTCTTCACGGCCGAAGAGGATGATGATGAAGAGGAAGGCGGTCAGACCGATCCCTGCCGCACCGATGAGGGCCAGGTTGGTGATGCTGAGGGGGGAGCTGCTCTCGACGACGCTTCCCGTCACAGGGACCGGGACGGTTGTCGTTGTCGGGGCCATCGTGGTGGTGGTCGCATACCCGCTCACTGGGAAGGCGACCGTCGAGGTCAGGCCGCCGGGGTAGGTGGCCGCGAACTCGGCTTCGCCGGGCGCGGCCACCGGGGAAACGAATCGGGCAACGAGGGTGTTGCTGATCTCACGGCTGATCTGGCCGTAGAGTCCGGAGAGCTGCGCCGGATCGGGAGTCGACAGGAACAGCCCGCCGCCCGCGGTGGCGAACGCCGACACCGCCTCGGGGTTGAAGTCGGGTGACTCCAGGGCCACGCCGAACACACGGGCATCTCCGGCCTCGATCGCTGCGATCGCCGCGTCCGCCGTGGCGGCAGACGCGGTGTCCTCGCCGTCGCTGAGCACGATCATGTTGTTGAGCTGGGTCGGGGGAACGCCCTCGAACAGCGACATGCCGAGGATCACACCGTCGTTGAGGGCTGTCTCACCATCGGCGACGAGTGCATCGACCCGCTCGTGCAGCACCTCGGCATTGGTGGTGAACCCGGTCTGGACCACCGCGGTGTCGGCGAAGCTGACTATCGCGATCGAGTCCTCGGGGCGCTTCTGGTCGATGAAGCTGTTGGCAGCCGTTTTGGCCGAGTCCATCGGCGCTCCGAGCATCGAGCCTGAGGTGTCGATCACCAGAACCACACCCACCGGGACGCTGGACTCGCCGAGCGGGGCCACCTCTAGATCCGAAACCGGTTGGCCGTCGACCGTGACCGCCAGCTGGGCCGGGTCCGGGGCCTCGGGAAGGTTCCGGAACTCGACCACCATCTGGGTCTGGCCGCCTTCGGCATAGCGCGAGCCGTTGATATCCACGATCTCGATCTCGGGCGCAGTGGTCTGCGCGATCGCAGCGGTGCTCACCCCGAGCACGAGGGCGCCGACCAGGGCAGAGAGACGTCTCAAGCTCATCGGCCCCTTGCGAATGGCTCGGGATCGAACAGGTCGGCGGGGAGCCGGATGCCCTGGTTCTCGAGATCTTGGGAGAAGGTCGGCCGGATCCCGGTCGCCTTCAAGCGGCCTTTGTAGACACCGTCCTCGTCGACCCCCATTCCGTAGTCGAAGAGGAAGATGTCCTGGAGGGTGATGATCTCCCCTTCCATGCCTTCGACCTCGGTGACATGAGTCACCCGGCGGGTGCCGTCCTTGAGACGGGACACGTGGATGATCAGGTCGACTGCAGCCGCGATCTGCTCCCGGATGGCACGCACGGGGAGATCGAAGCCGGCCATCAGCACCATGGTCTCGATACGGGAAAGGGTGTCTCTCGGGCTGTTCGAGTGCACAGTCGTCAGGGAGCCGTCATGACCGGTGTTCATGGCCTGGAGCATGTCGAGGGCCTCGGCGCCTCGAACCTCACCGACCACGATCCGGTCCGGACGCATACGCAGTGTGTTCCTGACCAGGTCACGGATGGTGACGGCGCCCTTGCCCTCGATGTTGGCCGGCCGTGACTCCAGCGTCAGGACGTGCTCCTGATGGAGCTGGAGCTCGGCGGCGTCTTCCACGGTCACGATTCGCTCGTCGCCGGGGATGTATGAGGACATCACGTTGAGGGTGGTGGTCTTACCGGAACCGGTACCGCCGGAGATCAGGACGTTGAGCCGGCCCCGGACACATGCTCTGGCGAAGTCGGCCACACGCTGGGTGATCGTGCCGAAGTTGATCAGGTCCGCTTCCTGATAGGGATCCACCGCGAACTTTCGGATGGTTAGGAAAGGTCCGCCGATCGCCAGCGGGTGGATCACGGCATTGACACGAGACCCATCAGGGAGGCGGGCGTCCACCATCGGGGTCGCTTCGTCGACGCGACGACCGATCTGGCCGACGATCTTGTCGATGATGCGGCGGAGGTGGACCTCGTCGACGAACTTGACGTCGGACAGGACGATCTTGCCCCGCTTCTCGAAGTAGACGTCGTAGGGGCCGTTGGCCATGACTTCGGTCACGTCCGGGTCGTTGAGCAACGGGTCGATTGGCCCGTAGCCGAGCACATCCGAGGCGATCTCGTTGAGCAGGGCACGACGGTCGGCGGAGGTGAGGGGAAGACCCTGCTCCTGGTCGACCGCCCATTCCAGCATCTCGAGGACGCGAAGACGGAGCTCGGCGTCCGACATCTGGCGGTCGTACAGGGTCGGGCCCAGCTCCTCGACCACCTTGAAGTGAAGACGTCCCCTGAGCTCGCTCAGGGCATCCGAGCGAGTGGAGCTGACCTCCTGGGTCTCTGTCTGCCTGGCGGCTGCGACTCTCTCTGAAAGCGATGGCACTGTTATTTACCTTCCACTATTTGCGACCGAAGAGCCCGCCCCTGGACGTGCCTTCGGGAATCTTCCCGGCGATCAACTCGGCGACACTCTCGAAACCCTTGGCGATCTTCCCCCTGGGGTCTGTCTCGACGATGGGGCGTCCCTCGTTGACCGAGTTGGGGACGGCGGCATCGGAAGGGACCGAGGCCTTGATCTCCATCTTGAGGGCGCTCTCGATCTCCTTGTTGTCCAGCTTCGCCTTCGAGTTGTTCCGATTCATGACGAGCTGGACGTTCTGGGTCGAGAACTTGAGCAGCCGCAGGGTCTCCAGGGCGAGCTTGGCGTTTTTGACCGAAGGGAGATCCATGTCCACCACCATGAGCACGTGGTCCGCCTTCTCGATGAGGGACAGGATCAACTCGTCCAGCATCGAGGCCGTGTCGACCACGACGTAGTCGTAGCTCTCCTGGAGGATGTCGAGCATCTGCATCAGGCCTGCCGTGGTGATGTCGTCGGCGAAGGCCGGCTCGAGGGGAGCAGCCAGTACCTTCAGGCCGCTGGGGTGCTCCGTGAGCAGAGAGTCGAGCATCTCTCCATCCAGGTGATGGAGCTCATGGGCTGCGTTGACCATGGTGAACCTCGGCTCCAGTTGGAGGAGGAGGCAGACATCCCCGAACTGGAGGTCTGCGTCGACCAGCACCACTTTCTTGTCCGGGAACCGGTTCAAGAGGAGGGCGACGTTGGTGGCGGTCACGGTCTTCCCGCTCCCGCCCTTGGCCGAGGTCACGGTCACGATCGCTCCCCGCTGCTCGGTGCGAACGGGCTCGGCCGCCGGCTTGCCGGCGGTGCGCCGCTTCAGCACGTCGTGAGCGAACTGCTCGATCGCCGCCTCGATCTTCGACTCGTCGAGAGGGGCCTCGATGACATCGGAGACACCGGCTCGCATGGCACCACGGAGGAGATCGGCCGTGACCGTGTCGGCGACCATCATCAGGATCAGAGCCGGATCCTGGTTGTGCAGGTTCCGGATGTGCTCCAGCGACTCGTCGTTCGAGAACGAGGGGCCGAGCAGGAGCATCCTGAGGTCGCCTGACTCCGCGGTCTGACTCGCCTCCTCTATGGAGCGAGCGACCGGGAGCCGGCCCTCGAAGAGCTCCTTGGCCGCGGAGACGAATTCATCGTCTTTGTCCACGACCAGCAGGTTGTGCTCAGCCATCGACATGGTCGAACCTCAATCAGCTTCCAAATATGTCGTCCAGCAGATTCCCGCCGAACAGGTTGAGTGTGGTCACACCGGTGGTCTCCACCTCGACGAAGTCGCCGGGGACCAGGGTCAGCCAGATCGAGCCGTTCTCGGATGCGTAGGCAATCCGCTCGGCCTGCTCAGGTGTGACCTCGAGAGTGAACGTGGTGTCGTTACCGGTGTCTTCCTCGACGGGCTCACCCTCGGGGGTGGTGTCGCCGGTCGTTGCCGGATCGGCCTCCACCGTGTCGGGGGCGTCCTGATCGGGCCTGATGTCACGCCCGGTGGCCATCACCGGCAGCCCCTGCAGAACGAAACGGGTGTAGGTCACCACCGCGATGGTCTCCTCGCTGGGAGGCTGGCCTTCGACCGGAGCAGCCGGCTGCTCGGCGATGCCGCTCAGCTCCTCGGGGAGCAGGTCCTCGGGGATGTCGATGGTGATGATCATATTGACCCTGTCGCCTGGCTCTACGAACCCGTTGATGCCCCTGATGTTGTCGGTGGAGATGGTCATGGCCTGCTTGCCGGAGGGAATCTCCTCGGCGAGAGGGATCACGTCGACCGTGATGGAAGTCCACTGTGACTCGGTCAGGATCGACCCGGCCGCGATCGGGCCCGCTGCGACGCGATCGGCGAGCACCTGGTTCAACTGCTCAGCGGAGGTGATGGCGCCGACCGGCACATCCTCGGCCTGGTCTTCGCTCAGGGCGATCTGCGTCCCGCCGCTGTTGAAGTCCGAGAGGAGGATGGCCCCGTCCGTGCCCTCGGGGATGGCCTCCCCGGCGCGGTAGACCTCGACGATCTCCTGGCCTTCGGTTATCTCGTTCTCGACGTTCTGGAGATAGTTCCAGACAGCCCATGCGGCGAGCCCGGCCAGTATCAAGGCCACTAACAAGACGATGGCTCTCCTACCCATTGAGTCCCCTTCGTATTTCCCCTGGGAAGGCGTTCCACCCGATGTCGGCACATGCCCGACGACATGCTACCGATGGGCAGGCGCCATTCCGGTGCTTCGAGTCCGATTCCACAGGGATTGTTCGGACCGTATGAGACCAGTCTTGAGGGTTTCGCGGCACATTCCATAGTTCGGTCGCCCCATATGCGCGACGTCCGACGGCCGGCTGATCTCGGGTAGGTGTAAGTGACCCCTCGGTCACTTACGACCTATGCCGCGCTCCTTCAATTCCTGGAGGATTGCCTCGAGAGAGGCGTCGACCGGCATCGGCGGGCGCTCCTCCTCGGAAGGCCCGAACTCTCGCTCGAACTCCTTCTGAGGGCGACGCCGGCCCTTCTTCTGCTCCTCCATCTGGATCTCCCTCTCCCGCCAGTCGGGAGAAGCCTGCTTGATGGACAGCGAGATGCGACGCCGCTCATCTTCCTTCTCGGTGATCTTCACCTTTACCTGCTGCCCGATGGACAACTCGAGCTCGGGTGACTCGACCCGGTGTATCGCGATCTCCGAGACGTGCACCAGGCCCTCCACGCCGTCGGCCACTGAGACGAATGCTCCGAAGGGGACGGTCTTGGTCACGACGCCATCGATGACGTCGCCGACTTCGTGATCACGAGCGAACACATCCCATGGGTCGTCGCTGGTCTGACGGATCGACAACGAGATCCGCTCCCTCTCCCGGTCGACCTCGAGCACCTTGACGTTGACCTTGTCTCCGACCTTCACCAGCTCACCGGGGTGGTTCACGTGTTGCCAGGAGAGCTCGGAGACGTGGACGAGGCCGTCCATGCCACCGAGGTCGACGAATGCCCCGAAATTGACCACCGAGGAGACGACGCCCTCGCGAACCTCACCTTCGTGCAGGCCATCGAGGAAGGCGTTTCGTTCCTCTGCCTGGGCCTCCTCTAGATACGCACGGCGGGAGAGCACGACGTTGTTGCGAGCCCGGTCGAGCTCGATCACCTTGGCGGTTATCTCTTCGCCGATGAAGGGGTCGAGATCACGAACCCTGCGCATGTCGACAAGAGATGCGGGGAGGAAGCCACGGAGCCCGATGTCGACGATCAGACCGCCCTTGACGACTTCGATCACGGTGCCTTCGACCGTGCCGCCCTCTTTGGCGACCTCCTGGATCTTGCCCCAGGCGCGTTCGTACATGGCGCGCTTCTTGGAGAGGATCAGCCTGCCCTCGTCGTCTTCTTTGTTCAGCACCACTGCTTCAACCCGCTCCCCCACGCTGACTGCATCGGTGGGGTCCACGTTGTTGCGGATCGACAGTTCCCGGGTCGGGATCAGGCCCTCTGACTTGTAGCCGATGTCGATCATCGCGCCGTCGGGATCCACGCTGACGACGGTGCCCTCCACGATGTCGCCCTCTTTGAACTCGAGAACGGTGGCCTCGATGGCGCGCTCGAAGTCGTCGGCGATGTCGTCGGGAAGATCAGTCAGATCGGGGGCAACCAGGGCCTCACGGCCCGAGACCTCTTCTTCTCCTGCATCTGGAGCCTGTGCCTGCTCCTCCATCTCGACTGAGACGGGCGTCTCGGTCTCGACGGTCTCGGGCGCCGCCGGGCTCTCCGAGTCGAGAGCGCTTGCGGGCGCGTCTTGCGGGTTGCTGGTCATAACTGGGTGGTTGCCTCCGAAGGGGAAACTGCAGACGCTGGGGTCCGCAGCCTGAGCGAGTGTACGCAGTTCTGTGTGGAACTGCCAACGTGATAAATGGTCAGCTCTTGACCGAGGCGAGATCCGGGCCGGTGGCTACATCGACTTCGAGGGGGACATCCAACGCAACCACACCCTCCATGGTCTCCACCACCAGCTTCTCGGCCACCTCGAGCTCGTCGACGGGGCTCTCCAGGATCAGCTCGTCGTGAATTTGAAGCAAGAGCATGGAGGCGAGCCCCTCGGAGCGAAGGCTGGCGTCGAGCTCGATCATCGACTTCTTGATGATGTCTGCGGCGGTGCCCTGGACAGGCGCGTTCAACGCCATCCGCTCCCCCATCTGCCGAATCCGGAAATTGTCCGACTTGAGCTCGGGCAGGTAGCGTCTTCTTCCGAAGAGGGTGGTCGTGTACCCCTGATTGCGGGCGAGGGTGACGACCGATGCCATGAACTCCTTGACGTGGACGAACTGCGAGAAGTACGCGTCCATGTGCTGCTGTGCCACCTCGCGGGAAATGCCAAGCCGATCGGCCAGGCCGAATGCCTCCATCCCGTAGAGCAGCCCGAAGTTGATCATCTTGGCGGTGCGCCGTTGGTCGCTGGTGACAGCGCCTTCCTCGAGGTCCCACACCCTGGCGGCGGTGGCGGTGTGGATGTCCGATCCGGAGCGGAAGGCCTCGACCAGGAACGGGTCACCGCTCATATGGGCCAGGACCCGCAACTCGATCTGGGAGTAGTCGGCGACGAGGAACTCGGCTCCCTCGCCGGCGATGAATGCCCGTCGGATCGTCCTTCCCGACTCCGATCGGATCGGGATGTTCTGGAGGTTGGGCCGGTCCGATGAGAGTCTCCCCGTCGTCGCGGCCATCTGGTTGAACCTGGTCCGGATCCTGCCGTCGGGCTCGACCAGGGGTAGATAGCCGTCTACATATGTGCCCCGCAGCTTCTCGTACTCCCGATACTCGAGCAGGGCCTCTACCAGCGGGTGATCCAGCTTCTTGAGCACCGAAGCGTCGGTCGACGGCTTGCCGGTCGATGTCTTCTTGAGGACGGGCAGGGCGAGCTTGTCGAACAGGACATACCGGAGCTGATCGGTCGAGTTCACGTTGAACTGCTCGCCGGCCAACTCCTGGATCTGCTTGTCGAGCGCAGTCAACTTGGAGCGCAGGTCTGCTCCCATCCCCTCCAGATAGGCGCGATCGACCCCGATCCCGGCGTGCTCCATACGGGCCAGGACGGGGATCAGCGGAAGCTCGAACTCCTGGAACAGCTCGGCTTCGTCTCTCTCCGCCAATTCGGACCGCATCACCTCGACCAATCGGCGCACACCTTCGATGCGACGTCCTTCGAGCTCCAGGTCTGGCCCGGAGTCGAAGGGCAGGGTGCCCGTCGCCGCATCCTCCTCGTCCGGTGACACCAACTCGAGTCCCAGCAACCGGTCGGCCAGCTCTTCGAGGTCATAGGTGCGCTGAGAGGGATTGACGATGTAGGCAGCGAGGGCCGTGTCCATGTCGAGACGCTCCACATCCCGTTCCATCTCGAGCAGTGCCCGGACCAGATCCTTGACGTCGTGCCCGGCGAGAGCGGCAACACCGGACTCGAGAACGTCGAGGATCGGGCCGGCAGCGTCGAAAGGGACTACCGCGGCCAGGCCAGGCCCGGTCGAAACGGCCAGGCCGAACGGCTCTCCCCCATCGACGACCAGCCCGGCGACGAGCACCTCTTTTTCGGCCATCGCCTCGACCTCCGACTGCGCCGTGATCAGACGCGACTCCACCTCGACGAGCTCGGAGGCGGTGGCGGCCGAAGGCAAAGCCTGCTCCAGGTCATTCCACATGGAGTGGAACTCCAGACTGTCGAACAGATCCTTGACCTGATGACGGTCCCACTCCCGGGTGTGGAGCTCTTCGACCTGGATGCCCAGATCCAGGTCGTCGATGAGCCGCATCAGCTCGCGGTTGAGGAAGACCTGCTCCCGATGACCAGACAGGTTCTCTCTCAGCTTGGGGGTGAGGTCGGTCACCGACAGATAGAGATTGTCCAGGTCCCCATAGTCCGCGATGAGTCGGGAGGCGGTCTTCTCGCCGACGCCGGGCACCCCCGGGAGGTTGTCGGAGGTGTCACCACGCAGAGCCGCGTACTCGACGTATTGATCGGGACGGATCCCGTACTTCTCCTCGACGTAACCCTCATCGGCCAGGACGATGTCACTGATGCCACGCCGGGTGTAGACGACTTTCACCGGCCCCTCGATCAGCTGGAAAGCGTCTCTGTCGCCCGTGACGATCAGTACCTCCCAGCCTGCCGCCACGGCGTTCCTGGTCAGTGTGGCGATCAGGTCGTCGGCCTCGAAACCCTCCCGGCGCAACTGCGTGATGTGAAGGGTTTGCAGGACCTCGTCCATGAGGGGAAGCTGGCTGCGGAACTCGTCGGGGGCCCGCTCGCGTTGCGACTTGTACTCCGGATATGACTCGGTCCTGAAGGTCTGTCTGGAGACGTCCCAGGCAACGGCGATGCCGTCGGGGTGATAGTCCTTGAGCAGCCGGATCAGCATCCTGGTGAATCCGAACACCGCGTTCGTGACTTGGCCGCTCTTGGTAGCCAGGTCCGGCGGGAGGGCGTAGAACGCCCTATAGGCGACGGAATTGCCGTCGATCAGGGCGAGTGTGGGCACGAACTGACGGTAGTGGCCTTGCCGGTCAGTCGGGCAGACGGGCGAGCAGGCGGTCTCGGGTCTTGACCAGCTTGGCCCGGCGGGCCCGGAGATAGTGGGCGGTGCGCTCGAAGCGACGCACGTCGCCCGAGGTCCGCCCTGCCTCTTCCCGGTCGATGTGATTGCCGAAGGCCGCATCCATCTGGGCGTCATCGTTGATGGCGCGATGATGCCCCAGCTCGGCGTCGACCAGGCTCAGCTCTCGGCTGATCGACTGGATCCGGTCGTTGAGACGGAACAATCGACGATGGATGCGGTTCAAGACGAGCAATTGTGTCACACCAGGCATCTACGTTGGAACCAGGTGAGACCGGAATCGCAGTGCCGGCAGGCACTGGAGTCGATCGAGGCGGAAGTCAAGGACTGCGAGATCGGTCGACGGCTCCCGTCCGGCACCAACCGCTACCGGTACACGAGATACATGTTCACCAACGCGTCGACCGACATCCTGGGCATCTTCACCGATGCCCTCGATCTGCTCGGCGTGCACTGGACCCAGACCAATACCCGTACCATCTCGATCGCCCGAAGAGACGACGTCGCGTTCCTGGACAGCTTCATCGGTCCGAAGTGTTGACCGGTAAAATGCGAAACGAGCCGGAGTGCTGGAACTGGAAGACAGTATGGTCTCAAACACCATTGGGGGAAACCCCGTGTGGGTTCGAATCCCACCTCCGGCACCAAGTCGACTGCGAAACATCAGCAGTCGACAGCGGCTCGGCCAGCCAGGATGGCTGCATTATTCGGGCTTCTCGTCGCCGTCTCGATGTTCATCATCGTTGGGTTCGTGTCATCAGACGACGGACCGGGCGACGCCTTGGTGCAGCACGGGTTGGTCATCCTGGTCGTCATTGCCGCCGTACCGCTCGTCGTGATCTTCGGGTCGGGTGACCTTTCCCGGGTCGCCATCCCGGGCGGTGCGATGACGGCGGCCTGCTTGCCACCATGTTCGGCGGCAACTTCGCCGGTCTGGCCATGGCGATCGGGGGAGTTCCAATTCTCGTCTCGGCAGCATCACGAGGTGTCCAACTCTCCCTCGGCCGCGTGGTCAGGCTCATTGGCTACACCTCCTGCTCGTGGCGGCGATGTGGCTGTCTCTCGGCGACACGACGCTGCTGACGAAGACGACCGCCGTCCTCCTCGCCGGGATCCTCGCTGACCGGTCTTCAGCCTTCGGGTACCGCCTCGACCACAGCTTGAGCATCTCCCACTATTACCGCGTCACCGGATTCGACGCCGCGCCGTAACAGACCCAACCCAACGCCGCCCGCCGACGAGGTCATCATGCCGACTTCTTCGCCATCCTTGGTCACAGCCGCCCCAGCCTTTGGAGCTTCACCGTCGAAGCGGAGGATGCGGAGGTGGTGATTGACCCGTCCCCCACGGCTGTCGAGACGGGCCACCAGCTCCTGACCGAGGAAGCACCCCTTGTCGAAGGAGATCGATGATCCAACGAGACCCGTCTCCTGGGGGATGGTGTTGTCGGTGACATCGACCCCCATCAACGGCTCCCCTGCCTCGATCCGCAGCTCCCCGTACCCGTCGGCACCGATCGAGGGAAGACCGGGCTTCTCCCCCACCACCAAAGTGCGCTCGACACCACTCCACGAGACGTCTGCCACCAAGCCGCCCCGATCGCCGCTCCACCGGTCGTGATCAGCGCCATACGAACCCACCACCAGCCATCGCTCCGCCGTCACCGGCTCTATCGAGACATCGACTCTTATTCGATATCGGCCCAGTTTGGCGGCCAGGTCCTCACCACGCCCCTCATCCACCACCAGACCGATCTCGTCACCCCCGCCCAACACCCACATGATGTGGTCCAGCTTTCCCTGCGGGGTGAGCAGCAGAGACCTCCGCACCATCCCCGGGGCCATGTCGGCCATCTCCTGGGTGATCAGGTCGTTGAGGAACCGCCGGGCGTCGACGCCGGCGAACCAGACCAGGTCGGGTGTCGTCGGGGCCAGGCTGGGCGCGGTCGCACCCATCAGATCGTGGCCAGGTCGCGCAGGAAAGGGATGGAGAGCATCACATCTGAGAACCAGTTGGACAGGGTGCTGATATTCCCGGTGAGCATGATCACACCGAATAGGGTGAGCAGCACGCCTGAGACGATGTTGATAGGGCGCAGGTAAGGCCTCAGCCTGCCGAACACCTTGAATAGACCCAGGCCGGAGAGAAGGAACGGAATCCCGAGCCCTAGGGAGTAGGCGACCAGGAGCCCCACCCCCCGGCCAAGAGTCGCCTGAAGCGAGGCGGTGGCCAGGATCACGGTCAACACCGGCCCGATACACGGTGTCCAGGCGAACCCGAATGCCATCCCCATAACAGGCGGTGCCCATCCGCCGAGCCGGCTCGGTCGAACGTCGAGACGGCGCTCCCTGGCGAATGTGCCGATCACCCCCTGCTCCGACACGGCCATCGCAACCATCAGGATTCCGAACATGATCACGGTCAGCCCGGCCAGACGAGTCAAGGTGTCGAGATTCTGCACCAGCCAGGTGCGCAGCCCGGTCGCGATGGCGCCCAAAGCGACGAAGACCACGGTGAAGCCTGCGATGAAGAGGACGATCACCCTCGTCATGCGACCCATCGACACGTCCCCGCTCTCCAACTGGCTGGCCGAATACCCCGACATCATCGAGAGGTAGCCAGGCAGCAGGGGCAGTACGCACGGGGAGACGAAGGAGATGATCCCGGCCCCGAATGCGATCAAGACCTGGACGAGGTAGGCGGCCGAGTCGACGTTTTCGAACACTTGGTCTTTCGGGGAAGCTGCCGAAGTTTTGGTGATGATCGCACGAGCAGCCCTCTACTCTCGATTCGTGAGTCCGTGGTTGCGACGTGTTCTAGGCCCGTTGCTCCCGGTGGACCGCTTCACCTCCTCCGACCGCCGAATCGTCGCGGTCATCTGGGCCGCTGGTCTCGTGCAGGGCTTCGCCCAGTCGCAGGTGTCGGCCACCCTTCCCTTCACCAGGGCCGGGCTGGGCCTGACCGAAGGTGAGATGAGCATGCTCCTCGGGATCGCGAGACTCGCCGCGTTCGCCGCCCTCCCCTTGGGCTGGATTGGCGATCATCGCGGTCGACGGACGCCTCTGCTCTGGTCGGTGACTCTCGTCGTAATCGGCGGGACCCTCGCCGGCCTGGCCATGGAGGCCTGGCAATTCGGGACGGCCCAGGCGATCCTGCGGACCGGCACTGCGGGGATGGGTGGCCTGGCCATAGTGCTCCTCGCCGAGCAGGTCTCCCCCGTCATCCGGGCGTATGCCATCGCCTTCTACGGGGCCGCGGTGTCCTTCGGCGCCGGGCTCGCTCTGATGACCCTCCCCCTGGCCGACGGTGGCGGAGAGACCTGGCGGATCCCCCATCTCCTCATCGCCCTTGGGTTCCTCATCCTTCCTCTGCTGGGCCGGGCCTTGCCCGAGAGTCGTGTCTTCGTCGAGGATCACGAGCCGGCCTGGCACTGGCGGGACCTGATAGCGGGCATGTGGGCGCGCCGGTTCTGGCTGGTTGCCGTGATCGGGCTCTTCGTCTCGGCCTTCTCCGCAGTCGCCCTCGCCTTCTCCACCACGCGGATGATCGACTACCTCGGCCTCAGCACTGGGTCGACGGTCATCGTCGCTCTGCTCGGTGGGACACTCGGCGGGCTGGGCTTCTTCGTTGGCGGGCATCTCGCCGACGCCTGGGGCAGGCGCCGCACCACCGTGATCAGCCTCCTACTCGCCCTGGGAGGTGGCCTGGTGATCTATTGGTCCGATTCTGTTCCTCTGATCGTCGTGGCGGTCATGGTTTCCTCGTTTGGCACCTTCGCCTTCGTGCCTGCTGGTGGGGCCCATCGCACCGAGTTGTTCCCAACGGGGCTGCGGGCAAGCGCCAACACCGCGGTCACCAACTTCGGTCTCGCCGGATCGGCCGCCGGCCTGATCCTGGGACGATTCACCATCGACCAGGTCGGGCTTTCGGAGACGATCACGCTGCTCGGGGTGGGCATGGCGGCGGCCGCTCTACTCACGCTGCTCCTGCCCGAGACCCGTGGTCAGGACCTGAGCGCGACACCGACGGCACGTCGGTAGGCGAAGACGAAGACGAGCCCGCGGGCAGCCAGCATGGCGCTGATCCCCCACCAGATGCCGTCGAGTGTCTCGCCCAGCGGGGTCGCCGTGATGAGTGTTATCAGGACCACCGCGCCCACGGCCGTCGAGAGGATGATGGTCCCGAAGGCGAGGAGCCCGAAGAAGATGCCGTCTGCTACGAACAGGGGCGCCCCCACCGGCATCATCCACCCGGCAACGGCTGCGGCGGAGATCGTGAGGGCCGCAACCTCGGGGTCTTCCACCAGCAACTCGAGCGCCGGCGCCCCCAAGGCGAAGACGGCCAGCAGAAGGACTCCCGTGGCCACACCCCAGGCCAGCAACCGGGAGGACAGGCGGTGGATCCGGAGAGAGTCCCCGCTTCCAACCGCGGCGCCGACCATCGCCTGGGCTGCAATGGCAAATGCATCGGCAACCATCGCGGCCAGGAGCCACACCTGCATCACCACCTGATGGGCCGCTATCTCCGACGGCCCGAGTCGGGTTGCGGTGGCGGCTGCGATCGTCAGCCCGGCCAGGAGAAAGCCGGTCCTGATGGCGACCAACATGCCGCTCCGAGCCAAAGAGAGGATCGTGGGGATCGCCTGACGCAAAGGCCCGGGACGGTCGGCCAGCCGCCTTCGCCGGACCAGGATCAGGAACCACGCCGCACCCGCCCATTGGGCGATGACCGTTCCCAGGGCGGCACCCTCCAGGCCCAGGCCGGCTACGAAGATGAGAAGAGGGTCGAACACCAGATTGATGACGTTGATGCCCACCGCCACCAGGAGCGGAGTCCGGGTGTCCTGATGCCCGCGAAAGGCGCCGTGGGCCGCGGTGACGATGAGCACCGCCGGGGTGGCGATGGCCCGGATTCGGAGATAGGACACCGCGGCCTCCGCTACGCCCTCTCCGGCGCCCATCAACCCGACAAACCACGGAGCGAGCAGCTCGAGGATGGCGGCTGCGAGCACTCCCAGACCCGCGGCCAGGAGGAGCGCGTCACCCACCCATCGTCTCGCTTCCCCCGGGTTGCCCCGTCCCAGGGCCTGGGCCACCAATGGCGTGGTCGCGTAGGCGAGGAAATTGAAGCCGAAGAAGGCGAAACCAAGGATGGCGGTGTCCACGCCGAGCGCGGCGAGTTCATCGACACCGACCCGTGCGACGAAAGCGGTGTCGATGAGCGTGAGCACGGGATCGATGGCCAGGGTGCCCAGGGCGGGGACGGCGAGGCGAAGGATGGCGCGGTGGGCAATTCGGGGGGTTGTCACCGGCCGCCGTTCACGTTCGAGGCGGTGTCTTGGCGGCGAACAAGAACCTCTCCGAGAACTCACACAGACCGAACAACTCACACCGGCCACAGAGGGGTCGTCGTGCATCGCAGATGTCGCGGCCGAACTGGATGATCCGCATCGACACGCCGGACCACTCGTTCTTGGGGAAGACCGCCATCAGGTCCTTTTCGATCTTCACGGGGTCGGCCTGTGCAGTCAGCCCCAACCTTCGGGTCACCCTGCGGACGTGGGTGTCCACCGCGATGGCCGGCACATCCCAGGCCTCGGCGAGGAGAACGCTGGCGGTCTTGCGCCCGACTCCGGGGAGCTTCACGAGCTCGTCCATCTCCATCGGTACCTCGCCGTCGAACATCTCCTCGATCGCCTGGGCGAGCTTGATGATCGACCTGGTCTTCTGACGGTAGAAGCCGGTCGAATAGACGATCTCTTCGACCTCCTCAGGGTCGGCTTCGGCGAGGTCTCGGACCAGCGGGTACCTCTCGAAGAGGATCGGAGCCACCTTGTTCACGTTCTCGTCGGTGGTCTGGGCCGAAAGGACGGTCACTACCAGCAACTCATACGGCGACTCGTAGTCCAGGGCAGTTCCGATCTCCGGGTATCGCCGGCGGAGCCGGTTGAGGATGGTGCGGGCTTTGCCCTTCTCGCCCCTGGTGGGGACCGTTCCATCGGCTCGGGGCAGTGGCATGGGATCTCGCATCGTATTGATCCGACACGATGCCCAGGGCGGGTACCCGCCCGGTCCTACTCTCCCCGGCTCATGCTCAGCTCGGGTCGAAGCCGCGCCGTCCTGGCCCTCCTCGTCGCGTCGTTCGTGTTCGGGGCGACCTTCGTGGTCGTCAAATCGGCGGTGGAACAGGTGCCTCCGCTCACCTTCGTCGCCTGGCGTTTCCTGCTTGGCGCCGTAGTCCTGTCCTTCGTCGCCCTACCCAAAGGGAAACGGATCTGGTGGCACGGGTTCATGGCCGGACTGGCCCTGTTCGCAGGCTATTCCTTCCAGACCGCGGGTCTGACCACCACGAGCGCCAGCAACTCGGCGTTGATCACGGGGCTATACGTGGTGATCACGCCGTTTCTCGCTGCCCTGTTCGCCCGGAGGCCACCGGGATGGTGGAGCGTGATCGCGGCCGCCCTCGCCTTCGCCGGCATCATCCTCATCACCGGCGCCGACGGCATCAGTCTCGGACGGGGTGACTTGATGTCGCTGGCCTGCGCCATCTCGTTCTCGGCCCACATCGTTGTCCTGTCCCGTTTCGCTCGACACCACCCCGTGATCCCCTTCACAGTGGCGCAGCTGGCAGTGGTTGCCCTGCTGGCGTTTCCCACTGCGTTCCTGATTGAAGGCCCCATGCTGCCGCCAACCTCGGTGTGGGGCGCCCTCCTCATCACCGGGTTGGGTGCGAGCGCCGGGTGCTTCGTCCTCCAGATCTGGGCTCAGACCGTGGTGGGGGCGACCACCGCCGCCGTGGTCCTGGCCGCGGAGCCTGCCTTTGCCGTTGCCACGGCCTGGGTGGTCCTTGGCGAGCGCCTCACTCCAGCAGGTTGGGCCGGTGCCGGCGCCATCATCATCGCCATATACCTGGTGGTGACCAAACAGACCGATCAGGCGTCGCTAGAGGCTGAGGCGGTGACACCAGCTCACTGACTCACCTGGTAGTCGTCGGATCGAAGACGTCGCGCCAACTTCATGAGGACGCGAATCCCGAGAACGGCGACGAAGAGACCGAGGGTGAGCATGATCCCGAACTCCGCGGCCGTGGTGTACGGGTTGTCACACGCCTCGATCCCCTGCGGGCACAGCCCCCATCCGGTGCCACCATCGAGAAGGTCGATGAGGACGAGGATGGGGACGAGGGCGATGCCGATGGCGGCAGCCGAGAGCAGGAAGACGCCGAGACGAACCAGGAACACAGCCACGACCTGAAACGGTAACCCGGCTCCGGCGATTTCCTGGCATACAATCGCCCGCCCGTGGCACCGTATCACCAGGAGGAGTTCACCCCGGAGGAGAAGGCCGTCCTGGGCCGGTTCTTCACGAATCTCGATCTACCGGTTTTCGGCCTGGTGAACCTCCCCGAGGTGGTCAAGGGCGCCCTGTTCGCCCGCTATTCGAGGTCGGCCAAGTCCCTGCGCCGTCTCTTCCTCGACGAGTTCGTGGCCGATCCCGATTCGGGTATCGAGGTCATGGCGCGAGGCCTCGACGACGACCCACTGGTAGCGACCAGGAAGGCCGAACAGCTCTACCAGCGGGTCTTCTTCGACTACGGGGACGACTCCGTGGCCCAGTTGGGCGGGGCCCACCTCGCCTGTGAGCAGGCATCGAATCTGCTCACCAAGGTGCTGGAGTGGGGGCGTCTCGCCGCCTACCTCGAGCAGTCGACCCGTTACATCCGGTATGACGCCCCACTCGGGGGCCGATACCGCTATCACGTGCCCGCCGAAGTGGCTGACTCCGGGCACTCGCACCGGTACCTGACTCACATGGACCGGGTCTTCGACACCTATTCGATGATGGTGGGCCGAATGATGTCTCACTTCGAGGAGATCCACCCGCGTCTGGATTCGGATTCACCCGTGGTCTGGAATGCGACCATCCGCGCCAAGGCCTGCGACACGGTCCGCGGCCTCCTCCCCGTCTCCACATTGTCGAGCGTGGGGATCTATGGCACCGGCCAGGCCTATGAGATGTCACTCGTGAGGATGCAGGCGAGCCCGCTGCGCGAGGTGCGCGACTACGGGGAGATGATGCTCGGTGAGCTCCGGAAGATCATCCCCTCCTTTCTGACCAGGGTCGATCTAGAGGACCGCGGAGTGCGTTGGTCGCGATATCTGGAGAACGTGCGCCGGGACCTGGAAGAGAAAGCTACGTCTCTCCCTGCCCCGCGCGATGAGGGGCCATCGGTGACCCTGGTCGATTGGGACCCCGACGCCGAGCTCAAGATCGCCGCCGCCGCCCTCTATGCGGTCTCGGAACTCCCCGAAATCGAGCTGCTCCGCATGGTCCGGGCCATGTCTGCTTCCGAGCGTTCGGAGCTCATCTCGTCTCTGGTCGGGGATCGTGCCAACCGCAGACACAAGCCAGGTCGCCCCATGGAGCGAACCACCTATCGCTTCGATGTGACCTGTGACATCGGTGCATTTCGCGATCTGCAGCGGCACCGGCTGATGACACTCGAGTGGCAGCGGTACACCACCAGACTCGGTTACGACGTTCCCCCCGAGATCGACGAGCTTGGCATGGCCGACGATTGGGACCGCTCGATGGAGGACGCCCTGATCTTCTACGAGGAGTTGCGTGATGACCTGGGGCCCGACGTCGCACAATATGTGGTGCCCTTCGCCTACAACGTCCGATTCGCGATGGAGCTGAACCCCAGGCAGGCGTTCCACCTCGTCGAGCTCCGCAGCCAGGCGGCCGGCCATCCCGCCTACCGAAGGGTGGCGCACGAGATGCACCACGCCATACGTGAGGTGGCCGGGCACACACTGCTGGCGGACGCCATGAGCCACGTCGACTACAGCGATGTGGACCTCGAGCGCCTCGAAGGGGAGCGCAAGGCCGAAAGACGTCGCCAGACGGCCCGCGCCTAGAACGAAAAACGCAGAACGTATAACGTCCTCTGATGGCCCAATTCGACGTCGACGCCATGATCCGCCGCTATCAGGAGCGGGCGAGCGCGGTCAAGGAGCGTCCTCTCCCACCCGTCGCAGGCGAGGAGCGCCGTCTCTTCGTGGAGCGAGCCGAGGCCGATTACACCGACTACGCCCTGATCGGGAGCGCCCGCTGGAGTGTCGAGCAGGGCGAGCTGGTGCTGCGCATCCCACTGGGCGGCAGCTGAGCGCCGCATGCTCGAGAAGCGCCTGGTCCTGGTGTCGGGCAAAGGAGGTGTAGGCAAGTCGGTCGTAAGCGCCGGCCTCGCTCTCCTTGCCCAACGCCGCGGGCTCAGGGTGCTGGCGATGGAGATGGGCGCACCGGGTGGCCTCTCCGCCCATTTCGGGACCGGCCCGCTCGAGTTCGAGCCCATGGAGCTGCGGCCAGGGCTCCACGCCATGCAGATGGTTCGCTCCGATGCCCTGCTCGAGTACTTGTCCATCCAGCTCGGCATGCGCGGTCTGAACCGATTCGGCCCCCTGGCCCGGGCCTTCGATGCCCTCGCCACCACGGCACCGGGGATCCGTGAGATCATCACGATCGGCAAGGCCATCTGGGAGGTGCGTGAAGACCGCTGGGACATCGTGATCGCGGACGCCCCGCCCACCGGCCAGATCGGGTCATACGTTCGAGCCCCGGTCACGATCTCCGAGCTCGTGCCCGCCGGGCGGATCCGGGTCCAGGCGGAGGTGATGAGGGAGATCTTGCACGACCCGAGTCTCACCGAGCTCATCTTGGTCTCCCTTCCTGAGGAGCTTCCGGTCACCGAAACCGAGGAAACCCTCACCTGGCTGGGAAAGGAGGACCTGGTCCCCTCTCCCACGGTGATCGCCAACCGCGTACTGGACCAGTTGACCGATCCCGACACACCGCCCGGACCGGTGGGTGATGCGGCAAGGCTCCATCGCTCCCTCTGGGCAGAACAGCAGGAGTGGCTGGAGCGACTCTGTCCCGTGCAGCGCCTCCCCTATCTGCATGGCCTGTTCACCCCTGGCGAGGTCGCCGCCCGGATCGCCGACGAGTTCGAGGTCACGGCGTGACCAAGACAATCCTCATCACCGGCGCCGGCGGGGTGGGAAAGACCACAGTTGCCGCGGCGATGGGGGTGAAGGCGGCGCGTAGCGGTCTGAGGACTCTGGTGGTCACGGTTGATCCGGCGCGGAGGCTGGCGACCGCACTCGGAGTCGAGGAATTGGGAAATGAGCCCCAACCCCACGCCGACGAGCCGGACCTGTGGGCAGCCATGCTCGACGCCACCGCCTCGTGGAGGGCGGTGGCGATGCGCCACGCCGACCCGGAGGTCGCCGCCAGGTTGGCCGACAACGAGTTCTTCCGGGCTGCCTCGGAGCACTTCCCGGCATCACAGGCATACGCCGCGGCCGATCAGGCGGCCACCTTCGTCCAAGCCATGGCGTGGGACCTGGTGATCGTCGACACCCCACCTTCTGGCGGCGGCATCGATTTCTTCACCGCGCCGGCGCAGATGGCTGATCTAGTCGGTGGGCGCCTCCTCCGCTGGCTGACGGGCGGCCCCATCCCCGGTCGCAGGGCGCTCTACAACTTCGCCGCGCGGCCCGTGCTTCGCATCGCAGACTCGGTGCTGGGGAGCGATTTGCTCGAGCGTGTGGCCGAGTTTCTCCTCGACCTTCGGACGACATACGACGGCGTCGCGCAACGTGGCCGGGAGATAGAGCGCGTCCTCTCCTCGGCATCGATCTTCGTCGTCACCACCTCCGATCCCGCACCGATTCGGGAGGCGATCAAGTTCTACCGCGACCTTCCCGGTCTTGCCAGCAGCCCGACGGCCGTGATCTTCAACAGGATCCTGCCGGAGGAGTGGGCCGAAGCCACCGCCCCGCCGGGGACATCTCCTGCCCTGGAGCTGAACCTGGCCCGCTGGAGCGCCGAGACGGTGCGGCAGCGGGACAGTCGTGAGGAGTTCTCCTCCCGTTACGGTGCACACATCGCGACCATCCCGTGGTCGCCACACCCACCCACCGATCTCCATGGGTTGGCCGGGTTGATGGAGGAAGCAAGCCAGTTGCCTTGGGCGGAGGTCGGCATATCCTGAACCCATGGCGAACTCCGCCGCCTTCTTCGACCTCGACCGGACTCTGATCTCCGGCGCCTCGGCGTTTCCTCTCGGGGTTGAAGCCTGGCGCCAGGGTCTGGCCTCCAATACAGACATCGCAAGATGGACCCTCTCTGCCCTCAGCTTCAGGCTGAGAGGGGACATGGGAGACGCTTCAGATGAGGTCAGAGGTGACTTCCTCAATCGCATCGCAGGCTCCTCGGTTCAGGCGCTGGAGATGGTCGGGGCCTCGGTCCTTCCCAAACTGGTGTCCAGGGTGCGACCGGAGTCGCGAAAACTGGTCAATCTGCACCACGAATCCGGTCGCGACACGTGGATCGTCTCGGCGGCCCCGCATGAAATCGTCGAGCCCCTCGCCCGCTCGCTCGGCATGACCGGGGCCATCGGCACTCGGGGGCGGGTGATTGCAGGGCATTACACGGGGGAGCTGGACGGCCCATTCGTATATGGGGCCGGGAAGGTCGACGCCATCGAGAAGATCGCTGCCGACTTCGGCTACGACTTGGAGCGGAGTTATGCATACTCCGATTCGATCTCGGACCTCCCCATGATGGAATCGGTGGGTCATCCGGTGGCGGTCAACCCCGATTCAGAGCTCGATGTGGTTGCCCACGACCGTGGTTGGCCCGTGGTGATCTTCGCCCGCAAGACCAAGCAGGCGATCGCCGTGGGTGGGGTCAGCACCGTGGCCGTGACCGCAGCCATCGCCGCCTACGCGATGGGCCGAAAACACGGCCGCTCGGCGACCCTGGCCCAGATGGCGCAGAGAGAGATCTGGCCCCGTCTCCCCTAGCCCCCCTGTAATTGGGTTGCGAGGGTGCGATATACGGAACTGGTTCGCCGGGGTCAGAGGATGGCGCTGGGCCCGAGCAACTCCTTCAACTCGGCGAACAGGGCGGTGCGGGGCTCCACTCGATGGGCGTCGCTGAGCTTGAGCACCTTCACCCCCTGGTCGCTGGTCATGTTCAAATAGACCGGCGCCGGGCCCGGGTGGTTGGAGAGGATCGTCTTGAGCCGACCGACCATCTCCGGGGTCAGAGTGGCCGCCGGCGCCCTGAGCCGCACGGTGGAATCGTCGCGGATCTCGAGCTCCTTGATCTCTCGTGCCATGACCTTGACCTCGTCGCCGCGATGGTCGAGGCTCCCGCTCACGATGACGATCGCATCCTCGACCACGACGTGGCCGTAGTCGTTGACGGTCCGCGGGAAAGCGACCACCTCGACCGACCGCTCCATGTCTTCCAATTGGAAGAAGACCATCGGGTCGCCATTTCGTGTCCAACGTCTCGTGATACCGGCGACGAGGCCACCCACCGTCACGCTCGTCTTGTCGGCCATCTCATCCAACTCGGCGATCGTGGTGGTGGTGGCGGCCTCCAGTGATCGACCCACTGCCAACAGCGGATGATCTGACACGTAGAGGCCCAGCATCTCCTTCTCGAAGCCGAGGCCGATCTTCTGCGGCCAGACCAGGTCGGGCACGTCGATGCGGCCTTGCGAGATCGCGGCCGCGTCTCCGGCGAACAAGCTGAACTGACCCATGTCCTCGTTCCGGCGCCGCTCCAAGGTGCCGTCGAGAATCTGCTCGTAGACCACCGTCAACCCCTTGCGGCAATAGCCCATGGCGTCGAACGCTCCGGCCTTGATCAAGGATTCCACCGTCCGCTTGTTGAGCGCCGACACGTCGACACGATCGACGAAGTCGTGGAACGACTCGAACAACCGGTCGGCCCTGGCCGCGACGATCCTCTCAACCACCCCTTCGCCCACATTTCGCACGGCGGAGAGACCGAACCGGATGCGCCCGTCTTTGACGGTGAAATCGGAGTCGGACTCGTTCACGTCGGGGACCAGCACCTGGATCCCCATCTGTCGGCACTCATTCAGGTAGAGGGCTGTCCGATCCTTGTCCCTCTTGGTCGCGGTGAGGAGGGCGGCCATGTACTCGGCGGGATGATGAGCCTTGAGGTAGGCGGTCTGGTAGGCGACCAGCCCATAGCCCGAGCTGTGGCTCTTGTTGAATCCGTATCCCGAGAAGTGCTCGATGAGGCCGAAGATCTCCCGACCCACCTTCTCCTCGTGGCCCTGGGCGACGCAGCCGGCGACGAATTTCTCCTCCTCGGCCCTCATGACCGACTTGATCTTCTTCCCCATCGCTCGCCGCAGGTTGTCGGCATCGATCATCGAATACCCGGCCATCTCCTGGGCTACTGACATGACCTGTTCCTGGTAGACCATGATCTGATAGGTGTCGGCCAGCTTGTCGGTGAGCGCAGGGTGGAGCTCCTCGATCGGGGCCCGGCCGTTCTTCCGGTCGGCGTAGAGCGTGTGCATGTTGGCGCCCATCGGCCCGGGCCGGTACAGCGCGACAAGGGCGATCACATCGTTGAACGAGTCCGGCTTCAGTGATCGGATCAGGGATCGCATCGCGTTGCCTTCGAGCTGGAACACCCCGATGGTGTTGCCCGACTGGAGCAACTCGAAGGTCTTCGGGTCGTCCAGCGGGACGGTGTCGATGTCCACCCGCTGCCCGGTGCTGTCCTCGACCAGCTCGAGACAGCGTTCGATGATGGAGAGGTTACGAAGCCCGAGGAAGTCCATCTTGAGGAGACCGAGTGACTCCACCCCGTACATCTCGTACTGGGTCACCACCTCGGCGCCCTCGCCCTTCTGTTGGATCGGGACCACGTTGATGAGGGGCTCGGGGGCGATCACCACAGCTGCGGCATGTATGGAGTCCTGACGACGGAGCCCTTCGAGGCCCCGGGCGGCGTCGACCGTCTCGCGGACAGCCGGGTCTGCGTCGTAGAGGTCGCGGAGGCCCTGGGCGTTGGCGTACCAGTCCCTTATCGTCGAATCGGCGTCGGGCGATGGTGGCTCGAGCACCTGGTCGAGGGTCGCCTCCCGCCCCAGGATCGCTGGAGGCATCGCCTTAGCCACCCGGTCCCCCACCCCGTACGGATGACCGAGGACACGCGCTGCGTCCCGTAGGGCTTGCTTGCCCTTGATCGTGGAGAAGGTGACGATCTGGGCCACCCTGTCGGCGCCGTACTTCTGGGCCGCGTACCTGATCATCTCCGCCCGATACCGCTCATCGAAGTCCATGTCGATGTCGGGCATTTGACGGCGGCCCGGGTTGAGGAAGCGCTCGAAGATGAGCCCATAGGCAAGAGGGTCGATATCGGTGATGCGCAGGCAGTAGGAGACGATGGAGCCGGCCGCCGAGCCACGCCCGGGCCCGACCCGGATCCCGTTCTCTCGGGCATGGCGGATCAGGTCCCAGACGATCAAGAAATAGGCGGGGAACCCCATCTCTTCGATGATCTTGAGCTCGTGCTCCACCCGGTCCCAGACTTCCGGCCCCGCGTCGGGCCCGTAGCGATCGCGCGCGCCCTGTTCGACCAGCCTCCGCAAATGGCTTACCTCGGTCTCTCCCGACGGCACCGGGAAGCTGGGTAGGAGAATCCGCCCGAAGTCGAGATCGACCGAGCAACGCTCGGCGATGGCCAGCGTGTTGTCACACGCGCCCGGATAGGTGTCTTCGGGGAATAGGTGGCGCATCTCGGCGGCGGTCTTGAGGTAGAAGTCGCGGCTGTCGAAGCGAAGACGTCCGGTCTCGGCACGCAGTGACCCGGTCTGGATGCAGAGAAGGACGTCGTGGGCCTCGTGCTCCGCCTGCGCGGTGTAGTGGGCATCGTTCGTCGCCAGCAGTGGGGACCCGATCCGGTTCGAGATCTCGAGGAGGTCGGGCATGATCGCCCTCTGTGCCGCCAGCCCGTGGTCCTGGATCTCGATGAAGAAGTTGTCCTTGCCGAAGATGTCCTGGAAGCGGCCGGCGGCGGCGAGGGCGGCGTCGAAGTCCCTTATCTGGCCCTTGTTGCCCTCCTCGCTGAGCGAGTCGGGGGCGAGATGCTGGGCCACCATCCCGCCGAGGCAACCGGAAGTGGCGAGGATCCCTTCGGCATGCTCTGCCAGCAGGTCGAAATCCATCCTCGGCTTGTAGTAATAGCCCTCGAGGAAGGCGCGGGACGACAGCTGGAGCAGGTTGCGATAGCCGGTCTCGTTCCAGGCGATGAGATTCATGTGGAAGCGCCGGTTGGCGTTCCCCACCGGTCGGTCGAATCTGGAGCCCTCCGTCAGGTAGGCCTCCATGCCGATGATCGGCTTGATCCCGGCGGTCTTCGCCTCCTTGACGAAGTCCACCACCCCGTAGAGGACCCCATGATCTGTGATGGCCAGGGCGGGCTGGCCGTCGGCCGCGGCCGCCGCCACGACGTCCTTGATCCGGGCCGCACCGTCGAGCATCGAGTATTCGGTGTGGACGTGTAGGTGGGCGAATGACACGGCTGTCATTCAAGGTAGCAGGTGGGTCAAACACCCTGCTCCCCGGTCAGGGGTGGCCCGGTCATCAACCGGTGCAATGGCACCAAGGTCACGATCATGATCCCAAGGCTCACGGCGTGGGCGATGGAGACGCCACTGGCCAGGGCCTCGACCGCAGCCCCGGCCAATTGCGAAGTATCACCTGCCAGGGCATCTCTCACGGTGGACACATCGCCGACGGTCCTGGCCACCGTCGCCAGGATGACCCCACCGGCCAGACCGGCGCCCACCGACATGCCCACCGTGCGGCTGAAGGCATGCGCAGACGTCGCGCGCCCAGCGAGATTGGGAGCGACGGCGAGCCGGACCATCTGCAGGGCGGAGTTGGTCACCGCCCCGACCGCGGTGCCCATGGCGAAGTAGGTGGCGTAGATGACTGGAAGGGGGGCGGCGAAGGCGACCGCAGTCCATGCGGCAGCGATCGCCGGGATGCCGACGAGAACCCCAACCCTCATCACCGATCGCTCCTCGACCCGATCCGTGACCCGCCCCGCGACGTTGGCTGCCACGGTCCAGCCGATGGTCAGCCAGAGCACCGACCAGGCCGCCGCCGCGACCGTCGCGCCACGTGCACCTCTCACGTACACCGGCAGATAGGTGGAGAGCCCCATGATCGCCACCAGGGTCAATGCGGCCACCGCGGCCAGCTGGCGATAGGGATAGTCGCCGATGAAGCGGCGGTCGAGCAGGCTGGAACGATCGCGCGTCATCCGCTGCCACAGCAACCAGCCGCTCACGACCATGACCATTGCGGGCAGCCACGCCGCCGAGGAGAGGTAGGAGACCGTGGCGAGCAATGAGCCGACGGTGACCACCAGCAGGGCCACCGCGATCCAGTCGATGCGCAGGGGAGCAGGCTCAACTGGCCCGGGCAGCGTGCGCCAGCCCGCGACGAGGGCGGCCGCCGCGATCGGGACCATGACCAGGAATATCCAGCGCCACGAGCCGACCTGAAGCAGCGCAGCGGCGAGGGCGGGGCCGGCGAAGCCCATCACCCCCCACACATTGGAGTTGGCGGCGAAGGCGCGCCCCATCAACTGGCTTGGGTAGACCACGGCCACCGCCCCGACACCTACCGAGATCAGGGCTCCGCCAGTCGCCCCTTGCAACACCCGGGTGGCGACGAGCAACGGCATTGAATCGGTGGCAGCCGCAGCCAGGGAGGCGGCGGCGAATCCGATGGTGGCCCACCGAAAGACAGTGGAGGTCCCAAGGGAGTCGATGAACGACCCGGCGATGGCGGTGGCCACCCCCGATGCGAGCAAGAAACCGGTTATCACCCACGGCAGAAGCTCGACATCGCCGAGCTCGGCGGTGAGATCGGGTAGCGCCGCGGTCACGGCAAGGCCTTCGAAGGCAACGATGGCGATCGTGGTGTAGATGGCGATGGAAGCGGGGAGGAGCTCCCGGGAGAGAATGGACCTGGGGACCGTCATCCGCCCCAAGGATGGCACGATGGGACCGCATCCACGGCTACCCGCCGGGCTCAGGGAGATTCAGACCGCGACGGAGAGGGCAGCCAGCACCGCGACGGCCAGCCCGACCCAGGCCCGCATCGTGTCGGCTTGGGGGCCCTGGATACGGGCCCAGATCTCACCGATGACGAACCCGGCGATCAACCCGCCGAGATGTGCCTGCCAGGAGATGTTCCGGAAAACGAAGGCGATGCCGGCGTTTATCGCGAGCAGGAAGATGAGCTGGGTCAGCAGGGCACGGCCTTGCATCGTGTTCCTGCGATGGAGGGCCCAGCTCAGCCATATCCCGAAGAGCCCGAAGATGGCCCCCGACGCCCCCACCGCGATCTGGTTCGGGCCACCGTCCCAGACGTCGTACCAATAGGCAAAGGCGCCGCCAACGGCCGCGGAGGCGAGGAACAGGGTGACGAACGGCCAGGTGCCCACACCCCGCTCGATTTGTGGACCGAGGACGTAGAGGGCCCACATGTTGAAGAGGATGTGGGTGATCGACCCGTGGAGAAGCACCACAGTGAAGATCCGCCACCACTCCCCGTCAGCGATCAGGGGGTTGACCTGGGCGAAGATCTCGACCAGCTGATCCCGTAGTCCGATGAACCCGAGCAGGAAGAAAATCACTGCCAGGCCGATGAAGATCATCGTGGCCGGAGCCCCCGCGAACGCCGATTGACGCCGGCGCGGCCCGGTGGGAACCACCCGCTGGGCGCCCTCCTGACGCAAACAGTCGGGACACCTCTGCCCCACCGCAGCATCGATGGAACAGGCGGAGCAAATGGGGCGGCCACATCGGCTGCAGCTGAGCAAGGTGCTCCGGTCGGGGTGGCGATAACAGACCGGCGCGGCTGTGGCGTGATCCTGGGTCACGACCGGAACGCTATCGCTACCACAGACCTACCCGTTCCCCGGCTGACGCACAGAATCCAGGACCGCGACGAGGTCGGGCGGAAGCGGGGAGGCGAAGCTGACCGGGTCGCCACTGACCGGGTGGGTCAGATCGAGTCGATGGGCGTGGAGAAATATGCGTCTGCTCTTCGCCGGGACTGGCAGCGTCGAATAGGTCTTGTCGCCGACCACGGGATGAGCGATGGCGGCGAGATGGACCCTGATCTGATGGGTCCGACCGGTGCCGAGCCCGATCTCGAGCAGGGATAGATCCTTGCCAGGGAAGTACTCCAAGATCTCGTAGTGGGTCACGGCAGGCTTGCCTCCCGCCACCACTGCCCGTCGGGTGGGTCTCGACTGGTCCCTCCCGATGGGGGCATCGATCGTCCCGGTCGGAGCGGAGAACGCTCCATGGACCAAGGCGGTGTAGAGACGACTGATGCGGCGTCCGGCCAGGTCGGCTCTGAGCTTGTCGAAGGCGCTCGTGGTGCGGCCCACCAGAAGGAGGCCCGACGTGTCACGATCGAGCCTGTGCACCAGGCCCCATCGCCCGATGTCACCAACCCCCTCAAGCTCGGGGTAACGATGGAGAAGACCGGCGGCGAGTGTGGGGCCGCGATGTCCCGAGCCGGGGTGAACGACCAGCCCGGCCGGCTTGTCCACCACGATCAGATCGGAGTCCTCGTGCACCACCCGGAGCTCCATCGCCTCGGGCTCCAGCCCGCCGGATTCGGTTGGTGAAGGGGCCTCCACCACGCCTCCGGCCCGAACCCGGTCGCTGGGGCGCGCCGGCATCCCATCGATCAGCACGCCCCGCTCGATCAGGGCACGAGCCCGGGCCCGGCTCAACTCCAACATCTCGGCCAGAGCCTTGTCGACGCGGTCGCCATCGAGGCGCTGCGGCACCTCGAGTCTCAGCGCGTCTGCCACGCGTGTATGAGTAGCAGCCCGACCGCGATCGTGATCGACATATCCGCAACGTTGAAGGTCGGGATCCACCAGAGGTCGATCCAGTCGATCACCCTGCCGTCGAGAAGCCCCGGGCTTCGGAAGATCCTGTCGATGACGTTGCCCAGCGCCCCACCAATGATCAACCCGTAGGCCATGGTCTCCAGCACCGGGCGCTCGCGGCGGATGGCCCAGAGAAGGACGACGCTGACCACGAGCGCAATGGCGCCGAGGAACGGCCCCGCATTCTCGAACATGGAGAAGGCGGCGCCCGGGTTCTCGGTGAACGTCAGCACCAGGAAGTTCGGGATGAGCACGATGTCGCCGTCGACCAGCTCTATCGAGGCCCACCGCTTGGTCAGCGCATCGATGGTGACCACCAGGATGGCGAGCCCGGCCCCCAGGGCGTACCGGCGGATCAGGCCTTGCGTGCGCAATCGACGCAGTGCGTCGCGTAGGGAAGGACGTCCAACCTGGCCAGTGGTATCGACTTTCCGCAGCTCTCGCATATCCCGTAGGTGCCCTCGTCGGTCTTGGCCAGCGCCCGCTCCACCTTCCCGAGCAGATCGATCGTGTTCTGCTCGATCGACAGCTCCTTGGCATACTCGAGCTTGGTGGAGCTGGCCTCGGCGTTCCCCGGATCGGGGCTCCGGTCGGACGAGCTCTCGGAGAGGCGCGCCTCTTCGAGCTCCTGCTCGTAATCGTCGATCAACGACTGGAGGCGGGCCCGTTCCTCCTCGAGTCTGGCCCGGAACTTGTCGACGGTTGACTTGGCAAGCTGTCTAGCCACGGCGATCCCCCGCTAAAAGGGCGGCAACCCTACCAACGGCTCGTCGCTATTGGGCGTGTTTCCCCTCGGAGTGCAGGACGCCGATCCGCCCTAGCATTTCTGCCTCCCATGTCAGAACCCAGGGCAGATCGATGAGCAGGGCCGGCTTCACCAGGGTCGACCCTGCCGTGGACATACCGGCGATGGAGAAGGGGGTCCTCGCACTCTGGCGCGAGATCAAAGCGTTCGAGGAGTCCATCCAACGCCGCCCCGAAGACAAGGAGTACATCTTCTACGACGGACCCCCCTTCCCCACCGGGAGCCCTCACTACGGCAACCTCCTGGCCGGGGTGATCAAGGACATGGTGCCCCGTTACTGGACCATGCGCGGCTACCGGGTCGATCGCCGATTCGGCTGGGACACCCACGGGCTCCCGATCGAGATCGAGGTGGAGAAACGGCTGGGCATCTCCGGGCCCAGGGCCATCGCCGAGTTCGGAGTGGATCGGTTCAACGAGGCCGCCCGCAGCCTGGTCCAGGCCAACACCGAGAACTGGGAGACGCTCACCGAGCGGATCGGGCGATGGGTGGATTTCGAGAACGACTACAAGACCATGGACCCGGAGTTCATGGAGACCGTTTGGTGGGTCTTCAAGCAACTGTGGGACAAAGGCCTGATCTACAAGGACTTCAAGGTACTCCCCTACTCCTGGGGGGCCTCCACCCCTCTATCCAACTTCGAGGCGAACAAGGACTACCGCGACGTCGACGACCCGTCGATCACCGTCAGGCTGGTGGTGACCGAGGGTGCCGGGCCGGTCGAGGCCGGCGACTACCTGCTGGTATGGACCACCACCCCGTGGACGCTACCGGGCAACCTGGCAGTGGCCGTCGGGGACGACATCACCTATGTCCGGATCGCCGATGGCCATGACCACTACTGGATGGCGTCGTCCAGGGTCACGACCGTCTTCGAGGATGACCCGTCTCCTGTCGCCAGTGCCGAGGGGGCAGCCCTGGTCGGCATCCAATATCAGCCCCCATTCGATCATTTCGCGAACCAGCGCGAGGCCGGGGCCTTCCGCATCATCGCTTCGCCCGAGGTAGCGACGGACGAGGGGACCGGGCTGGTCCACATGGCCCCCGCCTATGGAGAGGCCGACTTCTATGCTCTAAAGGGGGCGGGTATCGACGCCCTGGTAGACCCGGTGGACGCCGAGGGCGCCTTCACCGAAGAGGTGCCGGAGGTGGCGGGCCAGAACGTGAAGGTCGCAGATGCGACTCTCATCGACCTGCTCCGGGAATCGGGCAAGCTCGTTCGGTCCGGCCGGATCACACACTCTTACCCATTCTGCGAGCGAACCGGGACCCCACTGATCTACAAGGCGATACCGACCTGGTTCGTGAGGGTGGAGGATCTCAAGGACCGTATGGTCGCGATCAACGACACCATCCACTGGGTTCCCGAGTACGTGGGAACACGGCGCTTCGGGAACTGGCTGGTCAATGCCCGCGATTGGGCGGTGAGCCGTAATCGGTATTGGGGCTCGTGCCTCCCCGTGTGGGAGTGCTCCGACTGTGACGAGGCGGTTGCCGTGGGCTCTCTCGACGAGTTGGAGGAGCTCTCCGGCCGGCGGCCCGAGGATCTGCACAAACACGTGGTCGACGGGATCTCTTGGCCCTGCGCATCGTGCGGTGGGTCGATGGTCAGGGTCCCCGAGGTCCTGGACGGCTGGTTCGAGTCGGGGTCTATGCCCTACGGGATGCTCCATTACCCCTTCGAGAACGCCGAGCGCTTCGAGGCGGCCTTTCCGGCCAAGTTCATCGCCGAAGGGTTGGATCAGACCCGGGGCTGGTTCTACACACTGATCGTCCTCTCCACCGCCCTGTTCGACAAGCCGGCATTCGAGAACTGTGTGGTCAACGGGCTGATCCTCGCCGAGGACGGGCGCAAGATGTCCAAGAGCCTGAAGAACTACCCCGACCCCTCGGAGATCTTCGATCGCATGGGTGCCGATGCGCTGCGTGCTTTCTTGATCAACTCGCCTGTGTTGCGGGCCGAGCCGCTCCGCTTCAGCAGTGACGGCGTGGCGGAGGTGGTCCGCACCGTGCTCCTCCCCATGTGGAACACCTACAGCTTCTTCACAACCTATGCCGAGGCAGATGGCATCACCGTCGCCGATCTCGCCACGGCCCCCGACCCAGGTGATCGCCCCGAGCTGGACCGTTGGATCCTCTCCGTGCTCCAGAGCCTGGTATCCGAGGTCAACACACAGATGGAGGGCTACTACCTGTACAACGTGGTCCCCCCCACACTCGGGTTCATCGACCATCTCACCAACTGGTACGTCCGGCGCTCACGACGCCGCTTCTGGCGCACGCGTGGCGAGTCGGGCGACGACGACGCCGACAAGCTCGCCGCTTTCGCCACGCTCTATGAGGTGCTCACCACATTCATCGAGGTGCTCGCCCCTGTGCTGCCCTTCATCACCGAGCACCTCTATCAGGACCTGGTCGCTCGTCACCGGACAGATGTCGTCGCCAGTGTCCACCACCGCGACTTCCCGGAGGCCGACGCCGGCCTGATCGACACGGGTCTGGAGCAGGCAATGGAAGTGGTGCGGGAGGTGGTGCGTCTTGGCCGAAACCTGAGGAAGAAGGAAGGGCTCAAAGTGCGCCAGCCGTTACCCAGGCTGACTGTCCTCACCCGGGACCCGGTGGTGGCGGGGGCCGTCGGCGATCATGCCGAAGTGATCGCCGATGAGCTGAACGTCAAGGAGGTGATCACCTCGGCCGACGAAGCGGGTCTGCTCCGACTCTCGGCCCGGGCCAACTTCCGCAGCCTCGGCCGGCGTCTTGGGCCCAGGATGCCCGAGGCGGCGGCGGCCATAGCCGCTCTGGGGCCGGATGACCTGGAAGAGATCCTCACCGGGGGAAAGGTCACCGTCGCCGGCGAACAGCTCGGGGCTGACGACATCATCGTCGAGCGAGCCCCACACGATGGGACCGTGGTGGAGACCGGCTCGGCGCTGGCGGTCGCCCTCGACACCACCATGTCGGAGGACCTCGTGCTGGAAGGCATCGCCCGCGAAGTGATCAGCCGGGTCCAAAGGATGAGACGGGACGCCGGCCTGGAGGTGTCGGACCGCATCCGTCTAGGTTGGTCGAGCGCCGACGCGACCATCCGGGCTGCGCTGGCCAGACACGCCGAAGACATCGGCTCCGAGGTGCTGGCCATCTCGGTGGACGAGCACGGCGATGAGAGGTACGAGACACACGCCATCGCCGGTGCTGTGGTGACGCTCGGTATCAGCCGGGCGGAGAGAACGGGTCAGGTCTCCTGACCCTCGCCCTCTCTTTCGGCGTCGTCCACACCCTCTATCTCCGCTGACCCGGCGTATTCGTCATCGACGGCCTCTCTCGACTCATCCAGGTCCACCTCCAGCCCGGTGTCCTGGCCTCTGTGTTCCAGGGGTCCGTCGTCTTCGGCGCCGGCTGAGCCGGCGTCGGCAAGAGCCTTCCCTTCGACGGTGCCCGCTCCCTGATGATCGACCTCGTTCTCGACTGACTCCGCGGCCTCGATTTCGCCGGTGGTTGCCTCCGGTTCCGCCGGCGCCTGGCCCTGGGCCCCGGCCACCGCGGCATCCATCTCGTCCAGCTTGTCGGCCACAGTGGTGGCGAGGACGGCCAGCTTGGTACGCACCCCCGCCACCAGTTCTGTCATCTGAGTCATCTCTGCATCGACCGCGGCCTTCTTGGCCTGACGCTCCTGGGCAAAGGTGTCGGCCTCGGTTCTGGCGTCGGCCACGATCCTGTCTGCTTCCCCGCGGGCCTCTTCGAGCATCCGATCCGCTGCTTGCTGGGCCGCCACCAGGGCACGGCCCACGGCCGACTCATCCGGGCCGGCGGCAACGGGTGCGGCGGCCTCGTCCGCGGCAACCACTGATGGTGGGTCGCCCTCGAGCTCGGCTACACGCTGCCGGGCCGCGGCCAGCTCTTCCTCGAGTCCCCGCACCGCAACCACCATTTCGTCCAGGAAGTCGTCGACTTCGTCGAGGTCGTAACCTCGGAGCGCCGTCGAGAAGGTCTTCTTCTCGATATCAGCCGGTGTGATCGCCATGTCTTCTACCCCTTGCTAGTGCGTTGAGGATACGAACGGAGCGGCCCGGCTCCAAGGATCAGAAGATCCCTCTCACCAGCCGGATCAACAACTGGATGCCGATCAGGAGGACGATCGGGGAGAGATCGAGCATGCCCCCGCCCATTCGGACCGGCGGGATGACACGACGCAGAGGCAGGATCACGGGATAGATGACCCGGTCCAGGAACACGTTGACCCGCCCCAGTGGGTGATCGGAGGACGTGGGGATCCACGACAGGATCACCCAGGCCAGAACTGCATAGAAGTAGACCTGCAGGATCAGGATCAGGACGCCGCCGAGGTCCACAGCTCAATCGTCGACGTCGTCGAGCTCGTATGCCCCCAGTGTCGAGAGGCGGCGCTTCTCGTCCCGGCTCAAGGTGACCCGCGGTGGCAGGACCATCACCAGCCCGTCGCCGACCTTCCTCATCGAGCCGTCGAGGGCATAGATCAGTCCGGACGAGAAGTCCACCACTCGACGAACCAGGTCGTGGTCGGCCCGGCGCATGTCGAGGACCACCGGCACCCGGTCCCTGATCCGATCGGCGAGGATCCGGGCATCGCCGAACTCCTCGACCACGATGATGTCCGACTGGCTGTCGATCGTCCTGACCAACCCCACCGTCTCCAGGCCCTCGCGACTCGAGGCCCTGGTCGCCGCTCTCGCTGTCGGCGGGGGCTCGACCCGACGGCTCTGTGGCATCGGCTCCACCCGGCGCGGTTCGACCCGACGCGGCTGATCCTCGGCCGGGCCGGTCGGCGGTCGCTCGCCAGCCTCCGATTCGACCCCGTCTTCGTCGACGAGGCCCAGGTAGATCAGGGCTTTGGAGAAAAGTGACGACATCTCACTCCGTCAGGTGCGTTCTCCAAAGATAGCCCGCCCCACCCGGATAACCGTGGAGCCTTCCTCGATGGCCACCTCGAAGTCGTCGGTCATGCCCATCGAGAGCTCGACCAGTGATGGCTGCCCGGTGGCGAGCCGGTCGCGCAGCTCCCTGAGCATGGCGAAGTGGGGGCGTTGCTGCTCCGGGTCGTCGCTGTAGGGGGGGATGGCCATCAGACCGAGCACCTCGATGCCGAGCCCGGTCACCAGATCGAGGACCTCCCCGGCCCGTTCCGGGTCGGCTCCTGATTTCTGCTCCTCATGACCGGTGTTGACCTGGAGCAGAACCGGGGGCGGCAGGCCACTGCCTTTGGCCCAAGCTGCCGCGAGCGACTCGCGGTCCATCGAGTGGAGCAGATGGGTGATGGGGCGTATCGAACGAGCCTTGTTGGTCTGGAGCCCACCGACGAAGTGCCATCTGATGTCTCCCGGCAAGCGAGCCGCCTTCTCCACCATCTCCTGGGCTCGGTTCTCGCCGAAGTCGCGGTGCCCTAGCGAGTAGACCACCTCGATGTCGGCGATGCTCTTGGCCTTCGACACCGCCACCAGTTGTATCGAGGCCACGTCCCGGCCGGCCCGTTCGGCAGCAGTGGCCATTCGCCTCAGGACGTCCTCGTAGCTCATGCCACCCAGGCGATAGTGGCTATCCGCTGGGCGGTCCCTGTCCTGCGATGGCTGTAGAGGGACTCATCGTGCATGGTGCAGGTGCCCAACAACCAGACATCGAGCCCCTCTAGCTCTCGTCTTATGACAGAGGCGAGATCCACCGACGTGGCGCCCCACCGCGTCTCCCTCACATGGTCGGGGAAACGCTCCGCCACGTCGGGCCCGACCTCGAAGCAACACGGGCCTATCCCGGGCCCGATCGCCGCCCTGATAGGAGGGTGCCCATGGGCGGTCATCTCCGCCCGTAGGGCGGTGACCACACCTTCGGCCGCCCCGCGCCAGCCGGCATGGGCCACTCCCACGGCCGAACCGGCGTGCAGGACCACACCAAAGCAATCGGCCGTGAACACCGCCAGCGGGAGTCGGGGCACTTCGCTCCACAGGCCATCGGCCTCACCGAGCTCGCCCGGCCCGAGTGCCCGAACCATGTTGGTCCCGTGCACCTGACGCACGGTGGCCCAATCCCTAGATATCCCGAGCCAGGAGGAAACGGCGGAGCGGGCGGTCAGATCGTTCCGCTGGTCCCCATCCGCCGCTCCGGTGAAGGCCGCCCCGTCGACACCGGGGGGCCGGTTCATCCCTGGACGAAGGTAGGGATGTCGAGCACGTCGTCGCCCTCCTCGAAACCGGAGTATGACCGGCTCGCGGCAGACCGGGCGGGGGCGGCACGTCCCTGGCGCCTTCGCTCGAATCCGGCGGCGATCACCGTCACCTTCATCTCCTCACCGAGATCGTCGTCGACGATGGCGCCGAAGATGATGTCGGCCTCGGTGTCGGCGTGGTCGGCCACGACCCGGGCGGCCTCGGTCGCCTCGTGCAGAGTCATCGACGAGGGCCCAGAGACAGACAGCAGCACGCCTTTGGCACCCTCCATCGAGGTCTCCAGCATCGGGCTCGAGATGGCACGCTCGGCGGCCTGCTTGGCCCGATTCTCACCCGTGGCCCGCCCGATCCCCATCACCGCGGACCCGGCGTCGGACATGATCGTGCGGACATCGGCGAAGTCCACATTGATCAACCCTGGAGTGGTGATCAGGTCGGTGATGCCGGCCACACCGCTCATGAGGACCTCGTCGGCGAGGCGGAACGTCTCGGCGATCGGTGCGGTGGGATCGCCCACCTCCAGGAGCCGGTCGTTCGGGATCACGATGAGCGTGTCCACTGCGTCTTTGAGGTCGTCGATGCCCTGCTCGGCGTGAACGGCACGTCGTCTGCCTTCGAACCCGAAGGGCCGGGTCACGACGCCCACGGTCAGGGCACCGACCGACCGGGCCACCTCCGCCACTACCGGGGCCCCGCCGGTGCCCGTGCCACCACCCTCACCGGCAGTGATGAAGATCATGTCCGAGCCCTTGAGCACGTCCTCGAGCTCGGCCTTGTGCTCCTCGGCCGCGGCCCGGCCGATCTCGGGGTTGGCGCCGGCGCCGAGACCCCAGGTCACTTCACGGCCGATGTCGAGCTTGACGTCCGCATCGCTCATCAGGAGCGCCTGGGCATCGGTGTTGAGAGCGATGAACTCCACGCCACGTATGCCCGCATCGACCATGCGGTTGACGGCGTTGACGCCGCCCCCGCCGATCCCTACGACTTTTATGACAGCCAGATAGCCGCCGCTCGAAGAGCTCACGATTCCTCCAGTGGATATCCGTGTGGTGATTCCTTAGGGCTGAAGTAGAGGTTTACCGTTCGCCTCCTGGATAGTAAAGAGACAATCTCTAACCTTCTACTAGACATTGATGGCCCGCTCTTCACAGCTCATCCCGAGGATATGGCGGGGTTGGTGGGCGCGATCAGGGTCAAGATCGATCCCGCGGGCGGCCGCTCGCGGATCAATGCGGCCAGGCTCAGGGCCTTGGCGCTCATCTCCACCGGTCGACCCAACCTGACCTCAAAACCACCGACCTCGGCCCACAGCTCTCCCCCGGTCTCGGTTCGCAGCCGCGCCCCGGTCTTCAGCTCCTCGCCGAGGCTCGATGCGAACTCGAGGGCGCCGAGCAAATCGGGGGTGGGCTCGGCCATGACCTCTACGCCCCCGATCTGAATCCATGGCATGGCCGGGTCGGGTTCGGGTGCCGTGACCAATCGGACGCCATCGATCGCATAGAGCCCCCAACCCTCGTCGGTCTCTACCCAGGCGGAAGGAACCCGCTCCTCCACCCTCACCACGACACTCTGTGGCCAGACGAGCTCGACATCGGATTCACGGACCCACGGATCGGTTTCCAATGCGGTCTCGATCCGCCCGGTCCGGATCATGATCATCGGGGTGCCCTCCACCACACCGTGTTCGATGAGGACGGCTTCCGAGGTGCTGGCTGCTACGCCGCTCGTCGTGACAGAGGCGACACTCAGCCACGGCGAGAGAAACACCCAGACCACGGCGCCAGCGACCCCGGCTGCGACCAGGAACTTGACCAGACGGCTCACGTTTCGACGTGCCCGGTCCTCGGCCACCGCGCGTCTCCGCTCGGCCAGACGTGGGTCAATGCTCATCTTCGAATCCGACGAACTGGATCTCCGGCTCCAGCATGGTCCCGGTGTCCTCGAAAACACGGTCTTTCACTTCGTCCACCAGCCGTCGTATGTCGCCAGAGGTGGCGCCGGGGCCGGCCACGAAGAAGTTGGCATGCTTCGCCGAAACGGAGACATCGCCCACCGTCAACCCTTTCAGCCCCAGCGAGTCGATGATCTCCCCTGCCGTTGCCCCAGGTGGGTTCTTGAACACACTCCCCGCGTTGAATGTGCCGCCCGGCTGGTTGTCACGCCGCCACCTCGTGATCCGACGAAGCTCGGCACGTCCGAGATCGCCGTCGCCGGGGGAGGCCTGGAACAGCGCGTCGACGACGATCTCGGTCGGTCCGACATTGGAATGCCGGTACGACATCTCGAGGTCCTCAGGACCTGCCTCCCTGCGCGCGCCATCAGCTAGATCGATGATCGAGGCTCTGATGAGCCGGTCCCGGGTCTCGGTCCCGAAGCAGCCGGCGTTCTGGCGCACCGCCCCACCGACCGACCCCGGCACTCCGACGAAGAATTCGAGACCGGTCAGGCCCTGGTCGACACTGGAACGGGCGACGTGGGCCAATGGAGCTGCGCCGCCGGCACGTACTCGCGTCCCTTTCACCTCGATCCCGGCGAACTTGGAGCCAAGACGGATGACGAGCCCTGTGAACCCGGCGTCGGCCACGACGAGGTTGGATCCCCTCCCCACCACCAGGACGGGAAGATCTCGGGCGACACCCGCATCGACCAGCTCCCCAAGGGCTCGGACGTCCTCCACCTCGGTCATGAATCGGGCCGGTCCGCCCGCCTTGTAGGTGGTGTAGGGACCGAGCGGGACGTTCTCCGCCACGACTCCGGAGGCGACCAGGGTTGCGAGTGTCGTCATCGCCGCCCCGCGAGGAGGATCGCCAGCTCGGTCGGCACCAGAGTTATGTCCCCGGCCCCCATCGTCAGCACCAGATCACCCGACGACACCCGCCCCGCCAGGAACTCGGCGAGATCGCTCCGATGAGGGACATAGTGGGCGCTGCCCCCGTGGCGCTTCACCGCCTCGGCCACGATTGCTCCCGTCACCCCGGGCACCGGCTCCTCTCGGGACCCGTAGACATCGGTGACGACGATCTCGTCCGCAATGCTCAGGGCCACTCCGAACTCGTCATGGAACCGGGCTGTCCTCGTGTAGAGATGTGGCTGGAAGACCGCCCACACCTTGCCCAGGGCCAGCTCACGGGCAACCTCGACCGTGGCAGCCACCTCGGTGGGGTGATGGGCATAGTCATCGACGAGGGTCACCCCCGAGACAGTGCCTCGATTCTCCCAACGTCGGCCTACCCCGCGAAACGTGGCGAGACCGGCGGCTGCCGTCTCGATGTCCCGTCCCATCGTCCCGAGCAGGGCGAGGGCGCCTGCCGCGTTGCGGGCAACATGCGCGCCCGGTCGGGCGAGGCTCACATGGGCGCCGGCCGTGGGCCCGACCAGATCGAATCGGGTGCCACCGTTGTGGGTGGTCAGATCGAGTATCTGCCAGTCGGCCCCCGCGCCTGTGCCATATGTGATCGCTCCGGTACGCAGCGCCACCTCCCGCGACCCGGGATCGTCGACACATGCCGCCACCGGGCCATCGACGCCCATCGCAACTCCCACGAACGCGTCCATCAGGTCTGCAGTGGTGCCGAAATGCTCGACGTGCTCGACCTCGACATTGGTGACCACCAGCCCGGCGAGGCTGAGCATCTCGAAGGTCCGGAAGGCCTCATCGGCCTCTATCACCAGCAGTGGGGTCCTCCCGTAGTGGCCGTTGGTGTTCCAGTCGGCCAGATCACCGCCGACGATGAAGCTCGGGTCCTCGCCGAGGGCGCGCAACGCCGAGACCAGGAGGGCGGTGGTCGTGGTCTTGCCGTGGGTGCCGGTGGCACCGATCGTCCTGATGCCACGGGTCAACGCGGCGAGAAGCTCGGGGCGACGCCACACCGGGACGCCAGCTTCGATGGCCCCGACCAATTCTGGGTCGGCGTCGGGCACCGCCGATGACGCCACCACCAGGTCGGCCGCACGTGCGACGTCGGGTTTGTGGCCGGTGTGCGTTGCGATCCCGAAATCTACGAGACGGTCCAGGGTGGAACCGCCTCGCTGATCGGACCCGGAGACGACGTGGCCCATGCCGGCGAGGACCTTGGCGATGGCGCTCATGCCGGCCCCTCCGGCGCCCACCAGGTGCACCCTCTCGAAGTCGAGTCTCATCACGACCGCTCCAACATCGCGTCCGCGATTGTGCCTGCCGCGCCCGGTTTGGCGATGCCGAGGGCGTTGGCCCGCATCTCCTGCAGCTGGCCCGCCGAGAAGAGAAGCTCCTCGACCAGTCCGGGGAGCTCTGCGATTCGGTCCTGCGACAGCACCGTTGCCGCCCCATTGTCACCGAGGAAGGCGGCGTTGGCAGCCTGATGACCCGAGGAGCCGAAGTCACCAGGGACGAGGATCGAGGGCGTGCCCGTGGCGGTCAATTCGGCCACACCACCTCCGGCCCTGGCCACCACCAGGTCGCTGGCCGCATAGAAGAGCTCGATCCGCTCTTCGAAAGGTCTTTGCACCCATGAGATCTCCGGAGACGTGTCCATGCCCTCACCGGCGATGGGGCTCCCCGTCAGATGGAGCACTTGCATGTGACGGCCCGACCATCCCCGAACCAGCGAGGCGATTGCTTCATTGAGCACCCGGGCCCCGAGTGACCCACCGATCACACCGAGCACCGGGCTCGTTGCGTCGAGACCGAAATGGCTCAATGCCCCGGGCCGGAGCCGGCCGCGATCGAAGCTCACCAGAGCCGGCCGCACCGGGTTGCCCACCCATTCACCCCTGTCGAGGCCCTCGGTATGAGGGAAGGAGGTGAACACACGTGACGCCCATCGTGAGGCGACCCGATTGGCCAGCCCTGCCCCGGCATTCTGCTCGGCCACGAAGAGGACGACACCGGCGCCTCTCGCGGCGAGGGCAGCCGGGAAGGTGACATATCCCCCCATGCCCAGGATGACTCTCACCGCTCGCTCCTCCATGGAGGACGCGATGGTGTCGCGGGCACGCAACATCACCCGGGGCAGGGTCAGATTGCGGGTGGTCATCGACCGCTGGAGCCCGTAGATCTCGATACGGAGGAAGGGAAAGCCGGCGCCTGGGTAGATCTCCGCCTCGATCCGGTCACCGCCGATGAAGAGGATCGATTCCTTGGCCACGCCGCGGCTCAGGAGCGCCTCGCCGACTGCCAGCCCGGGAAACACGTGTCCCCCGGTTCCGGCTGCAGCTATGGCAAAGGTCATGTCTTGGGAGGTACCCCGGCCTGGGCGATGTTGACCAGGATGCCCAGCGAGGCCATGGCAACGATGAGCGCGGTGCTCCCGAACGAAACGAACGGGAGGGCGATCCCGGTGATAGGCATCACCCCGAGGACTCCACCGATGTTGACTATGGCCTGGAAGGTGAGCCAGGCGGTGAGACCTGCCGCCACCATCCTCCCGAAGCGATCCGGCGCCCTGGCCGCAACTGCCCATCCGGCCAGGGCCAGGACGACGTAGAGGCCGATCACCGTCAGGCCTCCGATCAACCCGGCCTCCTCGCCGATGATGGCGAAGATGAAGTCGGTGTGGGCGTTGGGCAGATAGAACCACCGCGCTCTGCTCGCCCCGAGGCCGACGCCGAACAAGCCTCCGTTGGACAGCGCGTAGTAGCTCTGGATCAATTGATACCCCTCGCCACTGGCGTTCTCCCAAGGATTGAGAAAGCCGGTGATGCGGTCGACCCGGTACTGGTCGCTGAAGGCGAGCAGCCAGGCGGCGCCAACGACGAGGATCGTGAGCAGCAACACGTAGCGCAGCGGGCTCTCACTCGCCATGATCACTGCCATGGCGGCCGCGCCGATGATGATCGTGGTCCCCAGGTCCGGTTGGAGGATCACCAGACCTCCGACGACACCCACTGTGAACAAGACAGGCACAACGAAGTGGCCGAACCGGGTGAGCAATCGATGTTTCTTCTCCAACATCTGGGCGAGAACGATCACCACCGCCACCTTGGCCAGCTCGGAAGGCTGGAAGCTGAAACCGGCCACAGGGAGCCAGCGTTGCGAGCCTCCGATCACCGGTCCCACGACGAGGACCGCAACCAGCAACGCGACGGTCACGAAGAACCCGGGTAGGGCGAGGCGGCGATATACCCGGTAGGGAATTCGGCTGGTGACGAGAAGGGCGATCGTGCCGATACCAACACCGATCAGCTGGCGTTTGAAGAAGTAGAACCGATCCTCGGCCTGATCGATAGCCACCGCCGAAGAGGCGGACTGGGTCGCACCCAGGCCGATCACGATCAGTACCACCCCGAGCACCAGAAGAGCGGTGGCCGTGCGGTTGTTGGTCTTCAGCCGCTCGGCCCGGCTCCTCGCCGCTGCCCTGACCTTTGCTATCGAGGTCACACTCGCCGTCATCCCGATCCCGCCTCCTCCATGATCTCCTTCACCATCTCCGAGAAGCTGTCCCCGCGCTCTGAGTACGAATCGAACTGATCGAAGCTGGCGCACCCAGGAGCAAGGAGCACGGTGTCACCCGGCTCCGCCAGATCCGCAGCCATCTGCACCGCCCGCGTCAGCGTCCCGGTGTCGATGCCCCTGTCCCCGGCCGCCCGGGCCAGCACAGGACCGGCCTCACCGATGCCGAGCAAATGACGCACGTTCGGCTCTTCGGCGATGGGTGTCACGTCCATGCCCTTGGCCAGCCCTCCGGCAATGAGGAGCACCGGGCCCACGGCCCTGATCGAGGCCAGCGCCGCGTGGGGATTGGTCGCCTTCGAGTCGTCGATCCAGGTGACGCCGCGCCATCGGCCGACCACGCTTCGACGATGCTTCCCGGGGGAATAGTCCTGGGCCGCCTTCGTCACGCCCGCCCCCGTCGCTCCCATGCGCAGCGCCAGGGCCGAAGCGGCCGCAATGTCGACGAGATGGGTTGGGTCATTCGACCTCAGGTCACCCATCGAGATGGCCAGCTCACCAACCACGAGGTGGTCCCCGTCCACACCGCCTCCCCCGGGGGGGAGATGATGGCCCGACACCGGGAACAGCTCACTACGCGCCGTGGCGACGAGCCGGGTGGCGCCTTCGTCGTCTGCGTCGTAGACGAGGAGGTCCTCGGGAGACTGATTCATGAAGATCCGGGCCTTGGAGGACCGGTATGAGTGCTCCGACCCGTGCCAGTCGAGATGATCGACGGCGACATTCGTGATGGCCGCGGCGGCCGGATGGAAGGTCTCACAGAAGCGGAGCTGGAAACTCGACACCTCGACGACAACCGCATCGTGCCCTCGGTCGACATGATCGGACAGCGGCGAGCCGATGTTGCCGGTGGCAGGGGCGTCGACGCCGGAGGCTTCCAGCATGGCCGAAGCGGCCTCGGTGACTGTCGTCTTCCCGTTGGTCCCGGTGACCGCGGCCACTGGCACGTCGAGATGGCGCCAGGCGAACTCGATCTCACTCCAGACCGGGATCCCCCATTCCAGCGCCTCGACGATGGGCAACGATCGCTCCGGAAAGCCCGGGCTGGTGATTACGACGTCTATGCCGTTGAGAAGAACCGCGTCCCAACCTCCCGCCGCCACCGGAAAACCATGTTCCAGGGCTCGCTCTGGCTCCCCCTCGGTGTAGATGGTCACCGACGCGCCACGGCGTCGGGCAAGCCCGGCCGCGGCGAGACCCGAGACACCTGCTCCCAGGACGAGCACGCGGCTCACAGCAGGCCCTCGAGGAATATGAAATCGCCATAGAAGAACCCGAGACCAAGGGCGACTCCTAGCCCGGTGAGAATCCAGAAGCGTATGACGACCGTCGTCTCAGGCCAGCCTCCGAGATCGAAGTGATAGTGGATCGGTGACATGCGAAAGATGCGTTTACCGAACAGTCGGAAGCTGGCCACCTGGAGGATCACGGATGCCGTCTCCGCCACGAATATCGCCCCGAGAACGACGAGAAGCAGGCTGGTGTTGGTGAGTAGCGCCAGGGCGGCGAGGAGCCCGCCGATCCCCTGGGAGCCGACATCGCCCATGATGATCTTCGCCGGAGGGGCGTTCCACCACAGGAACCCGAGGATCGCGCCGAACATCGCGGCCGAGATCACGGCCAGCTCCAGCGGATCGACGGACTCGTACACACGCGGATTCCTGAACTGCCAGAACGCGATGACGGTGTACGAGGCCACGACCAGTGCCGACGAGCCCCCGGCCAGGCCGTCCATCCCATCGGCGAGATTCACTCCGTTGGCCCAACCCGTGAGCATGAGCAGCACCCAGATCACGAAGAAGGCGCCGAGATCGATCCCGAGCGGTCTGACGAAGGAGATCTCGGTGACCACTCCCGCCTCGGTGGCGCCCCATGCGAACAGGGCTGCAATGGCGAGCTGGCCGCCGAACTTGGCCGACTTGGAGAGACCGAGGGACCTCTTGTTGGAGTACTTGATCCAATCGTCGAGGAAGCCGACCAGGGCCATCCCGGCCAGTGCGAACATGGCGAGCAGCCCGCCGTCACTCAGGGGTGTGAACTCCAGGCCGAGGCCACCCGCAGACACCACTCTGACATGGGACACCAGGTACCCGATGAGCGCAGCAACCACGAACACCACCCCGCCCATGGTTGGGGTGCCCTGCTTGTGGCCGTGCATCCCGGCGATCTCCTCCTGGATGAACTGACCGATCTCGCGCCGTCTGAAGAAACGGATGGCGTAGGGCGTGCCGAAGATGGAGACCAGCAGACCGACGGCGGCGGCGGTGAGCAGCGGGATCACGTGTTCATGCTCCCCGAATCGGGCTGCAACCCGGCGGACCCTCTCCGGCCGGCCAGGACCTCGCGGGCGATCTCGCGATCGTCGAATGGGAGGATCTCCCCCTCGATCTCCTGACCCGTTTCGTGCCCCTTGCCCAGGATCAACACGACGTCGCCCGGCTTGGCCAGGGAGATCGCCTTCTCTATTGCGGCGCGCCGATCGACCTCGACGATCACATGCGGCCCCCGAGCGCCACCGGACGCCACCTGGGCCAAGATCTTTTCGGGATCCTCCGAGCGCGGGTTGTCGCTGGTAAGGACGGCGACATCGGCCTGCGCGGCCGCACTCCCCATCAGTGGGCGCTTCTCTGGATCCCGATCACCACCAGCCCCCACCACCGCGATGACCATTCGCTCGGAAACGGAGCGGGCCACGGATATCGCTTGTTGGATGCCGGCAGGCGTATGTGCATAGTCGACGATCACATGCACGGGCCCGTCCCCGGATACCTGCTCGAAGCGTCCCGGCACGCCATTCAGCAGCCCGAGGCCCTCCCCGATCTCCTCGACGGTGACGCCCAGGGCCAGGCAACAGCCTGCGGCTACCAGGGCGTTCTCGACGTTGAAACCTCCGATCAGGCGCGATTGAACCGGCACCGACGCCCGCTCCGTGAGGAGCTCGAACGAAGAGCCCCGAAGCGAAATACTCACCGATCGCGCCCGCACCGACCCGTCTCCGCCCACCGTGATCGTGGGCATGGCCGTCCAACGGGCGATGTCCGCGCCAACCGGATCGGCCACGTTGATGACAGCCGTGCCCACGTCGTAGTCCTGGAACAGGCGCTCCTTCGCCCTCCGGTAGGATTCCATGGTCCCGTGAAAGTCGAGATGGTCTTGGGAGAGGTTGGTGAAGGCGGCCACCTCGAACCTGGTCCCGACGACACGGCTCATCTCCAGGGCGTGCGAAGACACTTCGGCTGCCACCACCTCGGCTCCCAGCCCTCTCATCTCGGCCAGCAGCCGCTGGAAGTCGGTGGCCTCAGGCGTGGTGCGCGCCGAAGGGAGGCTGGTTTCGCCCACCCTGGTCTGCACCGTGCCGAGGAGACCCGTGAGGCGCCCGGCGTGGTTCATGAGGGACTCGACGTAGTGGGTGACCGTCGTCTTGCCGTTGGTGCCGGTGACGCCCACCACAGCGACATCCGTCGAGGGGTTGCCGTGAACCCTCGCCGCCATGGGCCCCATCGCCGACCTGGTGTCGTCTACCACGATCTGGGCGGCGGCAGTGTCCTGGGCGCTCTCGACCGCAACTGCCGGCGAACCGGCCCGAACTGCCGTGCCCACGAAGTCGTGGCCGTCGTGGCTGGCACCGCGCACAGCCACGAACAGCACCGCCGGGCCCGCCATCCGGGAATCGTGGGTCACGTCATCGAGACGGATCCTGGGGTCGCCGATCACCGTGCCACCGACCAGCGCGGAGATCTCCCCGACGGTGCTACCCGGCGGGGGCATCCGGCGACACTCCCAGTCGGTGCAGGGCTTGCTCCATGACCTGTGCGAAAACAGGAGCCGCGGCAGCTCCACCGGTCCGGAAGCGGTAGGAGGGAGCGTCGATGAGCACCGCCACCACCACCCTTGGATCGCTCATCGGCGCCATTCCGACGAAGGACGCCCTCGTCACCTCGGTGTACCGGCCGTCTTCGCCCAACTTGTTCGCGGTCCCGGTCTTGCCCCCGACCTGGTACCCCTCGACCGTCGCCGCCTGGCCGGTTCCCTCGTCGACCACGTTGGCGAGGAGCTGCTGCATCAGCACGGCGGTCTCCTCCGAGACCACCTTCCTGGTTTCCAGCCCCGCAACCTCCTGGTTCCCGTCGACGTCGGTGGTTGACGCCACGATGTGAGGGGCGGTCCAGACTCCGTCGTTCCCGATCGCTGCGTATGCGGCGGCCATCTGGAGGGGAGTGGCCGCAACCGAGTACCCGATCGCTGCCGAGGCCCAGCAGGTCTCGCATCCGGCCTCGAAGTTGAGGGTGCCGGGAGCCTCCACCGAGTAGTCCACCCCGGTCTGCGAGCCGAGCCCGAATCTCTCGATGTACGACACGAGCCTGTCCTGGCCCAATGTGTCGGCGATGAGGATCGTCCCCACGTTGGACGACCTCGTGAATATCTCGGCCACGGTCATGTTCGCCGTCTCGTGCTCCTCGAAGTCCCGGTAGCAGCCGAACAGGTCGTCGTCTGCGGAACGACAGGCATCGGGCCGCAGTTCCAGGATGTCGGCCACGTCGGAGAAGACGGTCCCCGTCTTGACCTCGCCTTCCTCCAGGGCGGCGGCGACCGTGATCAGCTTCTGGGTAGAGCCCGGCTCGTATACGCCGCGCACGATGAAGTTCTTGAAGGCATGACAGGTGGGGTCTTGGGTCGCATCGCAATTCTCATCCAGCGTTTGTCTCACCTGGGGATCGAACACCGGCGCACCCGACATAGCCAGGATCCCGCCTGTCTCCACATCCACGACCACCACCCAGCAGGACTCGGCGCTGGTCCGCTCCACGGCGGTGAGACACGCCTGCTGCGTCTGGTAC
>JAICRU010000123.1 GCA_025937235.1 Acidimicrobiia bacterium
CTGGACGCGGCCGAGGCGGCCACGGCCGCGGGCCTCCGCGTGATCCAGGCCATCGCCTTGGTGGATCGATCCGAGGGCCGGGCCGCCGATGCATTCGAGGGTCAGTCGATCCCGTACGTCGCCCTCGTGTCTCCCAAGGACCTCGGCGTCAAGAGATGAAGGTCGTCGTGCAACGCTCGGCGGTCAAGATGTGGCTTCTGGCCTTGGGCGGCATACCCCTCCTCGTGATCGCGGTCGACGTCCTCACCAGCCGGCGGATCACGAACTGGCTACGGGAGCTCATCTTCACTCCGGAGGACACACAGATCTATGAGCCGCGTGATGTCATCTGGGCCTGGGCGATGCTGCTCTTCTCGGCATTCATCGTCCTTTGGGGCCTCAAGGAGCTCTTCCGGCCCACCAAGGTCATCGAGGCCCAGGACGAGGGGCTCCAGGTCAGGCTGCGCGGGCCCTTCCGGAAACCGGACCTCATCCCATGGGGGGACATCGTCGACGTCGGGCCCGGAGAGATCATGGACGAGGGTGACGCTCTGATTCTGCTGCGGATCGCCTTGTCCACCCGCGGGGACCTCCCGGAACACCCATGGGGGGCGCGATGGCTGGAGCCGAGGGTGCTTGGCTTGCTGGCCGAGGACTGGTCCATCCTGCCGGCGGAGGCAGCCGAGCAGATCGCCGACTATGCCGTGGCCGCGCCGACACCGGCGGCCCAGGTGCACACCGTCCGGATCCCGGACGAGGCGTGATCGCGGTCGGTGCCCACGTGCCCTCCCTCCACCCCTTGGAGGAGGCGGCGGAGCGCAAGGCCGATCTGGTGCAGATCTTCCTGTCCGACCCGCAGTCCTGGAAGAAGCCGCCGGCTCATCCGGATGCCGAGGCCCTGCGCAACTCGCCGATCCCGGTTTTTGTCCATGCCCCCTATCTGATCAATGTCTGTGCAGACAACAATCGGATCCGGATTCCCTCACGGAAGATCCTCCAGGACACCTGTGAGGCCGCGGCGGAGGTCGGAGCGCTGGGCGTCATCGTCCATGGGGGCCATGTGACCGGCGATGGCCCTCAGGAAGATGGGATAGACCGATGGCGGAAGGCACTCGATGCCGTGGAGACCGACATCCCCATCCTGATCGAGAACACGGCCGGCGGCGACAAGGCGGTGGCGCGTCGAGTCGAGTGGATCGCCCGCCTCTTCGAGGAGATCGGGAGCTACGACATCGGCTTCGTGCTGGACACATGTCACCTCTGGGCGGGGGGTGAGCCTCTCGATGAGGTGGTCCCTCGGATAATGGAGGCGACGGGGCGCATCGACCTGGTCCAGGTCAACGACTCGAAGGACCCATTCGACTCACGCCGTGATCGCCACGAGAACCTGGGACGGGGGCAGATCCCGCCGGAGGCGATGGCTCGGATGATCGTCGACGCCGGAGCCCCGGTCGCGGTTGAGACCCCGGGCGGTGTCGAGGAGCAGTCCGCCGACATCGAATGGGTCAGGGACGTCCTGCGCAAGACGTAGGACGCTGACGCCCTAGCCGAAGATCCGTTTTGGGGCCGTGTCTTGTTTCTGGTGACGCTTCCGCGCGTTCGGATCGGGCTCGGGGACGGAGCGTGGGTAGCGGTCCTCCAGTACCACCGCAAGCGGAGCGGCGGTGAACACCGAGGAGTAGGTGCCGATCAGGATCCCGGCCAGGAGGGCGAGGGCGAAGTCGGAGAGCGTGTCACCGCCCAGCACGAAGAGTGAGACCAGGATGAGGATCGCCCCGAGACCCGTGTTGATCGTCCTCGGCACCGTCTGCAGACAAGCCTGGTTGGCGATCGGGCCCAACGGCTCCCCAGGACGCTCGGCCTGCCGCTCCCGGATTCGGTCGAAGATGACAACCGAGTCGTTGATCGAGTAGCCGATGATGGTGAGCAGGGCGGCGAGAAACACGCCGTCGAGTGTCTTGCCCAGCCACGCGAACAGGCCGATCACGATGATCACGTCGTGGAACATCGAAATGACCGCTGCCGCCCCAATGGTCCACCTGAACCTGATGGCCAGATAGATGAGCTGCACGACAAGGGCCAGCCCCAGAGCGATCAGCGCTCGATTGCGGATCTCATCGCCAAGGGTCGGGCCAACGAACTGCTCCCTGACCACCACCACGTCGCCCCCGGTGGCAGCAACGGCTTCCTGGAGCACCTGCTCCTCGGCCGGGTCCAGCTGTTCGGAGCGAATCACGATGTTGCCCTCACCAGTCTCCTGGATGAGGGAGCGGGAGAGCCCGTGGTCGGCCAGATCCTGCCTGAGCTGCTCGATGTCGACCTGGGTGGTGGTGGAGAACTCGATGAGTCGCCCACCCTGGAACTCGATCCCGAAATTCAGGCTCCGGATGAAGATGCCGGCCAGGGCGATTGCGATCAGGACGGTCGAGATGATCAACCACCGGCTCGGTTTGGCGAAGAGGTTCGGGCCCGAGGTCTTGAGCCATTCCTGGAGTCGGCGTCCCACGTTCATGCCCATCAGCCCCGGCCGGCTCTCCAGGGTCTTGACCCGCATGAGCAACTCCAACAGCACCCGGGTCACCACGAGGGCCGAGAACATCGAGACCAGGACTCCGATCGTCAGGGTCACACCGAACCCTCGGACCGCCCCTGCTGCGAAGAAGAACAGGAGCACGGCGGCGAGCAGGGTGGTCACGTTGGCGTCTGCGATCGCGCTCCAGGCGCGCTGGAATCCAGCGGCGAGCGCCCCTCCTATCGACGACTCGACCTGGTACTCCTCCTTCGCCCGTTCGTAGACGAGGACGTTGGCGTCGACCGCCATCCCGATGGCGAGGACGAAACCGGCGATTCCGGGCAGGGTCAAGGTGGCTCCCAGCCAGACCAGCACCGCATACGAGAGCAGTCCGTAGACGACCAGTGAGAGCGCCGCCACCACGCCAATGAGGCGGTAGTAGAAGATCATGTAGAGGATGGTGAGGCCGGCGCCGATCAAGGCCGCCTGAAGGCTCGCGTCGATGGCGGCCTCGCCCAGTGAGGGCCCGATGGTGCCCTGCTCGATCACCTCGACCGGCACCGGGAGGGCACCGGCCCGGACGAGCAGGGCCAGCTCGCCGGCGCTCTCCTCGTCGAAGTTGCCTGTGATCAGGGTCTCACCACCGGTGATCCCCACGTTGCACTGCACCGAGGTGGCCACGCCCGGGCTGGATAGGACACTCTCGTCGAGGACGATGGCGATCCTTCGCGTCGGGTCACCCGGCGGAGCACAGGCGGCGGCCGCCGTCAGCTCGGCCCACTGTTGCTCGCCCTCGGGCAGGAAGTTGATCGAGACTGCCCACAGGCCGGAGCCCTGGGTATCGAAGATGGCGGCGGCGCTCTCCACCTGGTCGCCACTGACCGCGGTCGGCCCCAGGACCAGGTCTTCACCAGGCTCGCCGGGGAGGACCACGGCGCCCTCGGCTCCAGGCTCCGTGCCCGTGGGCACCGACTCGAGGACGGGATGGAATGTGAGCTGGGCGGTGCGGCCGATGACCTCCAGCGCTGCGTCCGGGTCGTCGACACCGGGCATCTCGATGATGATCCGACGCTCACCTGACGCTTGAAGGGTCGGCTCGGCGACACCGAATGCGTCGACACGACGACGTAGCACCTCGAGGGTGCGGGAGGTCACATCGCTGTCGACCGTGACGTCGGCGGTGTCCTGGGCCTCCAGGACGACCTGGGTCCCACCGCGAAGATCGAGGCCGAGGTTGACCGGGTTGTTCGAGACTACGTATACGGCAGCGCCGATCGAGAGCACCGTCCAGAAGAGGCGCCACCGTGACACCTTGGGCATCGAGGACCCTTCGTGTGATACGGGGACGATCGCATGCTATCGACCCACCGCCGCCATGCCAGATCGGCGAGCCCCGAGGGTCAGCCGGTCGGCCCGATGTCCTGCTGCGCCGTACTCAGGTCGTTGGTCAGCTCGTCGACGGCAAGCCCCTCACTGGAGACCTTCCCGGTGCGGTAACCGGCGCGTCCCACCATGTGCGCCGCCACCGGGGCGGTGAGAAGCTGGAAGAGGGCGACCAGGAGCACCGTCCACAGCACCGGGCCCGATCGCATCCGCAGTCCATACCCGGCCAGCCCGAGGAGGACCCCGAGCACCTGGGGCTTGGTGCCGGCATGCATCCGGGAGAGGAGATCGCCGAATCGGAGGACTCCAACACCTGCGGCGAGGGACAGCAAGCCTGCGAACAGGAAACAGGCGGCGGCGGCGATGTCGAGAACCACCTCCCAGCTCACAGCAGGTCCTCCCCGGCTTCGCGGGCGGCCGCCGCCTCCTCCAGAGCTTGCCGCTCGGCGTCCTCGGCGGCGATCTCCTCAACGGTCCGGATCCGACCCTCGTCCTCGGGCTCGACGGCCGCGTATCGGGCGACGGTGACCGAGGAGATGAACCCCACCAGGGCCAGAGCGGCCAGGATCGGCATTGCGTCCAGGCGCCGGCTCCAGGCTGCTTCGAGGGCCACGGCTATGACGAGGATGCTGGTGATGATGTCGAGGGCGACCGCCCGGTCGAGCACGCTCGGGCCTCTCTCCACTCGGAGCATGGCGAGGACGGCGCCGATCACCAGGAGGAGCCCGGAAACGGCCACCACGATCATGTCTGCTCCTCCCCGCGCCCATCACGACCCCGCCGGGTCAGACCGGCGGCCGCCAGCTCGCCGTCGGAGGCGAGGGCGCGCAGGACCCTGGCCTCGGTGCCGAGGGTGTCCGTCCTGATCTTCTCGATGCCGCCGAGAGCGTCGACGTCGAGGACGTGCAGATAGAGGACCCCGGTCTGCCGATTGGCCTCCACCACCAGCGAGCCGGGGACCAGAGTCGACAGCTCGGCGGTCAGGGTCAGGTAGAGGTCGGACTCGCTGCGCAGGTGGACCCGGATCACGGCACCCCTCGGGGAGCGGCGTGGGCTCAGGGCGAGAAGAGCGACCTGGATGCTGGCCCGCACCAGGTCGAGGATGAAGCGGCCAATGAGGTGGGCCGTGGCGACGGGGTGGATCCGACCCTTGAATTCCACGGCGGGGAGGGGAAGCGCCGTCGTGACCAGGGCGGCAATGGCGACGCCGGCCAGGAGGGTCCCGGTGGAGAACCTGCCCCAGAGCATCAGCCATACGAGTGTGAGCCAAACCAGCATCCGCCAAGGGGGCCGGCGACGTGAACCTGCGGTCATGGCGGGGTCCCCTCCGTGGCCTCGGGCGATTCGCCTCCGCCCCGATCCCCCCGGGAGAACACCGAGTCGACATATGGGCTCTGGGCGAGGAGGTCGGAGGCGGCGCGGTCGGCGTATTCGTACAGAGGGCCGGCCAGGAGGGTGAGTGTCAGGCCCAGGGCGACCAGGGCGGCAGTGGGCCCGACCATCCCCCGGGGCAGGGTGGTGTCGGGCAGGTCGTCCGGGACATCCTGGGCGAAGGCCTGGTTCCAGGCCTTGATGATGACGTAGAGGGTGAGCAGCGACACCGCCACCCCGCCGATGACCAGCACGATGGCGAGGAGCGATCCGTCGGCCACGCCGGCCTGAAGCAGCCCGAGTTTGCCCAGGAACCCGGAGAAGGGCGGTATGCCGGCCAGGCTCATCGCCGGGACGAAGAACAGGATCGCCAGCAGCGGGGCGACCCGGGCCAGGCCACCGAGACGTATCAGTGAGGTCGTGCCACCGCGTCGCTCGATCAACCCGACCACCAGGAAGAGCGAGGTCTGCACCGTGATGTGGTGGATCACATAGAAGATGGCGGCAGCCAGCCCCGCCTGGCTGGAAAGGGATATGCCGAAGATCATGTAGCCGACATGGCTGACCAGGGTGAAGGAGAGGAGGCGCTTCACGTCGTTCTGGACGGCCGCCCCCAGGATCCCGACCAGCATCGTGATCAGGGCGGCGGTCATCAGGAGCTCGTCGGCCCGGCCCTCGGCGAAGAGAAGGGTCTGGGTGCGAAGGATGGCGTAGATGCCAACCTTGGTGAGCAGACCCGCGAACACCGCGGTGACCGGGGCCGGCGCGGTCGGGTAGGAGTCGGGCAGCCAGGCCGACATGGGGAACACGGCAGCCTTGA
>JAICRU010000163.1 GCA_025937235.1 Acidimicrobiia bacterium
TCATCCGCCAAGGTTACCGAGGGGGCGATCGGACTCTCCCTCCCCGACGCGAAAGATCCGGGCGCTCTTTCGCAGAACGCAAGACGAAGGGCCTAAAACGCTATGAGATGGTCACCGGGACCTGGGTGACACAGTTGTCGTGCAGGTCCTTGTGGGGGATGAGCACCGGTCGGCAGTCATAGGCGAGGCCCCCGAACAAGCCGGTCACGATGCCGCGATCGAGCGAGCAGATCACCTCCGGGTGGCTGGTGGCTGCCTCGCCGAACGGGCAATGGGTGGTCAACAGCCGCTGCCCCTCGAGGTCGGGGTCGATGGTGAAGCCGAGCCCGGTCATCGCCCGAGCCACCGCCGAGACGGCTCCATCGTATCCGGGCTCTTCGGGCACCCCGATCTCGGCAGCCAGCTCCGCCCCATAGGCCCTGCCCACCGACTCGGCTACCTGACCGATGTTCTCGGGGGCAACCTGGTCCAGGACCCGGATCAACATGTCGACCAGCATCTCGAAGCGACGGGGGGCAAAATGAACCGAGACCTCTTTGTTGCTGGCCTCGTAGCACTTGGCGGGTCTGCCCGCCCCCGGCCCCAGCTTCCCGGCCGGGCGACGATGACTCACCCTGACGTATCCGTCGTCGGCGAGGCGATCGAGATGGTGGCGGGCGACGTTGGGATGGATTCCAAAGAGCTCGGCGAGGTGAGAAGTGGTGAGAGGCTCGGCGGACTCCCTGACCGCGATGTAGATGGCCCTGCGCGTGGGGTCACCTAGGGCCGAGGTCAGGTCGGAGATCCTCGATTCGAGGGTCTTGGTGTCCATGAGGGGTACCAACCGGCCAAAACTATAGTTGCCAGAGCCTTCTAACCACTGTCTGCGTAGGGGAAATCGATGGCTTCCAACGACGAGATCTTCGAAGCGGTCGCGTCCATCGAATCACCCTTGCTGCCCGGGCGAACCCTTGGTGAGCTTGGATTGGTCAAGGCGGCTGAGCGAAAGCTCGCCGGCAAGGTGAAGGTCGACCTCCTCCTTCCCGATGCCAACCCGGAGCAGGCGCTCAACGATCGGCTGCAGCGAGCGCTCGAGCCGTTCGGCCGTGGTGCCGACGTCACGGTCGAGGTCATGACCGATCAGTCTGCCGACGACTGGATGGCCGGATTGCGCCGGAAAGCCGGGCCCGGCCTCGGCGAGCCAGGGTCGTCGACCCGCGTGCTGGCGGTCTCATCGGGCAAAGGTGGGGTCGGCAAATCGTCGGTCAGCGCCAACATGTCGGTGTCGCTGCGCCGAGCCGGCCACAGGGTCGGCATCGTCGATGGCGACATCTGGGGCTTCTCCATCCCGCGGATGCTCGGTGTCGACCACCCGCCCACCTTGATCGGCGGATCGATCGTCCCCCCGACGGCCCACGGTGTGAAGGTGATGTCGATGGACTACTTCGTCGGTGACGACAAGGCAGTGATATGGCGCGGGCCCATGCTTCACAAAGCCATCGAGCAGTTCCTGAAAGATGTGTTCTGGGACACCCTCGACTTTCTCGTGGTGGACATGCCGCCGGGCACCGGTGACATCGCCATCTCGATGTCTCAGTTCCTGCCTCGGGCCCAGGTCCTGCTGGTGACCACGCCTCAGCCGACGGCCCAGCGGGTGGCGCGACGAGCCGCCCTCATGGCGGCTGAAGTCGATCAGCAGGTGATCGGGGTGATCGAGAACATGTCCTGGTTCACCGGCGACGACGGCAAGCACTATGAGCTGTTCGGGAGCGGTGGCGGGGCCGCTCTGGCCGACGAGCTGGGGGTGGCGCTGATGGGCCAGATCCCACTCCTCCCTGCCATGGGAAGAGGCGCCGACGAGGGTCATCCGGTCTCTGTTGCCGCTCCCGGGTCGGAGGCGGCCACTGCCTTCGACGATCTGGCCGCGGCCGTTGTGGAGATGCGCCCCCGCATTCGCACCAACCCGGCGCTTGTGATCAATTGAGCTCCCGCGACCGCAGCCGTCGGTTCGCGATCGGGGTCGCCGGTTGGGTCTTCGGGCTGGCTGCGACTGTGCTCCTGGGCGGGATCTGGGGTCGTGCCGGAGTTGCCGACACGAACGAGATTGCGGACACACTGAGCCCGCTTGCCGCCAGCGTGATGGTGGCGGGGCGCATCTCCGCCTGGTTGGAGACAGAACTGGCCGGGGCCGGCGTAGGCGAAGCCGAGGCGGGCGTCGCCGCCGGGCAGATCCTCGCCCA
>JAICRU010000028.1 GCA_025937235.1 Acidimicrobiia bacterium
AGCCTTCAGGACCTGGCCGACGCCGTGCCCACGCCGAGCGATATCGCCGCCGTATTCGAGCCGGAGCCTTACGAGGAGATCGGCCCGGTCGTTATCAGCTCGATCCGCGACCTGTCCAACCTGACCACGGTGGAGTCGGTCCAGTACACCATCGTCGACAAGGGGACCGATCGCGGCTGGCTGGATTGGGCCCGGGGCGACAGCTTGCAGCTGTTCGCGGTGGCCAAGATCGGCGCCGGCATCGATCTGAACGGGATCACCGTCAGGAACGTCTCGCTGGACGACCAGGGTGTAGTCGAGATAACCGTCCCTGCCGCCGAGATCCAGTACGTCTCGGTGGACAACGAGGCAACCCAGATCCTCGATCGCGAGACGGGCCTTTTCACCAAGGGTGACCCTCGTCTGGAGAGCGATGCTCGCCAGGTCGCCCAGGAGGTCCTCGTCGAGGGCGCACTGGCCGATGGCATCCTCGAGGATGCCGAGGCCAATGCCCGTCAGGTGCTCACCAACTTCCTCCTCGGTCTGGGCTATCGCGACGTCGTGGTCGATTTCGCCGGCTAGACGGGGGCCCGGGTCAGGGCTTGGAACCAAGAGACTTCTTCGTCGGAAACGACCTCGGCCTCGAAGTCTTCGAAAGGGTCAAGGCGCATCTTGGGCCCGACTCCGAGGCGCGAGTGACCAAGAGTCAGATCGCATTCCGAAGAAGGACCGGTTTCGCCTATCTCTGGGCCCCGGGCAAGTATCTGGGCAATCCCGAAGCAGAGGTGGTCCTATCCATCGCACTCGGTCGACACGATCATTCGCCCCGTTTCAAGGAGGTCGCCCATCCCTCGCCCAGGCACTGGATCCATCACCTGGAGATTCGCCAGGTGACCGACATCGACGAAGAGGTGACCGCTTGGCTCGATGAGGCGGCGGAGCGAGCGGGCTGAAGGTCTTATTCTCCCCGGGTGATCAGCGAAGAGATCGTGATCCACACCGGGGGCAGTGCCGGCGTCGTAGACATCACATCGAACGTGGCGAGGTTCGCCGCCGCCCGCGACGATGGGCTGCTCTCGGTGTTCGTTCCTCACGCCACGGCCGGTGTCGCCGTGATCGAGGTCGGGGCGGGGAGCGATGACGACCTGCTCAGTGCCATTGATGAGGTCCTTCCTGCCGAGCGGGGGCGTTGGCGTCATCAGCACGGCAGCCCGGGCCATGGGCGCGACCATGTTCTCCCCGCCTTCATCTCGCCCAGCATCACCATTCCGGTCATCGCAGGGCGCCCTGCGCTGGGCACCTGGCAGTCGGTGGTGCTGGTCGACACCAACGTCGACAATCAGACGAGGAAGGTCCGCCTCTCCTTCATCGAGGGCTGATCACATCCGGAAGACACCGAACCTGTCGGTGCCCCGGACCACGGCGGAATGGGTGGCCGAGAGGGCGATGCCGAGTACGTGCCTGGTGTCGCGGGGGTCGATCAAGCCGTCATCGCGGACCCGGGCCGTCGAGAAATAGGCCTGCTCCTCGGCCTCGATCTGCGCCTCGATCTCCTTGCGACGTTTCTCGTCGCCCTCCTCATCGAACGGCTCGCCCCGTGACTCGGCGGCCTGGCGGGCGATGATGGACATGACGCCGGCCAGCTGGGTGGGGCCCATCACCGCCACCTTGTGGCTGGGGTAGCCGAAGACGAAGCGCGGGTCATACGACCGGCCTGACATGCCGTAGTTGCCGGCGCCGTAGGAGACACCGGCCATGAGCGCGATGTGGGGCACCTCGGAGTTGGCGACGGCGTTGACCATCTTCGCCCCATCCTTGATGATGCCTCGCTGCTCGTAATCCTTCCCCACCATGTAGCCGGTCGTGTTGTGGATGAATATGAGCGGGGTGTCGTACCGGTTGCTCAGAAGTATGAACTCGGTCGCCTTCTGTGCCTCCTCCGAGAAGATCACTCCCTGCTGGTTGGCGATGACCCCGACCGGAAAGCCGTGGATCGAGCCCCATCCGGTCAGGATCGAGGTCCCATACATCGTCTTGTACTCCTCGAAACGAGAACCGTCGAGGGACCGGGCGAGGATCTCCCGCATGTCGAAAGGGACCCGGAGATCGGAGGGGATCACGCCGAGTATGTGGTCGATCTCGTGAACCGGCGGGTCGGCCTCTTTGGTCGGCCCATATCCCAGCTTGCGCCAGTTGAGATGGGACACGATGTCCCGACCCATCCGGATCGCCTCGTGTTCGTCCCGAGCAAAATAGTCGGAGAGGCCGGAGACCCGCGAGTGCATCTCCGCTCCCCCCAACTCCTCGTCGGTAGATTCCTCGCCAGTAGCCATCTTGACCAGTGGGGGACCGCCCAGGAACACCTTGGCCTGCTCCTTGACCATGATGGCGTAGTCACACATCGCCGGGAAGTAGGCGCCCCCGGCCGTCGAGCTGCCGAAGACGATGGCGATAGTGGGGATGCCCATCTTCGAGAGCCGGGTCAGGTTCCTGAACCATTTCCCTCCGACGATGAACACCTCGGCCTGGTCGGGGAGGTCGGCTCCCCCCGACTCGACCAGATTGATGAGGGGGAGCCGGTTCTCCATGGCTATATCCATGATGCGAAGGGTCTTTGCCACCGAGTAGCGGTTCATCGAACCGGCTTGGCTGGTCGGGTCGTGGGCCAGGATTGCGCACTCCACTCCCTCGACTACCCCGATCCCGGTGACGACGTTGGCTCCGAGATTCTTGTCGGTCCCCCATGCGGCCAGCGTGGAGAGCTCGAGGAAGGGGGCGTCCCGATCGAGAAGCAGCTCGATACGCTCCCGGGCGAGCAGCTTGCCTCGGCTCCGGTGACGCTCGATGTATTTCTCCCCACCGCCCTGTCGAGCCTGCTCCATGAGCTGCTCGAACTCGGCCAGTTTGTCCTCCATGGCGGCCCGATTGACCCGATACTCCTCGGACCGCGTGTCCAGCTTGGTGGGGAGAACCTGCACGTCGGCGAGGGTAGGCATTCCTAATGTACGGCGTCACGTATACGTCACGGAGTGAATGGAGAATGAAAGCGGAGGACTTCCAGGACCGGGTCGGGACCGAGATCGGGGTCAGCGACTGGATGGAGATGACCCAGGAGCGGGTCGATGCCTTCGCCGATGCCACCGATGACCACCAGTGGATCCACGTCGACAAGGAGAAGGCGGCTGCCGGGCCGTTCGGGGGGACAATCGCCCACGGTTTTCTCACCCTCTCGCTGACCGTCGCCCTCACTTCCCAGATCGCGCTCGAGGTGGGCTCACCCCGAATGGCGATCAACTACGGGTTGGAGAAGGTCCGCTTCCCGGCACCGGTCCCGGTGGGGTCGAGGATCCGCGCTCGCGTCGGACTGGTTTCGGCCACCGATGTCGACGGTGGGCTCCAGGTCAATCGCCAGGTCACCATCCAGGTTGAAGGGAGCGAAAAGCCGGCGATGGTCGCCGAGACGGTGAGCCGCTACTACTACTGATCCTCTCGAGCCGGCTCGATCACGCCACCTGCCGCCAGCAGCCGGTGTTGCCCCGACCCATCTACCCTGCCCGGCCCATGTCGGCACTGTTCACCCTCGACGGCGACGCCGTGGTCCCCTCGGAGCTGACCCGGGGAGGCTGGTCGAATGACTCGCAGCACGGGGGCCCACCGTGCGGCATCCTGGCCCGGGCCATCGAGAATGTGCCGGCTCCGGTCCCGATGCAGATGGTGCGGCTCACCGTCGACCTCACCAGGCCGGTGCCACTGGAGGCGTTACACCTCGAGACCTCGGTGGTGAAGGAGGGGCGGCGAATCCAGCTGGTCGACGCTTGGCTGAGAGCGGACGGGGTGGAGCTGGGCCGGGCCCGGGGCCTGAAGATACGGGTTGGGGATCTCGACATCACACCCTCGGCCGGCGACGTGATGCCGATGTCCCCTGACCACGCCGAAATGCTCGATTGGCGGGGCCACTTCGGTGAGGAGGACGACCGGAAGCGGTTCCACTACGACGCAGTCGAGATAAGGACCCTGGGCGGATCCTTCGCCACCCCGGGACCCGGCACCTCGTGGTTCCGTCTTCTCGTCCCTCTGGTGGAGGGTGAGGACATCAGCGATCTAGCTCGCCTCGCCACGATCGCCGACTTGGCCAACGGCAATTCACAGGTCCTCGATCCCACGGTGCACGCCTTCATCAACCCCGACATCAGCCTCCACCTGCACCGGTTGCCGAGGGGGGAGTGGATCGGCATGGAGTCGGTGTCCTACCCGCAGCCGAATGGCATCGGGATGGCCGACTCTGCGGTCTACGACATCGACGGTCGGGTCGGTCGGATCGTCCAGTCACAATACATCGAGCGTCGCTGACCCGGGAGCACAGTTCCCGACTTCGCCGCCACTTCCCCGTTTGGGGGAGAGCCGTCAGCTCAGGCTGCGCCCGCCCCCGACCACGATGACCTCGCCCGTGATGTAGCTGGAGAGGGGAGTGAGGAGCCACCACACCGTGTTGGCGACCTCGTCGGGAGTCCCCATCCGGTCGAGGGGGATGGCGGCGATCATCTTCTCCCTGATCTCGTCGGGGATCCCCATGCTCATCTCGGAGGCGATCAGACCAGGCGCCACGGCGTTGACCCTCACCTGGGGCGCAAGCGAAACGGCCATGGCCCTGGTCAGCCCGACCAGTCCCCCTTTCGACATCGAATAGTTGTACTGGCCGAAGTTGCCCAGATAAGCCCTGGATGCGATGTTCACGATCGATCCCCCGTCGGACATCGACGGTGCCAGCTCGCTGGTGAGCCGATAGGCGACTCCCAGGTTCACCTCGAGCACATCGGCGAACTCCTCGTCGCTCATGTTGACCAGACGGCTGTCGCGGGTGATGCCGGCGTTGTTGACGAGGCCGATGAGCGGCGCGTCTGCCGCCTCCACCGCCTCCCTCACCACCACGGGGCCGTGGTCCGAGGTCAGATCGACCTGGATCGGCGTGATCGTCTCGGATAGGGCGAGCTCGGGGGCGATGTCGACGCCGATCACCGTCAGAGGCCCAGTCGAAGCCATCTTCTCGGCAATGGCCCGGCCGATGCCTCGGGCCGCCCCGGTCACCACGACGGCCCCATTCACGGCAGCGCCTTCCCGATGTGACCAGCCCCGATCCTGACTATCTCACCGGTTACCCCCCCGTCTTCGAGCAGACGTTGTGCCCATCCGTCCACCGTGGCCGGGTCGGCATCGACGTCGATGGCGACCACGTTGGCGGTCCATCCCTTCCCGGCCCCTTCCAGGGCGGCGGTGCGGGCGGCGGAGAGAAGACCCGTCGCCACGATCGCGTTTCCGGTCCCGCGTCTCCCCAACAAGTCGTCCTGGCGGACCACGTAGACGAAGGACCGCTGCTCCACCGCTGCATCCCGGCTGAACACGAAGGCCCGGGTCAGCTCGGCCAGGATGTCCGGCCAGTCATTGCCGACATCTTTCGCTCGGTGGATCACCGGCTCACGACACCCTTCGCCGTCCCGTCCGAGATCATCTGGTCGATGGTCCCCTCGGCCACTCCCATCTCCGCCAGGATCGCCCTGGTGTGGCTGCCCAGGCTGGGAGGCATCGTTGGTGCCCGCGCCGGGGCGCCATCCACGTGGATCGGAGACCCCGTGGTCCTCACCTTTCCAGCGACCGGGTGGTCGTATTCGACGATCATCTCGTTGTGGCGCGCCTGAGGGTCGGTAAGAGCCTCGATCAGCTCCAGGACATGGCCCACCGGAAGACCGACGTCCCCGAGCAGGCTCACCCAATGGTCTGCCTTCTCGGTCTTGAAGACACTCGACAGCCTTCGAGCCAGCGTCTGGCGCTTCGCCATGCGCGTCTGGTTGTCCGGGTAGGCGTCGACCAGCTCGGGCAGTCCCAGAGCCTCCACGAGGACCCGGAAATGACGCTCGGAGACTATGGCGAGGGTGAAAGGGGCATCCGCCGCCTCGAAGACCTGATTGGGAGCGAGATACGGGCTGGCAGTGCCAGTCCGATCCGGCTGAGCGTCGGCAGTCAAGGCGAGCGCGTTCCATCCCGACTGCACCGCCATCACACCGTCACGTAGCGACACATCGATCCTTCGGCTCCGACGGGGCCGTTCGGCCAGGGCGGCGGCGATGGCCATGGCCGCATTGGTTCCGGCCACGTAGTCACCGATGGTCGTTGCCGTTTTCCGGGGACCGTCCTTTGGATCACCCGTGATCGAGATCATCCCCGACTCACCCTGGAAGACGACGTCGATCCCGGGTCTGGCGGCGTATGGCCCCTCCGCCCCGAAGGCCGAGATCGAGGCATACACGATGCGAGGGTTGAGCTCACGTGCTCGGGACTCGCCGAACCCCAGACGGTCGATCGCCCCATGCCGCAGATTGTGGACCAACACATCCGACTTCTTCACGACATTGTCCAGCACCCGCTTCGACAGCCAGTCCTTGGTGTCCAGGCAAAGCGACTCCTTGCCCCGGTTGGTCATCATGAAGAAGGTCGACTCGCCGTTTTGATAGGGGCCGAACCCTCGCCCCAGGTCACCCTCGATCGGTTCGACCTTGATCACCCTCGCTCCCATGTCGGCGAGCAACATCGCCGCATAGGGGGCCGCGATCAGGTTGCCGAACTCGACGACGAGGGTGCCATGCAGCGGGCCTGGCTCTCGGACATCGGTATCCGACGAGGCGGCAGCCCCCGACCGGCGTCTGTTCGCCCGAGGCACTGTTGCCGCGGCGTCTGGTCCCGACTCAGGACCGGGATCTTGGCCTCGGGCGACGTCGGCCGGCATCGAGCTAGACACGCTCGATGACCGTGCTGATCCCCTGTCCTACCCCGATGCACATCGTCGCCAGCCCGTAGCGGCCGCCACGCCGGCCGAGCTCGTGGGTGAGAGTGGTCAGGATCCGAGCTCCGGATGCGCCGAGCGGATGGCCTAGGGCGATCGCACCCCCATTGACATTGAGCCGGTCAGGGTCGATCTCGAGCAGACGTTGGCAGGCCACGGCTTGTGCGGCGAAGGCCTCGTTGATCTCGACCAGGTCCAAGTCGCCGACCTCGATCCCGGCCCGGTCAAGTGCCTTCTCCGACGCAGGGACCGGTCCGATCCCCATCGCGTCGGGGTGGACGCCGGCGGCGGCGGAGGAGACGATTCGGGCCATCGGGGTCAACCCATGGGTCTCCAGCCCGTGGTCAGTCGCCAGGAGCAGAGCTGCGGACCCGTCGTTCATGGGGGACGAGTTGCCCGCGGTGACCGTGCCGTCCTCCTTGAATACAGGTGGCAGCTTGGCCAGGGCCTCCATCGAGGTGTCGGGTCGGGGTCCCTCGTCTGCCGCGATGGTCCGGCTCTCACGTCGTCTCGCGTCGATGGGAACCTCGATCGGCTCGATCTCATCATCGAACCTTCCTGCCGCCACCGCGGCCAGGGCCCGCTCGTGACTGCGCAGGGCGAAGGCGTCCTGGTCTTCTCGACCGATTTCGTGCTTCGCGGCGACGACCTCCGCGGTCATGCCGAGCGTGATTGGGGGGTAGAGCTCCTCCATCCTCGGGTTGACCAGCCGCCATCCCAACACGGTGTCGACCACCTCCGGTGTCCCCGTGGCGAAGGCGCGATCGGGCTTCATCATCACGTAGGGGGACCTGGTCATCGACTCGGACCCTCCCACCAGGACTACGTCCCCCCAACCCGCGGCGAGGGCATGAGACCCCGAGACCACCGCCTGCATGCCGGACCCACAGAGACGGTTGACCGTAGCCCCCGGGATCTCGATGGGGAGACCTCCGAGGAGGCCGGCCATCCTGGCGACGTTCCGATTGTCCTCACCTGCCTGGTTGGCCGCCCCCCAGTACACATCTTCGATTGCCATGGGGTCCAGACCGGGATTCCTCCCCAACAACCCGGCAATTGCCTGGGCGGCGAGGTCATCGGGCCGGACGTGGGCCAGCTGGCCACCCAGCTTGCCCATGGCGGTCCGGCAAGCATCGACGATGTAGACATCACGGCTCATTCTCGCTTCGTTCATCCCTGGGTCACCGTTTGGGTCTGGCCGGGGTGGGGTAGGGGGGAACCCCTATTCCTCCGGGAATCCGCGCCCCGTAATTTCAGTTGACAAGGACGATAGAGATGAACGAGCCCAGACGAGACTCAACCAGCATGATGGCCTACGCACCGGCCGGGCTGCTCGTTCTCTACGTCATCATCCGCCTCATGGTCTGATCACTAGCTTGGGCCCATGGACCGACCCGAGCTCCTTCCCTTCACCGAGTCCGACGAGGCAAACCATCTCCTCGCGTCCGATGGCTTCGCCCTGCTCATGGGCATGCTGCTCGACCAGCAGTTCCCCATGGAGCGAGCCTTCTACGGGCCTCAATTGCTCAAGGAGCGGATGAGGGGCATTCTGACCCCGAAGAGCGTGGCCGGGGCCGATCCGGACGAGCTGGAAGTCATCTTCCGTGGCCCACCCGCGATCCATCGCTACCCGGCTTCGATGGCCAAGCGAACCCAGGAACTGGCCAGGGCCGTCATCGACGATTACGGCGGGAAGGCCGAAGATTTGTGGGAAACCGCGCACGACGGTGCGGAGCTATTGCGGCGTCTGAGGGAACTGCCCGGCTTTGGGGCGGAGAAATCTCGCATCTTCGTCGGGCTCCTCGGGAAGCGCTTGGGGGTGCGCCCCGACGGATGGGAGGAGAAGGCGGCCGATTGGCCATCGATAGCAGACGTTGCCACATACGAAGACGTCATGGTCCTGCGTGAGAAGAAGAAGGCCATGAAGGCGGCCAAGCGGCCCTGAACCGCTCAACCACCATCCCGTTCCTGCCGATAGGGGACCGCAAGGGAACGGAAGGGTTTCGATGCATCTCTCGGGCCAGCTCTCTGACTGGAGCATGAACGACCTGCTCCAGATCATGCAGGTCACCAAGAAGACCGGTTCACTCGACATCGAAGGCGAGCGTCGCGGGCGTGTCCATTTCCGCGACGGTCGGGTCACCGGGGCAGAGCTGACCGGGATCGACGGGGCCCACACCGGTTCGGATCGCGATGGTGTCGCCGACATCCTCTACGTGCTCGCTTCCGTCGACGAGGGGTCTTTCTCTGTCGGCGCAGCCGATGGGCCTGACGCCAAGGGCTGGACGGTGGAGGAGGTCCTGGCAGACGTCGAGGCTCTGCAGACCCTGGAGAGCGAAGTGTCCGACTCCGGCCTGTTCGAGGCCAATGGAGTCAAGCTCACCCACGAGGTGGGCGGCACGGTGACGCTAGAGCCGGCGGACTGGCAGACCTTCGCCAACCTGGTCCCAGCCTTCAGTTTCGCAGCACTGGAAGCCAAGTACGGTCGAGGGACTGCCGTCCGGATGTTCCACACCCTGAACCGCCTCGGCTTGGCCGAGGCCGCCGCCGTGCCGGAGGAGGAGGCCGACTGGCTCAACAGGCTCGCCGAAGTCGTCGCAACCGGGGCGACCTGGAATGGGCACACCGAGGCCTCGGAGACCTCCACCGAAGTGCCCGAGCCCGTCGAGGCAGGGGAATCGATCGAGCCGGCAACCGTTGAGGAGCCCGAGGTAGCGGAGCCCGAGCCCGTGCCCGTAGGCGAGAAGAGCCGGGTCCAGAGCGAGCTCAAGGGTGTGTCCGCCCCGGCGTCGACGACACTGACCGACGGCGTCTATGACGAGATCCGCCGTCTCCGGAGCCGAGTCGGCGATAAGTAACGTCGCCGGGCATGTCTGCCCGCGACCGCTCGCAAGATGGCGTACTGATCGTCGGCATCGCCGGCGGTTCCGGGTCGGGCAAATCCACCATCTCCCAATGGCTTCTCGGTCGCATGCCCGGGCAGGTGGCGATCATCCAGCACGACGCCTATTACCGGCACAGCCCGGAGCTCTCTTTCGAGCAGAGAGCGGCTGTCAACTACGACCATCCGGATTCACTCGACACCGCTCTGCTCGTCCAGCATCTGGACACCCTGCGCGATGGGGCGGCCGTGGAGCGGCCCACCTATGACTTCTCCCGGCATTTGCGAGCCGACGAGGTGGTCATGGTCGAGCCACTCGCCGTGATCCTGGTCGAGGGCATCCTGGTCCTGGCCGAGCCAAACCTTCGCGCAGAGCTGGACTTCAAGGTGTTCGTGGACACCGCGGCCGACATCAGATTGGCTCGGCGCATCGAACGGGACATCGAAGAGAGAGGTAGGACAGTCTCTTCGATCATCGGTCAGTACTTCACGACGGTCAGGCCGATGCATCTGGAGTTCGTCGAGCCCTCCAAGACTCACGCCGACATCGTGGTTGGCGGCGAGCCGGGGTCGAGTGGCCCAGAGGAAGTGCTCGGCTCGATCAACTCCAGACTGGGGTGAGCAGCCACCCATTCGTATAATTCGCCCATGGCGGCTCATCCCTCCGTAGCGATCATCGGCCTGGGAGCGATGGGCGAGGCATTGCGTCGGGGCCTCGAACGCGCCGGCTGGTCACCAGAGGAGATGGCCCTCGCCGTGCGTCGTGAGGAACTGGCCACCGAGCTGTCCTCGGCCACCGCTTCGGTGGTAACGCTCGAACCGCTGGAGGCCATCGCCGACCGTGATGTCATCGTGGTCTCGGTCAAGCCGCGCGATGTCGCTGCGGTGATCCGGAGCATCGCCCACGGCATCTCGGAGACCCAGATGATCCTGTCGTTGGCCGCGGGAGTCACCACGAGCACGTATGAGAACGAGCTGGGCGACATCGCGGTGGTGAGGGCCATGCCGAACACGCCGGCTCTGGTGGGTGAGGGTGTGACCGGTATCGCCCGCGGTGCCTATGCAGGTGAGCAGCACCTCAAGCTCGCCGTCGAGATCCTCGGGGCGGTGGGTGCGGTTCGGATCATGGACGAGTCCCTTCTCGATGCGGTCACGGCCGTCTCCGGAACTGGCCCGGCCTATGTGTTCCTTCTGGCCGAGGCGCTGACCGAGGCCGCGGTCCGTGAGGGCCTGCCCCGGGATGTGGCGGAGGCCTTCGTGCACCAGACGATTCGCGGCTCGGGGCATCTCCTGACCGACACCGATGCCACGCCGGCGGAGCTGCGTTCGCAGGTGACATCACCCGGTGGCACGACCGCTGCCGCCGTTCACATCCTCGAGGAGCGTGGATTCAGGGCGCTCGTGGAGGACGCGGTTCAGGCCGCAGCCCAACGAGCGGCAGAGCTCGGGCTTCAGGGTTGAGTGTCTTCTCCAGGATGGTCATGGCCCTCACCGAGGCCGGGCCAGTGGAGAGGACCATCACCGGCACCAGGCCGGGCAGGGCCCTGGCCGGCAGATTCGTGGCCGGTGACACCCTGGACGACGGGGTGGCAGCGGCCCACCGCCTCAACGAGCAAGGGTTCCTCGTCTCGCTGGACCTGCTCGGAGAGGAGTGCTTCGACCGCGCCACTGCCTTCGCAGCCCGGGACGAGTATCTCCAGGGTCTCGACCGGATTGGAGAGGAGTCGCTCCGGGCCAACATCTCGATCAAGCTGACCCAGCTGGGGCTGGCCTTCGACGACTCGTTGGCGATCGATCTCCTGGACAGCCTGGCCGAGCGGGCCGCGGCGCTGGAGACCACGGTGACCATCGACATGGAGGACTCCCGTTACACCGAGGCCACGGTCGGCATCTATGAGAAGGCCCAATCCAGACACGGCAACCTCGGCCTCGCCCTCCAGGCCTACCTGCATCGGACCGCGGCCGATCTGAGACGTCTGATGCCGCTCGGCGGGCACATCAGGCTGTGCAAAGGGGCGTATGTTGAGGAGCCGGATGTCGCCCTCATGTCCAATGCCGACATCGACAATGCATTCGCCCGGCTCCTCGACGACCTGATGAAGTTCGAGGCAGTGAGGCCGGCCATCGCCACCCACGACGGAGGCCTGATCAGCCTGACCCGGGAGCTGGCCAGGAAGCGCACCTCCTCCTTCGAGTTCCAGATGCTGTATGGGGTCCGAACCACGCTGCAGCGCGAGCTTGCCGATGCCGGCTACCCGGTCCGCGTCTACCTCCCCTTCGGATCGAAGTGGTATCCGTATCTCACCCGGCGTCTTGCCGAGCGACCCTCCAACGCCTGGTTCTTCATCAGATCGGTCTTCGGATCCTGATCTCCTTGCGTGATTGGGACCGAGAGCTCCGTATTGACACGGCGCGGTCCCAATTACATCAGGGCAGGCGGCAATAGAGTGCCGCCATGGCTCTGACCGAGGAGAGACGAGAGGAGGCGGCGCCGGCCCGGCCCCGCGTTGGCCTGGCCCGAGCCCTGGAAGCGTTGGGCATCCTCCTGGCGCTGGGGACCCTGGCCCTTGGAATCCTCGGGACCCTCCCCGAGCATCCGAGCTTCGAGGTGGGCCGCGAGGTGTTCGGGAACATCCCTCCTGCGCTTCAGGTCGTCTTCTACGTGGGCGTCGCCGGCTTCCTCTGGCTCATGCTCCATCTATTCGCCCGGCGAGCCAGGGAATGGTCGCTCGGGTCGCCCGATGACCGGAGCGGGCTCTTGGGGCGGAGGATCAAGGCCCTCGACTCCGGCTTGCGCATGAAGACACTCATGCGGGACCCGCGAGCGGGTCTGGTCCATTCCGCCCTGTACTACGGATTCCTCGTCCTTTTCCTCGGGACCGTCATCCTGGAGATCGATCACATCCTCCCCGGCAGCCTCAAGTTCCTCCACGGCGTGGTCTATCAGGGCTACTCGGCGGTGCTCGACCTGGCCTCTCTCGTCTTCCTCGGCGGCGTCGTCCTCTTCGCCCTCAATCGATACGTGGTGAGACCGGGTCGCATCCGCACCAAGACCAAACCCGAGGACGCCTTGATCCTCGGTCTCCTCGCCGTGATGGGGGTGACCGGCCTTCTCACCGAGTCGGCCCGCATCAGCTTGTCCGGCCGGCCTGCGTTCGAGGTGTGGTCGTTCGTCGGGTATCCGCTTTCGGCGCTCATCGCCGAGACCTCGGCCGCCGGCCTCCACCGTGCGTTCTGGGTCATCCACGTCGCCTCGTTCGTCGGCTTCCTCGTCGTCGTCCCGGTAACCAAGCTGCGCCACATGTTCACCTCGCCGGCGAACATGTTCCTCTCGCCCCGTGCCCGCCCCAAGGGGGCGATGAGGGAGATGCCCAACCTGCTCGAGGCCGAGGACGTCGAGACCATCGGAGCATCTGTGGTGACCGACCTCACCTGGAAGCAGATATTCGACACCGACGCCTGCACCATCTGTGGCCGTTGCACATCGGTGTGCCCGGCCAATATCACGGGAAAGCCCCTCGACCCTAGGGAGATGGTGATCAAGACCGGCGAGGTGGCCGCCTCCGTCGCCGGGGTCTCCGCCCCGGTGTCTTCTCTTGCGATGCTCGATGGCGAGGGCAAATTGTTCGACAGGGTGCAGCCGGACGAGGTCTTCGCCTGCGTGACCTGCCGTGCCTGTGACGAGATCTGCCCGGTGGACATCGAGATCCTCGACCGGATCCTCGACATGCGGCGTTATCTCACCCTCATGGAATCGCAGTTCCCATCGGAGCTCGGACGCGCCTTCGTCTCCATGGAGAACCAGGCAAATCCGTGGGGCCTGAACCGTCAGGCCCGTGCCGACTGGACGAAGGAGCTCGACTTCGAGATCCCTGTCTTCGGTGAGAACGGGAAGGAGAAGGCGGACTATCTCTGGTTCGTCGGCTGTGCAGGGTCATATGACGACCGAAACACCGCCGTCTCGGTCTCGCTCGCCCGTCTTCTCCACCGAGCCGGGATCGACTTCGCCATCCTCGGCCCCAGGGAGGCATGCAACGGCGACCCGGCCCGGCGCGCCGGCAACGAGCTGGTCTATCAGCAGCTGGCCCTGGAGAACATCGCCAGCTTCGAGGAGCTGGGGGTGACCAGGGTCATCACCCAGTGCGCCCACTGCTTCAACACCATCGCCAACGAGTATCCGCAGCTCGGCGGCAGCTACGAGGTCATTCATCACAGCCAGCTCTTGTCGGAACTGCTCACCCAGGGGCGGCTCGAGACAACGCCCGGATCTGAGGGCATGTCCAAGAAGGTGGCTTATCACGACCCCTGTTATCTCGGCCGTCACAACGACATCTATCTCGCACCCAGGTCCGTCGTCGGCGCAGGTTCGATGGAGCTGGTGGAGATGCCACGACACGGGACACGGGCCCTGTGCTGTGGCGCTGGTGGGGCGCGGTTCTGGATGGAGGAGCAGACCGGGAAGAAGATCAACATCGAGCGGGCTGAAGAGGCCCTGGCCACCGGGGCGCACGAGATCGCGGTGGCATGCCCGTTCTGCTTCGTGATGCTCGACGACGGAGTGAAGGAATTGGGCCGCGAGGACGTGAGAGTGCGCGACCTGGCCATGATCCTGGCCGACGACATGGATCGGGCCGACGCGAGGAGCAGCGCCGGAGGCGAGTGATCCGACGGATTGGCTTCACCCTCGTGATGGTGATGGTCGCGGCATGCACGCCCGGACCGGATGTGCCCTCTGCCACCGCTCCCCCGGCCACGACCACCACCCTCCCGCCGACCACGACGGTCACAGTCATGTCCGACGTCGCGGTCGACGAGTTCCGCTCATGTCTCGCCGATCGCGGGCTCGAGATCGAGGAGGTGCCGCTTGACGCCACCGGGCATCCTCGTCTCGACCTGGTCATGGTCACTCTCGATTTCTCAGACCCCGCCACGGCCGACGCCGTGTCGACATGCTCGGAGCTCCTCGAGACAGGAGCCCTGGACTTCGGGGACGACGACGTCCTGCGCCAACAGATCCTCGAGCAGCTCCAGGAGTTCAGCCGGTGCATGGTCGAACTAGGGGTGGAGGACTTCCCTGACCCGGTCCCCGGTTTCGTTGGTGTCGGCTCACCGTTTCCCGTTGCCGAGATCCCGTATTCGGATCCGGGCTTCACCACCGCGGTCACTGCCTGCCGGCAAGTCCTCCTCGAGGCTCTGCCCGGGGCTCCCGAGGGTTGAAGCGCCGATTCGGCCTACGATCGTCGTCCGGTGATCTCACAGCCCGCACCCGTCATCCATCCCGACACCGGCGAAGACCAGGACATCGACCGACCATGGCAGGTGGTGGTGTGGAACGACCCGGTCAACACGATGTCCTACGTGGTCTATGTGTTCAGGAAGCTCTTCGGCTACGACGAGAACAAGGCGACGCTCCTCATGCTCCAGGTCCATCACGAGGGCCGGGCCATCGTATCGGACGGCCCACGGGAGAAGGCCGAGGTCGATTGCTACCGCCTCCATGGCCACGGTCTCTGGGCCACGATGGAGCAATGATGGCTCGTCGATTCAAGGCGGTGAGGGGCGGGATCGATGTCGATCTCACCCCCGACGAGAAGGAGCTCCTCTCCGGGCTGCTCGAGGTCCTGGCCGGTATTCCTGCGACCGGGGACGATCCCGCCTCGAGACGTCTCCACGTGCCGGTGTACCTCGACGATCCGGAGTCGAACGAGGAGTGGTGGCGGCTCATGGAGGGCGAGCTGGCGTCGGCGAGATCCGACGACCGCGGCGTCTTCGAGCGGACCATCACCGACAAGGGACATCGGCACCTCAGCAACGACGAGGCGGATGCCTTCCTGAGAGTGCTCAATGAGGGCAGGCTGGTCCTTGGGGCCAGGTTCGGCCTCGAAGTCGAGGAGGACCACGATCATCTGCCGGAGGACCAGCGGGAGATCATGGACTATCTGGGCTGGCTCCTGGAGGACCTCACCCTCGAGTTGAGCCGATCCCTCTGACCGTGTGGCCGAGATCAACATCTCGACGATTGGAGTAGGTTCGTCGGCTCGCCTCGGTTGGACCAAGGGGAGTCCCGCCGGGCGGGAGGTGACTGTTGCTAGCAGACCCGATCGCCGAGTTGAGAAGCCCTTCGGGATCCCTCATCTCGGTGTACCTGGGTCGCCCCAGCCCGGGTGGGATGACCGCTCTGCTCACCGATCTGCTCCGTCCGGTTCGTGAGGCGGCAGAGGAGAAGGAGCGCCCGGTTCAGAAATCGGTGCGAGCCGACGTCGAGCGCATCCACGACCATGCCGAGCGTCTCGAGGGGGATGCCGCCCCCGGTTATGCGATCTTCGCCTCGGACATGGATGGCCTGTTCACGGTGGAGGCACTGGCACACCGGGTGCCCAACGTCTCGTCGCTGGGCCCTCGCCCCTATCTTCGGCCACTGCGGGCGGCGCCCAAGGCGCTGCGGGCGGGTGTGATCGTGGCCGACCGGTCCCAATCGCGGGTCTTCGTCGCCTCGGGCAACCTCATCGACGAGGTCACGTCGCCGCTGATCGCCGACATCGGGAAACCCAACTTCGGGGGCTTTGCCGGCTACGAGGAGCACGGGGTGAGGGGCCGAGCGGACGAGGTGTCCAACCGCATGTGGCGGGAGGCTGGGTTGATCCTCCTCGAGAAACATCAGGAGCGACCATTCGACTTCCTGGCGATCGGCGGGCATGGCGAGTTGGTCGAGGACATCGTCCGCACCCTCCACCCCTATCTGGACCGGCTTCATCGCTCCACATTCCATGCCGGCCCGCAGACGGTGTCGATCCCCGCTCTCCGTCGGGAGCTGGCCGGGCGGGCCGACGAGGTGAGGCGCCTGGATGAGACGGAGCTGGCCAATCGCGTCTGTGACACCGCCCTGAGTGACGGTCAGGCGGTCCTCGGTGTGACCGCGGTCCTGGCGGCGTGCAACGCCCAGGCGATCGATTCTCTCGTCGTGGCCGGAGAGTTCCGTCGGGCCGGTGCGATGTGCGACAACTGTGGGTTCCTCGCCCGGTCCGGGACCGTATGCCCGGTGTGCGGCTCGGTCATGTTCCAGGTGGATGACATCGTGGCCGCGGCCATGGAGGCGACAGTGGGTGCCGGGGGACGCACCCATCAGCTGGTGGTGTCCTCCCCACTCGATGCCCACGGGGTCGGCGCCCTCACCCGATTCGCCCTGAGCCCCTAGGCCCCCGGCTCCCGCCCGCCGGTACGATTGGCGCATGCGTGAGACGCTGGCACAACGGCAAAGATGGGTCGACCAGGGCAAGAGCGTGGCCAAGGCGACCGTGGTCAAGGCCTACGGGTCGGCCCCCCGTGGCCCGGGCTCGCTCATGCTGGTCTCCTCTGACGGTGAGATGGAGGGCTCGGTGTCAGGAGGCTGTGTCGAGAACGATGTGGTCGTACGTGCCCTGTCGGTGTTGGAGAACGGCGAGCCCGAGCTGGTGACATATGGCATCGCCGACGACGAAGCGTTCGCGGTCGGCCTGGCGTGCGGCGGGACGATCCAGGTCTACATAGAGCCGTGGTGACGTCGCCGGTTCTCGACGCAACCAAGAACCTGATCGAGAAGGACGCCTTCGGTGTCGTCATCACCGTCATCGCCGGACCGGGCGCCGGCGCCAAGGCGGTGCTCGACTCCGAGGCAGTGGTGGTCGCCGGCTCGATTCCCGACCGACTCGAAGCCCCGGTCCGATCTGATGCCTCGCAGCTGATGGCGCGAGAGGCCAGCAACACCCTGGCCTACACCGGGGGGGAGGTCTTCTTCGAGGTGATCGCCCCCCGGCCCCGTCTCTTCGTTTTCGGGGCCGTCCACATCGCCCAAGAGCTGGTCCAGCACGCCGGCCTCCTCGGATTTCACACCGTCGTGGCCGACCCGCGACCTGCCTTCGTGACCGAGGAGCGCTTCCCCGGCACCGACGAGCGAAGGGTCGGCTGGCCAGGAGACGTCGTCACCGGTCAAGACCTCGACTCACGCACCTTTGTCGTAGTCCTCACCCATGATCGGCGCTTCGAGGACCCTCTCTGGCCGTTGGTGCTGCCCACAGACGTCCGCTACATCGGTGCGATGGGCTCCTCCAAGACCAGTGCCGCCCGAAGACAGCGGTTGCTCGAGGCCGGCTTCACCGAGGATCGGGTCGATCGCATTCACGGCCCGATCGGGCTGGACATCGGCTCACGGGCCGCCGGCGAGGTCGCTATCGCCATCCTTGGGGAGATGATCGCCGTCCGCTACCTGCACGACCAGGAGCCCGTGCTCCAGGGCCGCCCGGTTCGTCTCTGATGTCCATCGCCGCCGTGGTGCTGGCAGCAGGTGAGTCACGTCGCCTGGGCAGGGCGAAGCAGCTCGAGCCCTGGGGAGACTCCAATCTCCTCACCCATGTCGTCGCCCGCACCCGTGAGTTCCCGGTCGAGGAGGTATGGGTCGTATTGGGCCACGATCACCAGCACATCCTCGAGGCCTCGGACCTGGGCGACGCCGGTGTGATCGAGAACCCGGAGTGGGCGGAAGGCATTGCGTCGTCGATCAGGGTCGCCCTCGATGCCTTGACCCGTCTGTCTCGGGCCGACAAGGCGCTCATCGTGATGGGGGATCAGCCGTCGGTCCCCGTCGAAGTCGTCGAGGAGCTCATCGCCTCACATGCCCGCTCCGACCACCCGGTGAGCCTGCCCAAGTACCGGTACAACTGGGGCAACCCGGTCCTGGTCGACCGTCTGTTGTGGCCACGTCTCATGTCACTCGAGGGGGACGACGGGGCACAGCGTCTCTGGCGCGCCCACCCCGAGTGGGTCAACGAGGTCTGGTTCTCCGACCTCGCCCCCCCGCGACGTCGACACCGAGACCGACATCGTCGAATTACGTCCCAGACAGCCGGGTTCGGGCTGAGCTCATCGGTATAGAGTCGGGACGTCTGGTTCACTCTGGCGCTGAAGGAACACATGACTCGGATCGATCAGGTGGCGGGCATCAGCCACAAGGACGCCACCAAGCTGCGCAAGGCGGGGGTTCGCACGAGCAACGGCCTCATCGCAGCCGCCGCAGATCGGAAGGGGAGGGCCGACCTCGCCGCCGCCACGGGTCTGGACTCACGGGACATCCAACTCTGGGTGAACCACTCCGACCTGCTCCGGGTACGCGGTGTCGGAGCCGAGTATGCCGAGCTGCTCACAGCAGCAGGTGTCGACACCTTGCGTGATCTGCGCCGCCGCAACCCGACGGCCCTGCTCGCCAAGATCATCGGTCTCAACGGCAGCAACCGTGTGGTGCAGCGTCTTCCCACGGAAGCCATGGTCGAGGTATGGATCGAGGCTGCCAAGGAGATGGATCCCAGCGTTTGAGTCCGTGGCATGAGAAAGGGGCCCTTCGAGGGCCCCTTTCTCCTTGAGGAGGAGTGAGCTCAGGAAGCCTTCTCGGCGGATGCCGAGCCGGTCTTCGATGGGCTCGTCTTCGCTGCGGATGACTTGGTCGTCTTGGCAGCAGAAGGCTTGACGGTGCCGGTCTTCGTAGCCGGCTTCTTGGCGGGCGCCTTGGCCGGCTCAGCCGGCTTTGTCGAGACGGCGCTCTTCTCGGGACGGAACGAGTTCCGCCACGTGGCCAGCATGTCCTCGAGCTGGTCGCGCAGTTTGCCGACCTGCTCCTTGGCCTGGTCGAGGTCGACCTTCGACGAGATCTCCTCGACGACCTTGCCATCGGAGATGCGGCCCACGACCTTCTCACCTTCGACGGCCCACTTGTCGATCGCCTTCTCGGCGGCCTGGCCGTAACCGGTGGCGTTCTCGCTCAGCCTGGTGCGGATATCACCGGCCTTGTCGCCCACCTTGCGGGCGGCGACGACTGGAGCCCCGACGACGGCGTAGAGCACGTTCTTGGTCTTCATGTCACTCCTGTTCGGTCTGGTTCACGTGTGACCCATTGGAATGGATCAACGCCTTGTACATGTCGAGCAGCACCTTCTTCTCGCTGGCGCTGAGCAGGTTGTCTGCCTCGATCGCCTCGTAGATGCTCGGCGACTCCAGCTCCGTGTCGATGAAGCCGGCCCTGGAGTACAGGGTGTTGGCAGAGATCTCGAGTGCCCGGGAAAGACGGCCCAGGATCTCAGCCGAGGGCTTGCGGATCCCGCGCTCTATCTGGGATAGATAGGGGTTGGAGATCCCGGCCCGTTCCGCCAGACGGCGAAGTGAGAGGTTGGCCCTCTCCCGCTGCTGGTGGATGAACTCGCCGAGGTCGTTGTGCTTGCTCTGGTTCACTTAATGCAAGCATACTGCAAGCTGCTTGCAACTGCAAGCAAAGTGCGTGATATCGTCTAGTGCCCCTCACACCAGGGCGGTGCCGATCATGTCGCCGATGAACCAGGCGATCACCCCGCCCACTCCGGCGATGACCAGGTTCTCCAACCCTGAGGTGAACCAGTTGTTGCGGGCCACCTTCGCCTTGACGATCCCCACCACGAACAACCCGGTGAGGGCGAGCACGGTGGCCCAGAGCAGAGCCTCGTTGGCATTCTCGAAGATGAGGAATGGAAGCACCACGGGCAGGGCCCCGACCAGGAAGAGCACACCCGAAGCCATCATGGCCCGGTAGGGCGAGCGCCGCTCGGATTCGACGAAACCGAACTCCAGCGCCTTCATCGCGTTGAGGATCGCGTCGTCTGACCGGTCGAACGCGGCTACGACCATGTCCACGTCCTCGGGCTGCAGGCCCATATCCCCGAACATCACGGTGAGTTGGTCGAGCTCCTGTTGCCGATGCTCGCGAATGTGGACCCGCTCCAACTTCAGCTCCGCTTCGAGCACCTGATCCTGAGACTTCGTTGCCAGGTACTCACCAGCAGCCATCGAAATAGCCCCGGCCAAAGCGCCGGCAACCGCTGTCAGCAGTACCTGATCGGTCTCGAGACCGCCGCCGACCACACCGACGACCAGGAGGAAGGTCGACACCAGGCCGTCGTTGACCCCGAGGATGATGTCTCGCCAGTATTGACGGGTCTCACCGATGTGAGGTTCGTAGGGAGAGTCCTCTCGCAGCACCCTTTTCTCGGTGGCCACGAGCCGATCGTACCAACGCGGGCCGGGCATCCCCGATCAGAGACCGTCGATCAGACCGACCACCGCGGCGATGCCGGCTCGGATGCCGACCCCGATCGTCCCCTCGTCCAGGCTGAACCCCGGCGAGTGCAGGTCATGGCCTCTCCCCGCCGACCCGAGCCGGAGCAGGGCACCCGGGGCCACCGACAGGTAGTTGGCGAAATCCTCCCCGCCCATCGAGGGCTCCGTTGGCACCACTACCCCCTCGCCGAGCAGGTCTGTGATCGCGGCGGCGGCCGTGTTGACCACGGCGTGATCGTTCACCACGGGCGGGATGGCCTGGACGTAATCGAGGGAGTATCTCGCCCCGGACCATGCCATCAGGCTGCCGACCGCCTTGTCCATGAGACCCGGGAGGACGTCCCATAGGCCGCGGTCGAGCGTGCGCGCCGTCCCCTGTAGCTCGACCCGAGTCGGTATGACGTTGGACGTAGTCCCGCCCTGGATCGAGCCAAAGGCCACGGTCAGGATGCTGCGCGCGTCGACGGTCCTCCGCAGGACCCCGGGCAGCTCGTGGACGAGTCGCGCCGCATCGGCGATGAGGTCAACCGTCTGATGAGGACGGGCTGTGTGCCCGCCGGGCCCTTCGAGTACGAGGGTGAACTTGTCGGCACTGGCGGTGATCGGCCCGACCCGGCTCCCGATCTTGCCGGTCTCCAAGGAGGGGTCGATGTGAAACGCGAAGATCCCCTTGAGGCCATCGACGAGGCCTTCGTCGACGAATTGGCCCGCGCCGCCAGGGAATGCCTCCTCGGCGGGCTGGAAAAGGATCCGGACCCCGGTCGGGGGATCGAGACGACGCAGGGCGACGGCTATGCCGAAGGCGATCGCGGCATGTGCATCGTGTCCGCAAGCATGCATCCAGCCCGGGTTCTGTGAGCGTGGGGTGTTCTCTTCGGGCTCTTCGATGGGGAGGGCGTCCAGATCGGCTCGATAAGCGATCCTGGGCTCCGCCCCGATGTCGAGCCAGAGACCGGTCCGGGGCTTGCGATGGTGATAGGTGATCCCGTTCTCGTCGAGAGAAGAGGCGATCAGGGCGGTGGTCTGATGCTCTTCGTTGGCTGGCTCCGGGTGGCGGTGGAGCAGACGACGCAGCTCTACCGCCTGGGTCACGATCCCGTCGACCAGGACATCGAGATGCTCACGATCGATCATCGAGGCGCGAGGCTAACCCTGTCGCGATCACTCATAGAAGCGGGCTCGGAATACCTGTCGAGCACGTCGAGTGACCCGGCGGTACTCCTCCCGAAGCTCGGACGCACGATCGAACCCGAGTGAGGCGCCGAGGCTGCGCAGCTCCTCGGGGCCGGTGGGTAGTGAGTCGACCGCGCGACCCATCTGGAGATGGAGACGAAGACGGACCCGGGTGCAGAACAGATAAGACTCGCTCAACGCACCGTGCTCCTGCGGCTGCAGCACCCCCTCCGTCGCAAGCGTCTCCAGCGCCTCCAGGGTTCCCGGGATACGAAGCCGGTATGTCTGCCCACCATGACGTAGCTGGAGGAGTTGGGTGAGGAACTCGATGTCGCTGATGCTCCCCGGTCCCAATTTGAGGTGGTAGTCGGGATCCTCGCCCGCTGGGATCCGTTCCTTCTCGACCCTGGCCTTGATCTCACGGATGGAGCGCTGGTAGTCGGCCGGGAGCTGGGGTCGCCACACGAACCGATCGACCATCTCCGACCATGCGGTCCCGACGTCGGCATCCCCGGCCACGACCCTTGCCTTCACCAGGGCCAGCATCTCCCATGGCTCGGCCCACTCCTCGTAATACCGGCGGAAGCTCTCCAACGTCCTGGCCATCGGCCCCTTCCGACCCTCCGGCCTGAGCTCGGCGTCCAAGGCATAGGCTTCGCCGTGTCGGCTCGGCTCGGACAGCACCCTGGCCATGTCGGTGGGGATGCGCAGCGCCCAATCCCGACGTGTCTCGTCGTCGAAGACGTACATGACGTCGAGATCCGACCCGTAGGAAAGCTCCCCACCTCCCCATTTCCCCATCGCCACCACCGAGAACCCGGAAGGGTCGCCGTCGGTGGCCACGAGCAGGGCGCCCGCCACGGCGGCATCGGCGCTGTCCGTCAGCGAGCGAAGGGTGGTGATGGTGTCTGCCTGGTCGAGGATGTCCCTGGCTGCGATCCGCAGCTTCCTCCGTCGGGCCATGCGGCGGATGGTGCCGATCCTGGCGTCGAGATCGGGCCGTGACTCGAGGAGGCCGACGAGACGCCTCGTCTCCTCCGGCGCACTGCGAATCTCGCCGAGCAGCCGCTCATCGGCCAGACGTGGCACGAACTCGGGGATGCGGTCGATGAGGTCGCCGATCAGCCGGCTGGTCCCGAGCAGACGACAGAGACGCTCTCCCGCCAGGGGATTGACCTGGAGCAGGGTCACCAGGGCGGCGTGGTCAGGGGTGTTGGCGAGGACGATCCGGAGCTGAGCCAGTCCCAGGTCCGGATTGGGGGACAACGAGAGCCAGTCGAGCATGAGAGGCAAGACCTGATGCATGGCCCGGGAGCGACGGCTGAGCCCGGAGGTCAGCTCCTCCAGGGCCCGACGGGCGGCCGTGACGTCGCGGAACCCGAGCGCCTCCAGCCGCAGACCGGCCTCCCGGATGCCGAGCCTGGCACTGGGCGAGCCCACCAGCGCATCCAGGATCGGCCGAAAGTAGAGGCGCTCGTGCACATCCCGGACCACAGATCGAACCTCGCTCAGCTTTTCCTCCAGTTGACGGGCAGGGTCCTCAGTCATCCCCAGCGAGCGACCTAGCTGAGCCCTTCGCTCCTGATCGGCGGGTAGGTCTTGGGTCTGCCGGAGATCCCACAGCTGGATCCGGTGCTCGAGATCGCGCAGGAACCGATAGGCGTCATCGAGGCGATTGCGATCCTCCTCTGCCACGAGCCCGAAATCCGTGAGGGCTTGGAGAGCGTCGAGTGTGGCCCGCGCCCGTAGGTCCGGCTCCAGCCGGCCGTGGACCAACTGGAGAAGTTGCACCGAGAACTCGATGTCACGAATGCCACCCCGGGATCTCTTGATGTCCGAAGGCCGCGCCCCATCCTCGGCTCTCTCCTTCAGCCTCCGAATGCTGCGTAGTGAATCGACATCGAGGCCCTTTTCCCAGATGACCTGCTCCACCATCGTCGTGAACCGCTCGCCGAGCCCGACATGGCCTGCGGCGGGTCTGGCCTTGAGCAAGGCCTGAAGCTCCCATGGCTCACCCCATCTGGCGTAGTACTGGGCGTAGGAGGCAAGGCTCCGGGAGAGAGGGCCGATCGATCCCTCCGGACGCAGATCGGCGTCGACTACAAGCCCGTAGCCATCGCCGGCCCGGGCGGAGAGCCGCGTCACGAACGCCGTGGCCAGGGCCAGGGCGGCGCTTCGGCTGGCCGTCTCCTCCTCGCCGCCCGCGTCGTGGACCAGCACCAGATCGAGATCGGAGGAGTAATTCAGCTCTCGCGCCCCCCATTTCCCCATGGCGATGACGGCAAAGGGCAGGGCGCTCACGAGTCGGTGGCGAGCCGACACGGCGACTCGCGACTGTGCCAGCACGTCGGCAGCCAGAAGATCGATGGCGTCCGAGAACCGGGCCGTAGCCTCCCTGAGGTCGAGGACCCCGGCAAGGTCGTCGGCGGCGATCGGTGTCAGGGCGGCGCGGGCGAGGAATGGCACCGATTCATCCGGGGCAGCGCCGTGCAGGAGACCAGGGTGTCGCGCCACCGCCTGGCTCAGGGCACGAGATGCCCCGGCGAGAGCACAGGCCCGCCGAATCGAGGTCGCGTCCCCAACGATCCCAGGATCGGCCTCGAGCATCGGGATCAGCCGGGCGAATGCGCCCACCGGGTCGGCGCCGCTCGACACGAGCTCGGCCACTGCAACGGCCGTTGGCTCGTCGGGCACGAGCTCTGCGAGGCGCACTGCGTCCGCGGGTGGCGGAGGAGAGATTCGTCGCTCGGTCACGTCCGACAGGGTATGACGGGGCGTATCGTGGCGGTGTGCCAGTACGTGTCGCCGGGGCCCAGCTGAATCTCCGCGTCGGCGACATCGCGGGCAACGAGGAGCGGATCGCCGAGGCCATGGCCTGGGCGGAGGCAGAGAAGGCCGACGTATTGCTCCTGCCCGAGCTCGCGATCAACGGCTATCCCCCCGAAGACCTGGTGTTGCGTCCGGATTTCGTCCGGGCCGGGCTCGATGCGCTGGGGCGGCTTGCCGCAAGTTCCGGTTCCACCACGGTCGTCGTCGGATTCGTGGACCGATCGGACCGGCCGGCACGTGGGGCAGCGGACGCGGAGGGCCGGCGTGTTGCAAATGCCGCCGCCGTCCTCCACGACGGTGCTGTCGCGGGCGTCTATCACAAGGTCCTGCTGCCCAACTATGGCGTTTTCGACGAGGATCGCTACTTCGCCATCGGACAGGATCCGGCCCGAGTCTGGGACCTGGGACCGCTCAAGGCCGGCGTGTCCATCTGTGAGGACATCTGGCTTCCGGACGGTCCGCCGAAGGAGCAGGCGGATGCGGGGGCGCAGGTGCTCCTGAACATCAATGCGTCGCCATTTCACAAAGGCAAGGCGCGTGAGCGCGAGGCGATGATCGTGGGACGGGCACGGGCATCTGAGGTGCCTGTTGTCTATCTCAACCTGGTCGGGGGCCAGGACGAGCTGGTGTTCGATGGGTGCTCGCTCGCCGTCGCAGCTGACGGCACCATCGTCCACCGCTCGCCCCAGTTCGAGGAGCACACCTTCCTGGTCGACCTTCCCCTGCGGGGGGAGACGGCGACTCCCGGATCGGTCAGCGAGCATCTCGGGGCCGAGGAGGAGGTCTATCGAGCCCTGCAGACCGGCCTGGGCGACTACGTGCGAAAAAACGGCTTCCGGCAGGTGGTGATAGGTCTGTCGGGTGGCATCGACTCGGCCCTCACCGCGGTGATCGCCGCGGACACGCTCGGCTCGGAGGCAGTGTGGGGCGTCGCCATGCCTTCCCGTTTCTCCTCACAGCACTCGATCGACGACGCCAGGGCCCTCGCCGAGAGCCTGGGGATCAGATTCGACCTCCTCCCCATCGACGGGGTGTACTCGGCGTTCCTCGAGACGCTGGCCCCGGTCTTCGCCGGGACTGATTTCGGCACCGCCGAGGAGAACCTCCAGGCGCGGGCGAGAGGGGCGATGCTGATGGCGATCTCCAACAAGCACGGACCGATGGTCATCGCCACCGGCAACAAGTCGGAGATGGCGGCGGGATACGCCACCCTCTATGGCGACATGGTCGGCGGCTACTCGGTGTTGAAAGACGTGTTCAAGACCCTTGTGTACGACCTGGCGAGATGGCGCAACAAGGACGGTGACGTGATCCCGCAGAGCACCATGGACAAGCCGCCGTCGGCCGAGCTGCGGCCAAACCAGAAGGACTCGGACAGCTTGCCTCCTTACGAGGTCCTCGACGAGATACTCAGCCTCTACGTCGAGTCGGACGTAGGGGTCGCCGAGATAGTCGAGCGAGGGTTCGACGCCCAGACGGTGAGGCAGGTAGCCGGGATGGTCGATCGCAACGAGTACAAGCGTCGTCAGGCAGCTCCCGGGGTCAAGATCACGGTCAAGGCCTTCGGAAAGGACCGCCGCCTTCCCATCACCAACTGGCACACGCCCCGATCGGGATGAGGTTGGCGTCATGACCTCCCGAGTGCTGATCAACGGCGTCGAATCCACCGGGTTCGTCCCAGTGAGCGACTCCTCCGTCCTCCGCGGTGACGGGTGCTTCGAGGTGATCAAGGCCTACTCCGGGCGGCCTTTCGCCCTCGACGCCCATCTCGACCGTCTCGAGCGAAGTGCCAAGGCTCTGGATATCGCCATCCCGGGCCGTGAGGAGCTGAGCACCTGGGTCGAGGATGTCGCGGCGGGATGCCCCGAATGCGTGGTGAGGGTGGTGGTGACCAGGGGCTCTGCAGTGCCCGGCGTGAACCACGATCCACTGACCGTGGTGTTCGCCCACGAATGGATCAAGGGTGAGGTCCCGACCCGCCTCCTCCCGGTGCAAGCGCCCTGGCACACCGCCGGCGCCGACTGGGAGCTGGCCGGGGCCAAGGTGCTCTCCTATGCCCCCAACCTGTCCGCCAGCAGACGAGCAGCGGCCGAAGGCTTCGACGATGCCCTGCTCACCACTGTCGATGGGGTCATGCTCGAGGGGCCGACCTTCTCGGTGGCGTGGGTAGTGGACGGGGTCTTGGAGACACCAGGGCTCGGGTTGGGGATCCTCGACTCCATAACACGCCGGGTGATGCTCGAGTTGGCCGCAGAGCTACGGGTAGAAGTGGTGCAGGGAAGCTGGCCACTCGATCGCCTCGACCTGGCCCAGGAGGTGCTGGCCATCTCCACGGTTCGGGAGATTCAGCCGGTCTCGGCTGTGGGCCCGAGGCTATTCATTGAGGGCTCAGTGACGGCCGACCTCGCCCGGCTGTATTACCAACGCGTCTACTGACCCGGAGGAGGGCAGGGCTGGGGGTTCTGGCCCGACATCCAGCTGACCATGCGATGGACGGCTTCGTCCCTGGTGAGCACCCGCGCCTGGTCCAGCGGGGGGTTGCAGGCCGCGCGTGCCCCGATGTCTCGAAGCTTCGCGTCCGCCTCCTCGGCCGTCGGCAGGAACACCTCCCGCACATCCTCCGGTCCAACGTTCGAGCGAAGGGTCGCCACCAGGGCGTCGATCCGCACCCAGATCGCCAGCCGGGCGATGTCCGCCTCGGTCAAGCCATGGAGAAGGCAAGTGTCGACTGGTGGGCACATGGCGGTGCCCGTTACGGGTTGGTACTTGCCCTCCAGCCGTGGAGTCGTCTTGCCTGCGTAGTGATCGGCGACCAGGGACGCGAACTGCGGGTCGGCGGGCTGGTCGGGACAGAAGTTCAGCGCAGACCCGTCGCATCCGAGGAGGAGGCCACGTGTCAAGAGCAGCGCCGCCGCCGGCTCGCCTGGCCGGCCGTCGTCGTCTGTGTAGGGCCAGCCCGGTTGTGGTTCGGCGAACGTCATGGCCGACTGAGCGGCGAGGAGGCTGGGCCGTGGGTCGACAGCGAGCCCTTGGGGATCGTGCAGCTCGAAGTGGAGGTGGTCGATCGTGTCCTCGGCGTTGCCCGAGTCGCCCACCCAGCCGATCACTTCGCCTCGCCTTACTGGAGCGCCAGTCACCAGATCGGTTCGCACCCCCACCCCGAGACCATCGTCGGTGCCGAACACGTCGTTGTTGAGATGTATGTAATAAGACGACCAGCCGTCGGCATGCCCGATGATGGCGTAGCAGCAATGGGGAGTCCCCTGATCTTGGACGACATTGGTGACCACACCATCGGCCACCGCCACTACCGGAGTCAGCTTGGGGGCCGCAATGTCGTTCCCTTCGTGTTTCCGTGCACCCCCGTCACGGTCGGCGCCGAACTCTGAGCCGATGGCGCCCACCCCGGCCAGCGGCCAGGCCATGTCGTACACGAAGGGGTCACAAGCTGGAGGTGGCGGCAGGGTGGTGGTGGCGGGGACCGTGGTCGTGGTGGCGGGCGGCGCAGTGGTTGCGGGTAGAGCCGTGGTGGTCGTTGGCTCAGGCGCGGTGGTGGTCGTTTCGCCATCATCGATGGTGGTCGTGGTGGTGGGTGTCGTGGTCGTGGTTGCGGGAACCGTGGTCGTCGCCGGCGTGGTCGTGGTGGTGACCGGTGGGGCCGTCGTGGTTGTCGGAAGCGTCGTTGTCGTCTCGGGTGGCAGTGTGGTCGGCGGGAACAGCACGTCGAGAGTCACCGGGGGGCACGCCTCGGCCGCGGCCGCGGGCTCGGGTTGGGTGCTCACCAAATAGAGCCCGATGATCGATGCGGACGCGACCAATAGCGCGGCCGTCCGTCTGCCGTACATCGGGCGCAACCTTAACTGGCGGTTTGGAACCGCAAGCGGGCGGGGTACGTTTGTCAACTCATGACCTCCTCACGAGCGCTCCGTCTCTCACTGGTGCTCGCGTTGCTCCTTGCGATCAGCGCGTGCGACGATGGCGAGACCACGGAACTCAGCACCACATCGTCCCTCATCTCCAGCGCGACCACGGTCGACGCCGAGGCGAGCACCACGACCACACCCACCGATGCATCGGCGGCCCCCACCACATTGGTCGGCGAATCGGTGAGCGGATACGAGGTGGTGGCGCGTGTCTCGGATCCCGCAGGTGAGACGCTGTTCATCGTGATCCCGCCGGGTGCGTACACCGACGTGGACATGGAGAACTTCACGGTCGGCCTGGTCGACGACGGGACCGTGACCTATGGCGCCGAGATATTCGACGACGCCGCCGCGGTCGACGCCTTCCGGAAGCCGGAGGCCGAGCGGACCGAGGCGGAAACCCAGCTCATCCAGGAGCATCACTTCGCCAGCGTTCAGAACGCCGGTGTCGTCGTGTTCCAGGGCCCGTTTGCCGAATCTCCCGACGTCATCATCGGTAGCTGATCACAGCAACGCCGCGGCCACTAGGAGAAAGCCCCCGAACCCGACCAGGTCGGTGATCATCGTGAGCAGGATCGACGAGGCCAACGCCGGGTCCAGCCCGAGCCGACGCAGGATGAGGGGGATTGCCGACCCGGCAAGGGTGGCGATGAAAAGGTTGGCCAGGCAGGCCAAGCCCACGACGAACGCAACCTCCGTCGGCGTCGAATTGCTCTGGAATACACCGGAGTCGACGAGGACGTAGGTGAGGCCAGAGGCGGCAACGGCGAGAAGAAGGCCGTTGAGCAAGCCAACCCCGGCCTGTCGAGCCAGTATCGAGGTCACCTGGGCTCGGGGAACGTCGTCCGAGGCCAGGGAGCGGATCATCACTGCCAGGCTCTGGTTACCCCCGTTCCCACCCAGAGTCGCCACGATCGGCATCAGTGCGGCCAGCACCGGCTCGGTCGAGATGATGTTGGTTTGTCTCTCGATCACATAGGCGACCAACAGGGCGAGAACGAGATTGAGGACCAGCCAGGGCGCCCGCGACCGGAACGACTTGGTCACGTCGGTGTAGACCGTCTCACCGAGGCCGGCGCCCACCGCGGCGGCGAAGTCCTCGGTAGCCTCGTCCTGCACCGCCTCGAGGACCGCGTCCGTGGTGACGACACCCAGGAGGACGCCTTCCTCGTCCACCACCGGGATGCCGAAGAGGCGATAACGCTGGGCCAGCTCGGCAACCTCCTCCCGGTCGCTCATGGCTTCGACAGATACCGGCTCGGGCACCATGACTTCATCGAGGCTGGCCCCCGGCCGGGCGAAGACCAAGTCGCGGAAGTAGATGACCCCGGCGAGGCGGGATTCGTCGTCGACGACGTAGACGTACGACAGGTCTTCGTATTCGTCGTGGAGCTGGCGGATCCGCTCGATGGCCTCACCCGCCGTGAGCCCGATCGGCAGCGCGGCGATCTCCGTCGTCATGAGACCACCAGCCGTGTCCGACGGGTACTCGAGGAGACGTCGGATCTCCAGTTCCGACTCATCGTCGAGCATCGCCAGGACACTCTCGGTGACGTCGTCGTCGAGCTCGAAGAGGAGGTCGGCAGCCGCCTCGCCGGTCATCTCCCTCACCGCTGCCGTCAGGTCCTCGAGGGGGACGTCTTCGACCAGCTCGGCGGCGAGCTCAGGGGAGATTTGCTCCAGGATGTCGGCGACATCCCCCGGTTCCAGCTCGGCGAGCAGGCCGGCGGCGTCCTCCTCGGTCAGCTGCTCGAGTACGTCGGCTGCGTCGCCTGGAGCAGCTTCGGCGAGCGCCTCCCACTCCTCGCCGTGGTTTTCCAGGTAGTCGGCGACTTCCTCGTGGTCACGGCGCGCGGCAGCAAGCAGGTCTCTGGCGAGTTGGCGCGGTCTTCTGAGTCGGAGTCTCACCGGAACCCCTGGAACGGCGAACCGGCAGAGAGTAACTACCCCTCGTAAGGGCGAACTGCTTTGACGGTGACCTGGAACGTCCCTCCCGGCGCCCTGTAGGACACCATCTCCCCCACCGTGGCACCGAGGAGGGCCTCTCCCATCGGGCTGCTGGGGGAGGCGAGGAGAAGACCCGGCACCTTGTTCTCCTGGGGCGCCACGAAATAGTCCAGTTCGTCGCCATCGGAATCGGTCACAGTGACCACACAGCCGATCTCAACCTGACCGGTGGCGGTGACGGCCCTCACCTCGGAGGTGTTGAGGAGGTGCTCCAGCTTCCTGATCCGGGCCTCCATCAGGCCCTGGTCGTTCTTGGCGGCGTCGTAGTCCGCGTTCTCCCGTAGGTCGCCATGTGACCTCGCTTCGGCGATGCGCTCCTCGATCTCCCGTCGCCCGGCGGTCTTGAGGTGCTCGAGCTCCTCTTTCATCTTCTCGTGGGCGGCAGGGGTCAGGAAGGTCGGTTCATCGGACATGAGTCGGGGAGGCTAATTCCGGGCCAGGTGCTATCAGGAGACGGGGCGCAGACCGGGGAAGGTCGGTGTGGGGCCAGGGCTATCTTCTGTCGGGTGACCCGGGTTCGCCTCACCGAGTATTCCCACGGAGCCGGATGTGCCTGCAAATTGGGCCCGGACGAGCTCTCGTTCGTGATGGGTGCGGTGCAAGATCACGCTTCCACCACTCACACCGCACTTCTCGTCGGTGTGCAGGGCTCCGACGACGCCGGGGTGTACGACCTCGGCGATGGGCGGGCGTTGGTCCAGACGGTCGACATCTTCACTCCCGTGGTCGACGCTCCTCGTGATTGGGGCCGGATTGCCGCCGCCAACGCCCTCAGCGACGTCTATGCCATGGGGGGCACCCCTATGACCGCACTCCAGTATCTGGCCTGGCCCCGGGACACACTCGACTTCGATATCGCTCGAGAGGTGGTTCGGGGTGGCCTCGACGTCATGGCCGAGGCGGGGTGCACCGTGCTGGGAGGCCATTCCATCGACGGGCCCGAGCCGACGTACGGGTTCGCGGTCACCGGGATGGTCGGCACCGAGTCGTATGTCCCCAACTCTCGTGCCGAGGAGGGTGACGCCCTGATCTTGACCAAGCCCCTGGGCGTCGGGATCATCACCACCGCCATCAAACGGGGCCAGTGCCCCCCCGACGTGGCGCGGAGGGCTATCGAGACCATGATGACGTTGAATGACGTGGCCGGGAGGTGTCTGGCTCAGGGGGGTGCCCATGCCGCCACCGACGTCACCGGTTTTGGCCTGTTGGGACATCTCCGCGAGATGTGCCTCGCCTCGGGGGTCGGCGCCATGGTGTCCACCAAGGATGTCCCTGTCCTGGAAGGGGCGAGGGAGCTCCTCCAACTCGGGATGTGGGCCGGCGGCTCGCAGCGGAATCTCAAGTCGATTCTCGACTTCGTGGACTCAGAGGTGGGCGAGGATGACCTGCGGGTCCTGGCCGACGCCCAGACATCGGGGGGTCTGCTGGTGGCTCTTCCTCGGGATTCGGTCGATGAGTACCTCCATCTGGTCGCAGGCTCGTCGGTCATCGGCGCGATCAAGCACGGTGTCGGCATCAAGGTCATCCCATGAACGCGGTGAGGATGGCGTCATGAACCAGGAGGATCGTCTGGAGAGCATCTCACAGGCGCTCTCCATCCCGAGGGTCGGGCGTCACATCTTCCTATGCGCCGATCAGACCACACCCAAATGCGCTCCGCGCGAGGTCACCCATGAGCTGTGGGCCCACCTCAAAGCCCGACTGAAGGAGACAGGGCTCGCCTCCGCGCCACCCGCTTGGTCGGGGAAACCTGGAGTCGAGCCGAGTCCGGTCGAGCCCGGTCGAGGATCCGTCCTGAGGAGCAAGGTCGACTGTCTTCGCATTTGCGAGCAGGGGGCGATCTGTGTCGTCTATCCCGAGGGCACCTGGTACGCCAACCTCGATCGTGAGGCCCTGGATCGGGTGATCGACCAGCATCTCGTTGGAGGCCGTCCGGTCGACGAGTTGGTCTTCGCGACGACCGGGAAGAGCCGATGAAGACCTTCTGGCGTCTGCTGGCAGCCGTGATCCTGTGGCGTGCCTTCGCCCCCCCAATCAGCCCTCGCTTCCGTCCCCCGCAAGAGCATCCCTGGCGGAGCGCGGGGCGGACCGTTTTTGTGGGCGACCAGGAGTTCGTGGTCCGGGAGGCGGGGCCTGAGGGTGCTCCGATCTTGCTCCTCATCCACGGCCTGGCCGGCTCTTCGCTGGCCGAGTGGTATCGGATCGGGCCGAGGCTGGCCGAGAAATACCGGGTGATCATGGTCGACCATCGCAGTCACGGTCTGGCGCCATTGGCCCGCGACCGATTCGAGGTGGAGGACCTGGCCGACGACATGGCGGGAGTTCTCGATGCCATGGGCGTGGGTCAGGTCTCGGCTGTCGGGTACTCGATGGGCGGGGCCATTGCTCAGGCTTTCGCACATCGCCATCCACATCGGGTCGACCGCCTGGCGCTCATCGCCACCTTCACCCACCACCCCGAGCCTCACCGCTTCCTCCGGGCGGCCGGAGCGATCCTGGCCCGGGCTTGGGAGCGGCTCACCGGGCTCGGGACGCCAGAGGTGCGGTCGACGTACCTGAGGTGGACCGGGGCCGTGGATGAGCGTCACGCCCGCTGGCTTTGGGAGGAGACCCATCGTCGCGACGTCGATGCCGGAGCCCAGGCCACCCTGGCCCTGCTCCGTTTCGATTCCCGGCCTTGGATCGGAAAGGTCGAAGTGGAGACGCTGGTGGTGATCCCTACCGCTGACGAGCTGGTCCCACCGGCATGGCAGTACGAGCTCGCCGCCGCCTTGCCCAATGTCACGGTGGTCGAGTTGCCCGGTGTGCGCCACGAAGCGCCCTGGACCCATCCCGACCGGGTGGTCGAAGTGGTCTCCTCGTTTGTCGGCTGAGCGAAAGCCGTCGGGCGGGGCGCTGACCGACAGCCGTCTCTCCAACCTGGGCGCCAACCGGATACTCGAAGGGTTCGAGGAGTATGTGTCCAGGTTCAGGGCCATCAACCTACGGGCCCCGCGCCGGTTCGAGGAACGGGACTGGCATGGCATGCAGGCCGACGCCATCGAGCGGCTCAGGCTCTACACGGTGGTCGTAGACCGGGTCATGGAATCGGTCAGCCACCTCCTAGGCATGCGGTCGGATGATCCCCTGGTCTGGGTAGCCGTCAAGGCCGTGTACTCCGGCCTCATCTCCGACCGCCAGGATTGGGAGTTGGCCGAGACGTTCTACAACTCGGTCACCCGCCGGGTGTTCAGGACCGTCGGTGTCGCTGAGCACATCGAGTTCGTCGACTCGGACTTCGAC
>JAICRU010000135.1 GCA_025937235.1 Acidimicrobiia bacterium
ATCCGGGCGATCATGGCCTCAGTTGATCTGCAGGAAGGCGAGGACTACCAGCTCCTGCCGATCGGAGAGGGCGGCCCCGTCACGTTCCAGGCCCTCGAGAACGGGGATGCGCAGGCCTATTCGTCGAGCATCTTCGACGTCGCATCGATCGAGGCGGCGGGCATGCCCCTCGTTCAGCTGATGCCCGAGGAGTTCCAGTACTTCCAGGCCACTTCCCCTGTGGTCACTTGCGACTACTTCGAGGCGAACCAAGACCTCCTCGCCGGGCTCGGCAGGGCTATAGCCAAGGGCGAGGCCTGGGTCGTGGCCAACCAGGATCAAGCCAAGCAGCTAACCCGGGACATAGAACCCGAGTTGTGGGAAGACGAGGCGCTCGGCGAGGCCTTCTGGCAAGCGACCGCCGACTTGAAAACGCCACCTCCGGCGCTCGAGGGCGAGCCGTATGGAACCCATTATCGCGAGGGCTGGGAGCTCTACCTCGACTTCGCGTCACAAGGCACGGAAGAGGAAGGCGCCATCGAGCCGGGCGCGGTAGACCTCGACGTACTGCTCGAGGAATCGCTGATCCCTGCCATCAACGACTTCGATCCTGAGGAAGTCGCTGCTGTCACCTACGAGGGTTGACCCGGAGGGCGGGATCGTCAGCCCACCGGTGAGAGGTCCCGGCGTCGTACCATCGGCGCCGGGGCTCGCTTTGTCCGAGCAGCCAGCAGAATGGCGATGACGAGACGAGTGAGCGAAGCGTGATACTCGAGTTGGATTCTGTGGCGAAGACCTATCGGACGAAAGGACGCGGCGACGTAGAGGCGCTGCGTCCAGTCCAATTGCCGATCCCGGAAGGTTCCTTCGTATCGCTCGTGGGGCCAAGCGGCTGCGGCAAGACCACTCTGCTCAACATCGTGGCGGGACTGCTGCCTCCGACGGCTGGCCGTGTGTTGTTCGAAGGACAGCCCCTCGCCGGGCCAAGCCGCGACATGGGAATTATGTTCCAGCGAGCCGTTCTGCTCCCATGGCGGACGGTCGAGAAGAACGTCATGCTCCCTGCCGAGGTGTTCGGCCAGGAACCGTCCTCGATGCAAGAGCGCGTGGCGGAGACACTGGAGATGGTCGGACTCACCGACTTCAGCAACGCCCTGCCGCAGCACCTTTCCGGCGGGATGCAGCAGCGGGTGGCGCTGGCCCGGGTCCTGGCCTACCGCCCCAAGGTACTGCTCATGGACGAGCCCTTCGGGGCCCTCGACGAGTTCACCCGGGAGGCGATGAACGTGGAGCTACTCCGCCTCACCCGGCCGGCGGGAATCACCGTCGTCTTCGTGACCCACAACATCTCGGAGGCTGTGTTCCTCTCCCACAAGGTAGTGGTGATGAGCCCCAGACCGGGCCGGGTGACCGGGGTGATCGATGTACCGTTCGACGACCCCCGGGAAATCGACGTCATGAGACAGCAGACCTTCACCGAGCTCGTGTTCGAAGTCCGCGAGCTCCTCAACAAGGAGGAGAGCAGGTCGGGCGTCCCTGCCGAGGTCGAGGGAGCGTAGAGGAAACTGAGATGACCACCGAGAATACGGATCTACGGACCACTGAAGCGACCCGGACCGGTGCCCCGACAGCAGAGGACGTTCCGCTCGACCTGGAGGGCGGGCAGTGGAAGTGGCGGCTGGGAACGCTGGCGACCGGGATCCTCATCTTCGCCTTGTGGGAGCTCTTGCCCCGGGCGGGCCTGATCTCCCCGATCGTCCTCCCCCCTTTCACCGATACCATGGCCGCTCTCTACACCCTGGTCACCTCGGACTTCTTCATGGGCCACTTCCTGGTGACCCTCAACGAGATCTTCTGGGGTTTCTTGATCGGGACCACGATCGGACTTGTTGTCGGCATCGTCCTCGGGGTGTTCGAGCCGCTGAAGCGGCTGACCTATCCTTTCGTGGTCGCCTTCCAGGCGATCCCCAAGATCGTTCTGGCGCCGCTCTTCATCGCCTGGTTCGGCTACGGACAGACCTCGAAAATCGTGATGGCCATCGCCATCGGGTTCTTCCCAGTCCTGATCAACACCATGGTGGGGCTCGAGACCGTGCCCAACGACATGATCCAGCTGATGCGGTCGCTGAAGGCTTCGAAGATGCAGATCTTCCGCAAGGTCTCGCTCCCCAGCGCCTCTCCGCTCATGTTCGCGGGGATCAAGACCGCGCTGACCTTTGCCTTGATCGGCGCCATCGTCGGCGAGTTCGTCGGAGCCGCCGAAGGGCTCGGGTTTTTGCTCGACACCTACAACTTCCAACTGAGGATCGACCGGGTGTTCTCGGTGATCATCATCCTCAGCTTGATCGGCGGTGTGTTCTACTTCGTCCTGGAGTGGCTGGACAAGAAGCTGATCTTCTGGCGTCAGGACGTCTAGGCCGCGCGACCGATCAGAGCCCAGCCAACTCGATGGCGTACTCGAGTGTCATCTCCGGCCACCACCGGTCGACCATGAGATCGCCGGCGATCACCCCGGCTGCGCAGTAGCCTGGTGCCCCGCTCACCCCGCCCCCGTTGGGGCTGGTCCCGCTCGAGTGATACAGACCGGCCACGCCAGGGAAGCGGAAATCGGCGAGATCGGGATGGGGACGGTTGGCGCCTGACTGCTCCGGCGTGTAAGGGCCCATCCTCACCGCACCGTGGCGCATCGCCGCATTGTCCCTGGATACGTCGAGCGGGGTGCGCAGATAGACGCCGAGCAGGTTGTCCCCACCGATGTTGGAGGCGATGGACCGCCAGACGTCGAGAAGCCGCTCCTGGTACTCCTGGCGGCGCTCGTCCCAGGACGACGCCGAGCCATCAACGACGTAGGGGGCGAAGGGCCACCAGAAGGCGACATGCCCCTTGCCGTCGGTATAGCTCGGGTCGATCACCGAGTTGCACGCACCGTTGCCCACCGGGCGGCGGGGAAAGGCTCCCCTCGTCACATCGTCCAACGACTCCTCGAGCTCCGCCGAGTCATCGGCGCCGAAGGAGAGGTTGTAGGCCCGGGCCACGTCAGGGTCGAAGTCAAGGGCGCGGTAGCTCGGCGCCTCTTGCAAGGCGAGATGGATGGTGGCCAGGCTGCCGCCACTGTTCCAGTCCCAGCCTTCCGCCTTGCTCCGGACCGGGCCCGGGACATATTCGGGATCAAGCATCTCGACCATCTGGGGGAAGTCGACCCCGGCGACCACGGCCTGACTGGCGCGGAGTGTCTCGCCGCCCTCGAGCTCGACTCCGACCGCCCGGCCTCTCTCTACGAACACCTTCCTCACCGAGGCGCCGGTGATGACGGTGCCTCCGTTCTCCTCGAGCACGGCAGCAAGAGAGTTGGGGAAGCGTTGGGTTCCCCCCTTGGCCATGCTGTTCTTGTTGAGCGTGAGGAAGAACGCGGGGAGCATCGATGCGACACCTGGCGTGTTGGTCGCCTGAACTACGTGAACCAGCTTCTTCATCAGCACTCGAACGTGCTCATCCTCGAAGTAACCGTCGATGGCGTCGTATGGCTTCATCTGGCTGAGCCCGGTGAGCTCGTCAGCCAGGGCTTGGGCCACCATGCCACCGCCGACGGCGGCCGCAGCGTTGACCGAGCCGTTGGCGGGCGGGGTGAACTGGTTGGCGATGAACAGAGGGAGTGCGGGGAGGAATCGCTCGGTTAGTTTCTGCCAGGCGTCGGCGTCCCGTGCCGAGAAGCGGGCGATCGACTCGATGGTCGGATCCAGGTCGCGGTGGATCACTACCGCCCGGCCGTCACCGAAGAGGTAAGCCTGCTGAACCTCGGGGCTCAGATACTCGAACCCGTAGCGATGGAGCTCGAGCTCGCGTGCAACCGGGTAGAGCTCGAAGCCGTGGAAGTAGTTGGCGCAGGTATTGTGCTTGAACCCGGGGACGGTCAGCTCTTTAGTGGAGGTGCCGCCACCGATTTCAAGCTCCCGCTCGAGGATCGTGACCTTAAGTCCGCATTTCGACAGGTAGGCGCCGCAGGTGAGCCCGTTGTGGCCACCCCCAATTACGACCACATCCGGGTTGCCATCGTTGTTGGACCGGGTCATCCGACATCGACCGGGCGGCGTGGCTCGGCGCTTTCGATGATCGCCTCGAGCAAATCGACGCCCCAGATCGCGACCTTTGGGTCGGTCCCCGGCTTCTCACCGGTACGAATCCAGCGAGCGAACTCGGCCATCTCGTCTGTGACTGTGTCGACTGGCGAGATCGTGATCTCCTCCCCTGATGGCTCCCCCCGCTTTTGCTGGAAAAGCCGGGTTCCGTCCTTCTCGCTCCAAGCTGCCGCGTCGCTTCCGTACTCGGTCACCGTATTCACGGCGGCTGTGGCCAGCGGAGTGACCGAGTAAGCCACCGGGCCGGGCTCCAACTCCATCAGCATCGCGGTCACGTCGTCAACCTCCAATCTGCCCGGAGACACGTTGCTCATGGCCGAGACAAGGGACGGGGAGCGTATCTCCCATATAATCGATTGTCGAGGAAGCATTGCCGGTTTTGGTGCCCCGTTTAGAGTGCCCTGAAATGGTCAGACCAGATGTGATCACGGATTCGGAAAATGCCTCAGCAATCGACGACAGCCTGACACGGCTCACCGCCCAGGCGATGGTCGCCGGGCGTCTTCGGGTCGAGATACTTTCCGGCGCCCTTCGCCCTGGAACGCGCCTCCTTCAGGCCAGGCTGGCCGAGAGAATGCACACATCGACTACTCCTGTGAGAGAGGCGATGGCCGAGTTGGTCGCCGAAGGTCTGGTCGACCCCGATCCGCATCGGGGCTTCATAGTCCACGAGCCGACAGAGTCGGAATTGCTCGAGGTCTACGAGCTTCGTTCGCTCCTCGATCCTGTGTGCATGGCCAAGACCGTAGCCAACATCACCGACACAGAGATCGAGCACGCCGCCGCACTATGTCGCCGAATGGAGGAG
>JAICRU010000164.1 GCA_025937235.1 Acidimicrobiia bacterium
CTGAAGGAACTGGGGCTGACGGAGAGCCTCCGGGTCGGATATCGGGTCTCACCGCGCGGGGAGGCGCTGCTTCGCGCCGGGTCAGCCGAAGGGGAGTGACGTCTGTACCGGTTGCTTCGGCTCAGGCTTCGGCTCTCGCCGGTAGGGGCTCTTGGTGCGCCTGGGTTTCGATAGGTAGGCGCGGTTGCGGTACAGACGCTCGTACTCCGGGACGAGGTCGGGCCGCTTCGCGGCCAGCCACCCCATGAAGTGCTGTTTCACCCCGGGCCTCAGATGCAGCATGATCTTGGACACCGATTGCGCTCCCGCTTCTCGGCACGCCTCCTCCACCGCCGCGATCTGATCCGGGCGGTCGGACATGCCGGGGATTAGCGGAGCGACCAGCACACTGCTGGGCACGCCGGCTTCGGTCAGCTTGGCTACCGCCTCGATGCGCCGTCGCGGGTGGGGGGTTCCGGGCTCCGTCAGCTTCCACACTTCGGGGTCGATGGTCCCGATCGAGAAGTTGACCGATATCTCGGTACGTCGGGCAGCCTCCACGAACAGGTCGAGATCACGCAACACGAGAGTGGATTTCGTCAGGATCGAGAACGGGTTGGACCGCTCCACCAGTACTTCCAGGACCCCACGCGTCAGCCGGTACTTCCCCTCGGCCGGCTGGTAGGGGTCGGTGTTGGTGCCCATGGCGATCAACTCCCCCGCCCATCGGCCCGGAGCGGTCTCGGCCCTCGCGAGTTCCACGGCGTTGATCTTCACGACGATCTCCGACTCGAAGTCGGAGCCGACATCGAAGCCGAGGTACTCGTGGGTGGGTCGAGCGAAGCAGTAGACGCAGGCATGACTGCATCCTCGATAGGGGTTGATCGTCCAGTTGAACCCGAATCGGTCCCAGGGGACGTGGTTGAGGATGGTCTTTGCTTCGACCTCATGGAAGGTGAGACCGCGATACTCGCCCCGACCCGCGACTCTACGGCCCAGTTCGAACAATCCCCCGGAGGCCGGTTGCGGCCAAGGCAGTTCTGTCACCGCATCCAGCCTATCGAACATGTGTTCTATGTGCAATCGGATTCGCTTGGTATTCCCCCGTCTGCGACCGGAATCGCGGCGGCGCCGATAAGGTTGGGAGACACGGAGCGAAAGGATTCGAATGTCGAACGCGGTCATCGTCGACGCAGTCCGCACCCCGGTCGGAAGGCGGAACGGGAAGCTCGAGGGCATCCACCCGGTCGACCTCGCCGCCATCCCTCTCCGGGCGCTCGTCGAGCGCAACGACCTCGATCCCGGCCTGATCGAAGACGTGATCATGGGGACGGTGATGCAGACCGGCGAACAGGGTGTGAACGTGGGGCGGAATGCCGCCCTCGCCGCCGGTTTCCCCGAAGAGGTGGTGGGGGTCACGATCGACCGGCAATGCGGGTCGTCCCAGCAGTCGGCCCACTTCGCCGCTCAGGGCGTCATGGCCGGGGCCTACGACGTGGTGGTCGCCGCTGGGGTCGAGTCGATGACCCGGGTTCCCATGGGCATCACCTCCCAGCAGGGCCCGGGCAAGCCGTTCGGGCCCAAGATGCTCGAGCGCTACAGCCAGGGCCTCGTCCCTCAGGGCATCTCGGCCGAGATGATCGCCGAGAAGTGGAGCCTCAGCCGGGAAGTGCTGGACGCGGTCTCTTTGGAGTCACATCGCCGGGCGGCCCGGGCCACCGAGGAGCGGCGCTTCGAGTCCCAGATCGTCCCCGTCGAGGTCGAGACCGAGGACGGTCGTGAGATCATGACCAAGGACGAGGGCATCCGCTGGGACACCTCGATGGAGAAGCTGTCGGCCCTGCAGCCGGCGTTCAAGGCGGACGGCGTCGTGACCGCCGGCAACTCCTCTCAGATCTCCGATGGGGCGGCCGCAGTCCTCATCATGTCGGAGGACAAGGCGGAGGAGCTGGGCATGGAGCCGATGGCTCGGTTCGTTTCGTTCTCTCTCGCCGGCGTCGACCCCATCACGATGCTCACCGGCCCCATTCCCGCCACCACCAAGGTGCTCGAGCGTGCGGGGCTCACCATCGACGACATCGACCTCTTCGAGGTGAACGAGGCGTTTGCCTCCGTCACCGTTGCCTGGCGCATGGAGCACGGTGGCAGCGACCCCATGGCGTTGTGGGAGCGCACCAACGTGAATGGGGGCGCCATCGCCCTC
>JAICRU010000091.1 GCA_025937235.1 Acidimicrobiia bacterium
GGGCCCGGGCCTGCAACAACAAGACCCGGTTTCGAAACCGGACAATCGGGACCGGTCCACCCGCTCCAAAGCTGCACCCAGCATCACCCCAGTCGGCAGCCAGCCCAGATCAGAGATCAGATCATCGTGACCGGTTGCGGTTGGACATGATCCGTGGGGGGCAGCTCGAACGGTGTCTCCATATCGAACATATGTTCGTATCGAGCAGCCCGGCCGCGAATAAAACACCGCCACGTGGCCCAATCGAGAAGAATCTGCGGCCTCGGGCGGCCCTCAGGTCGGATTCCATTCCGGTTGCCCGCCGTGTTCCTCGATCGGCTCGCCACAGATACAGATGCCGGCAAGACGCTGAGCAGGCTCGAGGACCCGGCCGCATGTGATGCAGGTCTGGTCGAGGAAGCAGGCAGGGTCACCCATGACGACCTCGCTTGCCCCGGTCCGAGACCGCCAGGCGCCAGAGGTACGCGCTAAAGCGCGGCATACGGTTGGGGACTGGGACTGGCTCCTCGATGAATTGAGCCGTCTCGTTCTCGACCGAGGCAAACACCGGGTCGGAGTCGGCAGGCGGTGCCACCTCACGCAGCTCGGCGAGCCTCTCCCGGAGGAACGTTGCCTCCGTCTCGGCACGCGCCGCTCTTTCCCTGGCCTCCGCCAGCTCCTGTCCGGCCTGATGGAGGTTCCCCAGTTGCATCAGCATCTTGTCCCAGGCTGCGATCGGGACGAGCATCGTGCCCGGTGGGGGCGAAACGTGCTCATGCTCGACCGCGGGTGGATCGAGTCGATGTCCCCGAGGCTCCGACCGGGGGAGCGCGTGACCCGTCTGGCGGGCTCGGGACTCGACCGCCGCCAACGAGACGATCCGGCGTGTCCCGTCGGGGGACTCCTCCAGCGCAGTGGGCACCCGGCCCTTTCGGGCCCAGTTGCGCACGGTGGAGAGCGGGATGCCGGCGGCATCACTGGCCTGACGTAGGGTCATCCAGTCGCCTTGGTGAGCGCGGGCAGTCGAGGGGCTCTCTGGCGTGGACGGGCTCGGCGAGGTCCGAAGCGCCTCTGTCTCCCAGAGGAAGGCGGGGTCCCGATCGGCCATCACCGCATCATAAGAACATAGGATGGCTCCAAGCCGGGGGTAGGGCGATCCTTTATAGGATGGATCGGGTGAGGAGGCCCCACCCGATCAGATGACATTGCCAACCGGGCCTCAGTCTCCTTCGCGACAGTCTCCATCCGAACAGGAGGTTCGCTCGCTCGTCGAACGTGTCCTCGACGGAGTCGTCGCCTCGGAGACCACTTCCCCCGCTCCGACCGGGCCATCCTCGGGACCCGCTTTTGCACCGGAGGGCAGCCGACCCAGGATCGCAATCGGTGCCGACCACGGCGGGTACGCCCTCAAAGAGCGAATTGGCTTCCGGCTCAGGGAGGCCGGCCACGAGGTCGTCGACTTTGGCACCGATGGCCACGAAGCCGTCGACTATCCCGACTTCGCCCATGCCGTGGCGCGTGAGGTGGCGTCCGGAGGATGTCGATACGGGATCGTGGTCGACGGCGCCGGCATCGGCTCCGCAATGGTCGCCAACAAGGTCCCCGGCGTCCGTGCCGCCCTGTGTTACGACATCTCTACGGCCAGGAACAGCAGGGAGCACAATCATGCCAACGTCCTCACCCTTGGTGCCGGGCTGATCGGCGAGAGTCTCGCCTGGCAGATCGTCGAGGAGTGGCTGTCGGTCGATTGGGGCGGCGATCGGCACGCCCGGAGGGTTGCCAAGATCGAGGAGATCGAACGGCAATACTCCCAGCCCGAGATGAGACAGCCCGAGTTGAGGCAGGATCAAGAGTGAATCGAGAAGCCATCGTCGAGGCGGTCACTCGCGAGGTACTGGCTGCCCTCACTGCCCGCCAGGACGTCTGTGACGCGGGGGACAAGGTCCGTGAGGTGGTAGCCAACGGCGCCGACCGGGTTGCGTTCCACGGCGAGGCGGCCGAGGTCCCGCTCGACATGGCCCGGTACATCGATCACACCCTGCTCAGGCCCGACGCCACTGCGGCGGAGATCGACCAGCTGTGCCGGGAAGCCGAGCAGTACCACTTCGCCTCGGTCTGCATCAACCCCACCTGGGTGAAGCGGGCCGCGGAGAACCTCCGGGGGACACCGGTCCCGGTGTGCTCCGTGATTGGGTTTCCCCTCGGGGCCACGACTCCGGAGATCAAGGCGATGGAAACCCGTCGCGCCCTCCGAGACGGGGCACGGGAGGTGGACATGGTGCTCAACATCGGCGCCCTCAAGTCGGGTGACTACGACCTGGTCCGGACCGACATCGAGAAGGTCGTGGATGCTGCGCACGACGGGAGCGCGGTGTGCAAGGTCATACTGGAGACTGCGCTGCTCACCGACGAGGAGAAGGTGCTCGCCTCGTCGCTGGCCAAGCAGGCAAAGGCCGACTTCGTCAAGACCTCCACCGGGTTCGGGCCGGGTGGGGCCACTGTCTATGACGTGGCCCTGATGAGGGAGACGGTGGGTCCGGAGATGGGTGTGAAAGCGTCGGGCGGGGTCCGCACCGCCGACGATGCAGAGGACATGATCGCGGCGGGGGCGAGCAGAATCGGCGCTTCGGCCGGGATAGAGATCGTCGGAGGGAAGGACGGAGGCAGTGGCGAAAGGTATTGAGCTGAGGTCGTTCGCGTTCCTGGACAGCCTCCAGCCGCAATACGCAGCCTTTCTCGGGACGGTGGCCCAGGGCTTTCTCCCACTCGCCGGGGATGCCTCCCTCTGGATCGAGGTTGCGCCCGGTATCGAGATCAACCGACTGACGGACGTGGCACTCAAGGCGACCTCGGTCAAGCCTGGGTTGCAGATCATCGAGCGCTACTACGGGGTCCTGGAGGTGCACTCGCCGGATCAGGCCGAGACCAGGGCGGCCGGCGCCGCGATCCTCGACGGGATAGAGGCGACCGAGGACGATCGGATCAAGCCGCGCATCCTCTCCTCCCAGATCATCCGTCGTCTCGACGACCATCACGCCCAGCTCATCAACCGGACCCGGCACGGGCAGATGATCATTCCGGGCCAGACCCTCTACGTGCTCGAATGTGAGCCGGCGGCGTATGCGTCGCTCGCTGCCAACGAAGCCGAGAAGGCGGCCGAGATCAACGTCCTCGAGGTGCGCAGCTTCGGCTCCATGGGCCGGGTCTACCTCGGTGGCGAGGAAAGGGACATCGATGTCGGATGGCAGGCGGCGGTAGCGGCCCTCGAGGGCCTCTCCGGGCGGGACGCCGGTCAGAACTGAACCACGGTGTCGAGCCATACGAATCCACGAGGAAAGGAGGAGCTTCATGGCTGAAGCTCTGGGAATGATCGAGGCGCGGAGCTTCCCGGCGATGGTCGAGGCTGCCGATGCGATGGTCAAGGCAGCGAAGGTCGAGCTCGTGAGCATGGAAAAGACCGGTGGCGGCTACGTGACGGCGGTGGTGCGCGGAGACGTCGCCGCGGTCAAGGCGGCAGTCGATGCCGGCGTGCGCGGTGCGGAGAAGGTGGGCGAAGTCATCGCCACCCATGTCATCGCACGTCCCCATGTCAACATCGACCTGGTTCTGCCGCTCGGCCGTCAGGATCAGGCGTCGGACGACCTCGGTTAGGAACCTGCGGCCTGCGTCAAGACGGGAGATGGCATCGTGCATCTAGGTCGTGTCGCCGGGACGCTGGTCGCCAGCCGCAAGGAGCCCCTGATGGAGGGGATGAAGCTGCTGGTGATCCGCCAGCTCGACGTCGAGAACACTGACACCGGGAGCTATGTGGTCGCGGTCGACGCGGTCGGGGCCGGCGTGGGAGAGGTGGTCCTCTACGCCTCCGGAAGCTCGGCGCGTCAGACCGAGCTGACCCGTGACCGCCCTGTCGATGCCGTGGTGATGGCAATCGTCGACTCTTGGGACATCGGAGGAGAGGAGCGATACCACAAGGGTCGGGAGGAGAGCAAGGCCCGTTGACCATGCTGAGCGACGCCGAGATCCAGGAAATCATCGAGCGGGTCAAGGGCCGCGTCGCCGCCGCCGGGATGTCCCGTCGGGCCGCACCTGCGTTGCAGGCAACCGACGACCTCGCCGTATCGGATATGGAGCTGGGCGATGGGATCCACCTCGACATCGACCAGGCGGTGACAGCAGCACGGGCCGCGTTCGTCGACTATCGCGACATGGGGCTCGAGAGGCGCAAGATCATCGTCGACGCCATGCGGGCCGCCATGCTTCGGGAGGGAGAGCGCCTCGGCTATATGGCTGCGGAGGAGACCGGCCTGGGTCGTGGTGAGGACAAAGCCATCAAGAACCGTCTGGTCACCACCCGGACCCCAGGCCCCGAGGACCTCGAGCCGCAGGTGGTCACGGGCGACGCAGGGATGATGGTCACCGAGTACGCCCCTTACGGGGTGATCGGCTCCATCACCCCGACCACCAACCCGACCTCCACAATCATCAACAACTCGATCGCCATCATCTCGGCGGGCAACGCGGTGACGTTCAACGTCCACCCCAACGCACGCATGGTCTCGGTAGCGAACGTCCAGCTGCTCAACCGCGCCATCGTCGCAGCGGGTGGCCCCCCGAACCTGGTCACGGCCATTCCCTCTCCCACCCTCGAGTCGGCCAAGGAGCTGATGAACCACCCCGAGGTCCGTGTCCTCCTCGTGACGGGTGGCCCGGGAGTGGTCAAAGAGGCTCTGAAGACGAGCAAGAAGGCGATCACGGCGGGGCCGGGCAACCCTCCGGCGGTGGTCGACCAGACCGCCGACGTCGAGGCGGCCGGGCGGGCCATCGTAAAGGGCGCCTCCTTCGACAACAACGTCATCTGCACCGACGAGAAGACGACGATCGTGGTCGACACCGTAGGCGATCGACTGGTGCAGGCGATGGTCGGGGCCGGCGCCTACCGGCTCAAGGAGCACGAGCTGAAGCGGCTGGAGCGGGTCATCTTCAAGGAGATGGGGCCCCCGGGGAAGCCCGGGATGATCAATCCCGAATGGATCGGCAAGGACGCGGGCAAGCTCCTGGCCGAGATAGGGGTGAGCGCAGGGGAGGATGTCCGGCTGCTCGTGGCCGAGGTGCCCCGCGAGCACAATCTGGTGTGGACCGAGCAGATGATGCCGGTGATGCCCGTGGTGAGGGTGAGCAATGTCGACGATGCGATCGGCCTCGCGGTGCGCTCCGAGCACGGGTTCCGGCACACCGCGTCGATCCACAGCACGAATGTCGAGACCATCACGCGCATGGCGCGGGCCATGAACTGCAGCATCTTCGTGGCCAACGGCTCCAACTTCAACGGTCTGGGCGAGGGCGGGGAGGGATTCACGTCCTTTTCGATCGCCAGCCCGACGGGGGAGGGACTGACCCGGCCCCGCACCTTCTCCCGGGTGCGGCGGGTGACCGTGGTCGGAGCCCTGCGCATTGTCTGAGCGCGGCCCGGCCATCGCCCTGTTCGAATTTCGCTCGGTCAGCGCCGGGATCGTCGCAGGTGACGCGATGGCCAAGGTGGCCCCGATCGATGCCATCTATGCGGGGACGGTGCACCCCGGGAACTATCTGGTCCTGGTCAGCGGGGACACCGCCAGCGTCGATGAGGCGGTCCGGGTCGGCAGCAATGCGGAAGCTCTCACCGACATGGTCTTCCTGCCCGACATCGATCCGGCCGTGATCGTTGCGATCACCGGGAACGCGCCCGCCGCGGCGTTGGGCGATGAGGCACTGGGGATCGTGGAGACGACGACGGTGGCGGCGGCCATCGATGCGGCCGATGCGGGTGTTAAAGCTGCAGGTGTCGACCTCGGAGCGATCCGGCTGGCCGATGGACTGGGGGGCAAGGGTTACGTGCTCTTCTCAGGGGTGGTTGCCGAGGTCGAGGCCGCCATCGACGCCGCGGTGGTCAGGGCGGAGGGCCACGGAACCCTGGTCCGCTCCGACCTCATCGCCCAACTGCACGGTGAGATGGCGGACAATCTTCGGGAAGACCTCCATTTCCTGAGCCGTTTGTCGGAGGGTGGCTGACATGCAGCTGGGCCGGGTGATGGGCAGCGTTGTGGCCACCGAGCGTGTCCCCGGCCTCGATGGGGTGCGCTTCCTCATCCTCCAGCCTCTGGACCGGGCCAGTCGACCCACGGGTGACACCCTCGTCGCCGCCGACGCGGTGTCGATGGCCGGGCCTGGTGAGCTGGTCTACTTCGTGGCTTCACGTGAGGCGGCCGAGGCCCTCCCCGAGAGATTCGTGCCAGTGGACCACGCCATCGTCGGAATCGTCGACGATGTCCACGTGCGGTCGCTCGACGACGAGGAGGAGTGATGAAGGTCGGGACTGTCGCCGGCACCGTGATATCCACCATCAACATTCCGCTTCTCGACGAGCACCGTCTGCTCCTGTGCGATCTCCAGGACGTGGAGGGAAAGTCCGCCGGCTATACGATCGCGGTCGATGTCGTGGACGCCGGCGTCGGCGACACCGTGCTCATCCTCGACGAGGGAAGCTCCGCCCGCCAGATCCTCGGGCTCGAGCACGGAGCCATCCGCGCCGTTGTCGTGGGCATCGTGGATGAGCTGGTCGTCGACGGGCACGACCGTGTGCTCACCTAGATCCCGGGCGCCGATTCCACCGCCTGTGGTGTCGCTGTCGTCGAGCCCCTGTCCCGCAGCCTCGACAACCACCACAGGGCCGCCGCCAGGATCAAGCCGATGACCAACACGGGCACCCAATCGATGCCGGTGATGAAGAGCACGAGCAGGGCGAGACCGGCCAGGCCGATGCGAATGAAGTCGTAGTTGACGGCGACCCACGTTTCGAGGCCTCCGGCCCCGGGCTCGCCCGGGATGAGGTCGTCCAGACGCCCACCAGGTGCAGACACCCACTTGGGGCGCCCGGCGATGTGGAAGCCGAGAGCAACCAGGGCGGAGACCACGATGACCGCGACTATGCCCTGGCGAAGCCCGGCCAGGAGATGGCCCAGGATCCCGACAGCGGTCTCGGTGCGGGCCGGGCTGGAGATCTCTCCGACGACAGCGGCCTCAACCCGGCGCAGCACGAGGACGCCGACGACGAGGGCGATGATGACCCCGATGCCCAACTGGATGGCGGTGCGACGTCTGGTCGGCGAGACCAGGATGGTGATCACCACCAGGACCAACGAGAGGATGACCAGCCCCCAGGTCAATCGGTCGATGGCCGCGGCCGTGTCCTGGACCTCCACCAGCTGATCCTCCGACATGAGGGTCACCTGACCGAAATCATCGGGCACACGCTCGCCCAGCGCCTCCTTGAACTGGGCGATCGCCTCGTCGGCGCGGTCCGAGAGGGAGTCGGGGAGGCTCAGGTCAGGCAGCAGCTCCCGCAGCTCCGCGATGACGGTTTGGAGGACCCGGGCGATGATCGGCAACGTGTTCAGCCGGACCTCACCGTCTTCGAGCGAAACGTTGGGGAGCGACTCCAATTCGCCCCGAGCCAGGGCCACGGCCGCCTCATGCCCACGCCGGACGAGCTGCGGGATCAAGGTGGTGACCTCGGGCGAAGCCATCACTTCGTCGACGGTGTTTGCGATCCTCTCGTTGAAGCGGTCTGCGATCGGCCCCGCCAACGCCCCAAGTGTCGGCCGGTCGAACCGCTCGAGGAAGTCCTGACCTTGCTCATCGATTCCGAGGAGGCCTAGAAGCGCGGCGGATAGGAATGCGTCGAGGTTGGCCAGCGGCTGCTGGAGTCTCTGCTCTAGATCGAGGGCGCCGGTGACCTCTTCGGTTATGTAGTCGCCAAGGGCGACGTTCAGCGCCGGGTCCTGGAGCACCGGCTCGACGGTCTCCATGAAGGCATCGGTGTCGAAGACCGTCTGGTGGACCCAGATCGCCATCACCGAGACCATGATCGAAATCGAGGAGACGACTACGAGCAGGGCGGCGGTCCAAATCCGCTGCCGCAACCTGCCCGGCCCTGATTCGGACCTCGACCCCTCGCTCTCGGCTGTCGACTGTGGGTCAGACACCGTCCACTATGTCGCGGCCATGGGCGGTGAGGGCCCAGATCACGAATATGGCCGAAGCTGCGATCAGCCCGCCCCAGATCGGGTAGTAGGGCAGCCAGGCGAAGGCGGCCACGGCGCTCACCACCGCCAGGATCACCCCGATGGTCCGGGCCCATGTGGCCCCGCTGAAGAGGGCGACCCCGGCCAGACCGACCACGACGCCGAGGATCAGGTGGATCCAGCCCCAGGTCGTGACGTCCAACTGGAACACGTACTCCTGTCCGACGACATAGAACGTGTCCTCGAAAAGGGCTACCAAGCCGGCGATCGCATGCCAAAAGCCGATCATGATCATCATCAGAGCGGCAAAGGTGGTCCATCCGACAGCCCAGCCGCTCGTGGTCCGCTGTGTCATTAGCTCCTCCTCTTCGGCAAGCGCCGATTCTCGGTCTGCACCCTTCAAGAGTATTCGCCCGATATGGGTGATTCGGGTCAAATGGGGCCGTTAGCATCCATCGATGCACACATCGAGAAAGGTGACGTAGTGCCTCTATTGGATCTGTTCTGGGCCATGTTGTGGTTCTTCCTGTTCTTTGCCTGGATCTGGCTGCTGATCTCGATCTTTGCGGACATATTCCGCAGTGACGACCTCAGCGGCTGGGCGAAAGCGTTCTGGACGATCTTCGTTGTGGTCCTTCCCTGGCTCGGCGTCCTCGTCTATCTGATCGCCCGGGGCGGCAGCATGCAGGAGCGCGCCATGGCCGATGTCGCGGCACGGGAAAAGGCGACCCGGCAGTACATACAGGAGGTATCTGGTGGGGGTGCCTCGGCCGCCGACGAGCTGGAGAAGCTTGGGAGGTTGCGCGATCAGGGGGTGATCACGGCCGACGAGTTCGACGTCCAGAAGGCGAAGCTCCTGGCCTGATCCGCCCATTCCTCGATGCCCGGTCCTTGTGACCGGGCATCGACGCGCCCCGGCCTTGGGGCCCCGTGGTGACAGCGAAGAAACTCCGACAATGTGGTTTAGGAAGTCTCGAGGAGGGGTACCGGAGCCGGGCTGAAGTCAAGAACATGGGACGGGCCTGGAATCGCTCCCGCCTCCCTCGGCGAGCATATAGCCCCACCCCGCCCGGTCCGTCCCGGTTCTTGAACACCCCTCCGCTTCCACCTGAATCGACGCGGTCTGTTTCAGTAGTACTCGAGGTACTCGTCGAGCTCCCAGTCCGTCGTGTGACGGCTATACCGGTCCCATTCGGCTCGCTTCACCGCCAGGAAGCCCTCGACATAGGCGGGGGAGAATGCCTCGACGAACTCCTTGTCTCGTTCCAGGGCGTCGAGCGCCGCTCCCAGGTCTGAGGGCACCGTGACATCGGCATCCACGTCGGTGATGCAGTCCTTTGTCTCCGCCGGTGGGCATTCCAGGTCGTGGGTGACCCCGCGCAGGGAGGCCAGGAGGGTCGCCGCTGCGGCCGTGTGCACCCCGGCGGCGCCGTCGGCTAGCCGGTGCTCCAGACGTGTTCCCTGGCCACGGGCGGGCGGTACTCGGACCGCCACCCCGCGGTGGTCATAGCCCCAGTTGGCGTAATACCCATTGAGGGAGGCGGGTTTGAGGCGCTTGTAGGCGTTCACGGTCGGGGCGACGATCGCGGTCATCGACACGTGGTCGTTGACGAGCCCGGCGAGGCACCGTCTCGACAGGGGGCTGAGGCCATCGGGAGCCGTGTCGTCGGCCAAGGCGTTCATCCCGCTGGAGTCGAGCAGGGAGAAATTGACGTGGATCCCGCTGCCGCCGCGGGCCGTGATCGGCTTTCCCATGAAGGAGAGGAGATGGCCACGCTTCGCTGCGACCTCGCGGGCCATGACCTTGAAGAGGAAGGCGTCGTCGGCGGCGCGAAGGGCCTGGTCGTAGTGCAGGGTCAGCTCGAATTGCCCGTCGTCGTACTCGGAGTTCACCGACTCGAGCTCGATACCCATGGCATACGCGGTGTCCATGATCTCCTCGATGGTCCCGGTCGGGTCGACGGCGGTCCCGGTGCCGTAGACGTATGAGCCAGGAGTGTGGATCGGGTGCCATCCCCGGCCTTCATCCGGCTCGAAGAGGAATGCCTCCAGCTCGAACCCGACCAGGGGCTCATAGCCGGCCACATTCCAGTCGGCCACCACTCGCTCCAGGACAGATCGCGGCGCCAGCTCGATGGGGACCCCGTCCTTGACGATCGAGGCGACGACGACTCCGGTGTCCCGCTCCCATCCCGGGCGGACCATGTCCAGGTCGAAATGGGCCTCGACGTCGGGGAAGCTCTCATGATGGGCTCCGGGGAAGGGGATCATTTCCCTGTTCAGCTGGAGGGAGAAGAGGGCGACACAGTGATTCGACCCTTCGGCGGCTCGAGCCGGCGACAGGTACTTGCCTCGGGCCAGCCCGAGATGATCGGGCCAGAGGAATCGAACGCGGCGGTAAGGGACCTCGCTCATTCGCCGTGACACAGTATCAATCACACCATTGCTGCGACAGGGGAGCCGGGCCCACTGATACGCTCCCGGTCGTGCGAACGCTCGTCGTAGAACACGACCCGCTGTCCACCGCGGAGCGGGTAGGTGCCCATTTGGAGAGGCGCGGGGCGAGGTTGGAGCCGTTCGTGGTGGTGGAGGACATCGGGGACCCATCCGCTGGCAACGTCTTCCCTGACGACGATTACGACCTGGTGGTCCTGATGGGATCGCCCTGGTCGGTCTACGAGGATCGGGTGCAGGGCTGGGTGCAGCCCGAGCTCTCATTCATCCGCAGACGTGTCGAGGCCGGCGGCCCCTTGCTGGGGATCTGCTTCGGCGCCCAGGTCATGTCTTCCGCGCTGGGAGGTTCGGTTCGGTACGCGGCCCGACCAGAGTATGGATGGACCGAGATCACTCCCAGCACAAACCACATCGCATCCGGTCCCTGGTTCCAGTTCCATCACGACGAGTTCACCCTGCCGCCAGGCTCCCTCGAGCTCGCTCGAAACGAATCCGGTGTCCAGGCCTTTCGCACCGGTCGGGCCCTGGCCACTCAGTTCCATCCCGAGATGACCGGCGACCTGTTGGCCTCATGGTGTGACCTAGAGGACGGGGCGAAAGAGCTGGTCGATGCGGGCCATGACCCGGGGCGGCTGATCGAGGAGAGCAGGCTCTTGGAGATCGCTTCCCAACCGGCCCTGGAGCAGATGCTCGACTGGTTTCTCGATGACGTGGCCGGCAAAGACGTCGCCGTGACCCGGGTGGCCACACCACAGGGTTCCGCTCAGGTTGCCGGGTAGGCCAGATCCGCCATGA
>JAICRU010000063.1 GCA_025937235.1 Acidimicrobiia bacterium
AACATCTCCTCGATGACAACACCGATGATGTAGGGCAGCCCGCCGCCCCCCCAGCGCTCGGAGAGGTGGGCCGCGGACCACCCGGCATCGACATACTTCTTGTATGCCTCCTTGAATCCATCTGGGGTCCGAACCGTCCCCTCGGGGGTGAGCACCGAGCCCTGCTGGTCGCCGACACGGTTGAGCGGGGCCATCACCTCCGAGAAGAAGCGCCCCGCTTCCCCCAGGATCTGACGGGCGGTGGCTGCGTCGATGTCCTGGAACCCGTCCAGCTTGGCCACCGAGCCCAGATCGGCGACCTGGGTGAGCGTGAAGACCATCTCATCGAGCCGCGGCTCGTACCCGGCCATGGCCACAGGGTACCGCCATCCGAAATTGGGAGCCACAGCCTCGTATATGGCACCTCCACGTCCCAATTTCGAGGTGGCTAGCCGGGCGTCACCTCGATCTGGGAGAGGACGACGGTGTGGAGGGGCTCATAGCCCACGTTCTCGTAGACGTTGAGGGCCCCCGTCGGGTTCTCAGTGTCCACCCCCAACATCGAGTGGGTCATCCCGGCTTCGAGGAAGGCATTGATCGAATGCTCGAGCAGGGCCGAGGCGACACCACGTCCCCGCCAGGGTCTCCTCACTCCGAGACTCGCCACCCAGCCATCGCGACGCCCCGTGACCTGTTCGTCCTCGGGATAGATCTCGCTCAAGGAGTACCCGACCACCTCATCACCTGCCATCGCCTGGAACGAGAGGTCGAGCCGTGCGGCAGACCGCTCGATCCGGTGGTTGAAGGCGCTCCCCGCCATGGGGGTCGATCCCCAGTGGTCGGCAAACGCCTCGTTCAGACAGAGCCGTGTCGCCTCGTCCCGAGTGCGGTCCCAGGGGAGGATGTCGACCCCTTCGGGCCGCCGAGGCTCGACCGGTTCATCGATTGGGCGGATCATCTCCCTTATGTATCGCACCGGCTCGATGCCGAAGCGGCGGTACAGCCGGAAGTCGTCCTCGATCCAGTCGAAGGCGGCGGTGCGCAGGTACCAGGGAATGATGGGCTCACAACCGGCGAGACTCTCGGTCCCCCGCTCCACCTCCCAGGCCAGCATGTGTCTCCCTATCCCTTGGCCCCGAAAGTCGGGATCGACCGTGCCGTTTAGGTGCACACGCTCCTCACGTTCGCCGCTGGGGCGGTGATGCACCAAGCCGTAGCCGATCAGCTTCCCCCGCAGCCAGTAGCCCCTGCTGTCGACCTCCAGGTCGATGAAGGGCTCACTGAAGTCGTCCTCGACGTCGCGCACGGCAGTCAGCGTGGGCAGAGCCCAGAACCGCTCATGGCGGTTGATCAGGTCGGCAACGTCGGGAGCGTCGGCAAGTGTCAGCGGTCGGAACTCCACACCGGGAAGGTACCGCGAGTCGGCCCGGATGTCCGTGGATTAGGCGAGGACTCCGTCGACGATGGCGGGAAGCACATCCCCGATGCCGGCGTCGAGCTTGGTCACAGCCACCGCATCGGCCTCGGTGTCACCCCTGTTGACGATGACGATCGGCAGCGCTCTGCTCGCAGCCCTCATCACCACGTCGGCAGCGGGCCAGACTGCCACTGTCGAGCCGACGACGAGCACTGCGTCGGCTTCGCTCAGGAACATGAATGCCTTCTGCATCTCCACCTCTGGGAGGATCTCACCGAACATCACCGTTGCCGTCTTCACTGCGCCGCCGCACTCGGGGCACGAGGGATCGGGTTGTCCAGCCTCCACCCATCCGAGGACTGTCTCGGTGTCCCAGGTCTGCCCGCACCCCAGGCAAAGGGTCTTCCTCACGTTCCCGTGCAGCTCCGCCACCTCGTCGTCGCTGAGGCCTGAGGCCTGATGGAGGCCGTCTACGTTTTGCGTCACCACGCCGGCGAGCCGGCCCGCATCGGAGAGGCGCTTGATCGCTTCGTGACCGACGTTGGGCAGCACCGACGACCGGGCGCCCCATAGCTCACCGTCCAGATGCATCTTCCAGCCACGCCGACGGAGCTCCGGATTGGCGAGATAGCGGTCGATATGGAAGTCGTCAGGGTCGACCCTGCTCCACAGGCCGTCCGGGCCGCGGAAATCGGGTATCCCCGACTCGGTCGAGATCCCGGCTCCGGTGAACACCAGGATACGGCGAGCGGAGCGGAGGGCGGCGATGGCTGCGTCGAGATCGGGATGCGATGCGGACACACCGGGATTATCCGACGCCGGCTCTCGTTCCTCAATCTGGTAACTGGGGCGGGACCACGATCCCCGGCATACGATGGCCCATCATGAACCATGTCGAGGTGCAGAACTGGCTCGACCGTTATCTCGAGGCATGGGCCAGGAACGACCCCGAGCTGATCGCAGCTCTCTTCACCGAATCTGCCGTCTACCGGTTCCGGCCTTACGGAGGAGACGATCGCAAAGCGGTTGGGGTCGAAGAGATCGTCAGGAGCTGGATCGATTTCGACGAGGACCCGTCGATGTGGGAGGCATCATTTCGGCCCTATGCCGTGGATCACGATAGGGCTGTGGCGGTCGGCACCAGCAGATATTTCAACGCAGGAGAGCAGGGCGACGAGCTGTATCACAACTGCTTCCTCCTTCGGTTCGAAGATGGGCGGTGCGCCGAGTTCACCGAGTACTGGATGCTCGAGCCGGGAGGGAGCCAAGGCTGATGCCCGATCCGCAATCGGACGCGGTCCACATGGGATGGGACCCCGGGGATGGGCTCGATGCGCTGAAGGTCCCCCTGTTCCAGACCTCAACCTTCGTCTTCGAGTCCTCCGAGGCAGCCGAGCGGCTGTTCTCGATCGTCTACGGGGGCGAGAAGCCCGGCCCGGGGGAGGACGTGGGTTTCATCTACACCAGGATGGACCATCCCAACCTGGTGATCAGCGAGAGCAGGCTTGCAGCCTGGGATGGCGCCGGGGCCGCCCTGCTCTTCTCGAGCGGGATCTCTGCCATCTTCACCACTTTCCTGACACATCTCCGGCCGGGTGATCTGATCCTTCATGGAGCCCCGCTCTATGGAGGGACCAACACCATGCTGCAAAAGGTCCTCGCCCCGCTCGGATTCCAGATCGGTTCGTTCGGTCCCGAGGCCTCACAGGAGGAGATCGAGGAGATGGTCGACGACCGCCGGCTCGGGGCGGTCTACCTGGAGACGCCGGCGAATCCGAGCAACGATGTGTTCGACATCGGCCTCGCCTCGAGAGTTGCCCGCGCCAGCGCGACATCGGAGCATCGGCCGCTCACCATCGTCGACAACACCTTTCTCGGGCCCTACGCGCAGCGCCCGCTCGATCACGGCGCCGATCTCGTGCTGTATTCCGCCACCAAGTTCTTAGGCGGCCACGACGACCTGGTCGCCGGGGTGGCCACCGGCTCGCGTGACCTGATCGAGCCGATGAAGACGATGCGTTATCGCATCGGCACCACAGGGGACCCCCATACGGCGTGGCTCCTCGCCCGCAGCCTGGAGACTTACCCGTTGCGGGTAGAGCGGCAGACGGCCAATGCGCGTGTGGTCTCCGACTTCCTCGTGGCCCACCCCAAGGTGGAGCGGGTGCGATATCTGGGAGCTGTCGAAGACGACGAGCGCGTTGCCGAGCTGGCGAAGCGGCAGTGGTCGTCGTCAGGTTCCATGATCTGCTTCGACGTGAGCGGGGGGAAGGCCGCCGCCTTCGCCTTCCTCGATGCGATGCGGCTGGTGGCCAATGCCACCTCCCTGGGTGGGACGAGATCGATCGCTTGTCACCCTTGGACGACGACCCATTCGAATGTCGACGTGGAGACCAGGCAAAGCGTCGGCATCAACGATTCGATGATCAGGCTCTCGGTGGGCGTCGAGGCGCCGGAAGACATCGTCGCCGACCTGGACCAGGCCCTCGCCCGAGTCTGATATCCCTGCCACCTCGGCGACTCCACCTTGGCGGCAGTGACAGATGGGTCGTACAGCCCATTCACCAACGCCCGGTCGCTGGCAATAATCAGCACCGGACGCGCTTGGGAGACGTGAGCACGGAGAAGTATGAGTTACGGGCCACTCGTTCTCGGGGGTCGGCTCTGATCGTCTCCCAACCGCGCCTGGTTCTTCGCCGGCCAGTCCAGCCTTCTTCTGCCGCGATCAGCGGACAGAAGTAGCGGGTGCTCCTACCCAACGGAGCCAGCGAGGGCGGTCCTTTGGGCCGCCCTCGCACCATTTCCTGATTGCTGACACAGAGTGGCGCGCCATCGCGGCGCGGCACGGAGAAGGCTCCGGCTCAGTCCTCGGCGACGTGACGGGGTGGCTGGCCGACCCGCTCGCTGAGCGTTTCCTGTCGATCGCGGACGATGCGGCGGGCGATGCCCTCCACGGCGTGGGTCAACCACATCGCGGTGTGGGAGCCCTCCGAGTAGTCGGCCTCACCGAAAGCGTCGACCCGGTCTTGCTCGAGGAGCCGTGCCGCCTGTTCGAACTCTCCCTGGGAGCCGGGTCGATACACCGCATAGGTGCGTCCGCCATTCGCCTCGACCACTGAGAAGACGGGGACGTCCGACGGACCGTCGGCGATGTAGATCATGTTCTGGAAGGGCACCCGCCGGTCCTCTCTGGCCATCTTGGCATTGACATCGATGCTGGGGTTCTTGTTGGTCCCCTTGTTGATCTCGAAAAGCGCCCGGGTCTTGGTCGTGTTGTCGATGGTGTAGATGAGCTGGCGAACCTCCCCATCGGGAGAGAAGAGACGCCCCTGCTGCTCCGGGTAGCCCGGTGGGGCGACCAGCTCGGTGAACTCACAGGCCCACACATCGTCGACATAGGGCGCAATCGCCGAGCCGAGGATCATCTGCCTGAGCCCGGTGGAGACGATGTAATGCTCGACCTGGATCTGGTGCTCGGCGAAACGTGGGTCGGACAAGACCTCTTTTCGGATCAGCTCGAGGAAGTCCGGCATTCCCAGGTAGAAGCCGATCTCGGCCCCCAGAGATCGCAGAAGGTGGTTACTCAGACCGGCCATCCGCCCGTCACGCACGTAGGTGAGGATGTGGTCCAGGTAGAGGCGCTCACCGGCGATCAAGTCGGACCCTCGGGCCCTATACCACGCCTCGAGACCGTCGACCTCGTCCCAGAACACCGCCTCGTCCACCCCGAAATGACGAAACAGAGGGCCCTGCATGTTGCCCGGGATCAGGGTCTTGTCGAAGTCCCAGATCATGGCGATGACGTTCTGGGGGAAGAGCTGGCGTCTCATGACCACATCCGAGGCTATCCGGTTTTCCACAGGTGGCAACGGGCACTCCGATTGCCTCCTGGTTTGCGTTGTGTTGGACCCGCGCGGGCCCTTCGAAACGGCCCGCGCCGGAGGTGGGATCGCCGCGATAGATTGCCCGCCCCGTGAGCGACCAATACCGGCAGACCATCAAGGACCTGAGCGACCGCATCGTCGAGGCGCAGCGACCCATCAAGGTGCTCAATGCGATCAACTGGGACGACACGATCAAAGCGAAGTTCTACGCCTCCAAGTTCAAGGAGCTGCCCAGAGTTGACCGGGGCTATTACGAGGGTCGTGAGCGGGATTTCGCTGCGGACGCGGTCCGGGAGGAGCTGAGGAAGGTCGAGTCGGACATCCAGGGGAAGCTCGGGCCCGTGTCGCCGGCCGGCACCCTGATGAAGTTCATGTGCGAGCAATTCCGACTCACCGTGGATCTCCTGGAGTCACGGGGCACACCTGAGTTCGCACAGATCGCGGCTCTTCTGTACGGGACCCCCCACGATGTGTTCCACGCAGGCGGTCCCACCATCGCCGACCTGGGCCAGCAGATGAGGAAGGTATTGGAGGGTCTCGACACCGTCGAGGAGTCGGACATGGACGACCGCAACATCCCCGGGACCGAGGCAGTCGGCATCCTGCAAGCGGCCTGCGACACCTCGATGGGTAAGGGCATGGTGGAGGTGAGGCCCGACGACGGGATCGCGGCCGACGCCGCGGCCGGCAGCGATTACATCAAGGTCAGGGAAGACAGGATGTTCTCCCAGCGCGACCTTCACCTCCTCGAGACCCACGAGGCATGGGTGCACATCGGGACCACCCAGAACGGCCTCTCCCAGCCGGTTTGCACCTTCCTCGGGAAGGCGGCACCCCGCACGACGGTGACCCAGGAAGGTCTGGCGGTGTTGACCGAGATGCTGAACCTGCGTAGTCACCCCCGCCGGCTGGCCAAGCTGATGCACCGTATCGAAGGGATCAGGGCCGCGTCGGAGGGGGCATCGTTCGTCGAGGTGTTCGAGCTGTTCCGGACCGATGGGCTCACGGAGGACGAGGCGTGGGCGGCCGCGGTGCGCATCTTCCGTGGGAGCCTTCCGGATGCCGGGCCGTTCACCAAAGACCTGGGTTACGGCAAGGGTCTGATCCTCACCTTCCTCTATGTGCGGCTGGCGATCTATCTGGGCCGGGCACACCGCATCCCGCTTCTCTTCTGCGGGAAGGTCGACCTCCTCGACATGGTGACCCTCCACCAATTGGAGGAAGAGGGCCTGGTGGAACAGCCCCGGTTCATCCCACCCCCATTCGACGACATCCCCTCCCTGGCCTCGACACTGAGTTTGGGCGGGTTCAGCGCCATGCTCGACTGGAACCGTCTCGAGAGCGACTACGCCGCCCTGATCTGAGGATGTGGTCGTCGCGGGTAGCGGTGAGTTCGAACTTCCTCGAAGCCTTTGAGAAGGGGTTGGACATGGACGGGGGCGCTCAGAACCAAGCAACTACCGCCAGCCTGGCGGTCACGACCACACACGAGGTGCGCGGCGCAGTCGTCACGGCTACGACACAAATCGCTGACGCGGACGATCTCGAAGAGCTGTCGGTTCACGGGTTCCGACGATGGCTATCGGCTGTTCCTCGCCGCACCGCATTGATCCTCGGTGGTCAGCGCGGCAGGACGAGGGCTAGACACCACCTGACATCGGAAGGCCCGGGATCACACCTCCCGTGGCCTTCCGATCCCTGATATGCCCAGGTTCGTCATACGGGTGTGCAGATCCAAGCAGGGCGTCAGGGAATGCTGGCACCCCGGATCATGATGAACTCGCCCGTGGTTTGGGTGGTCAACGATCCAAGAGCATCGCTGAGGTCGATCGTCAGGTCCCCGCTGACCTCGCCGGTGACGTCGGCGCTGCGGCTCGACGTCTTGCCCCGGAAGATGAAGCGGACTCCCTCAGAGGACCCCTTCTCCATGAACTGGCTCTTTTCGATGGCGCCAGTCCCTTCCCAACTGACTTCGACCGTGACCTCGGCCAGTCCAAGGTCGGTGCATTCCAGCTCTTCATCCTCGACGGTGCCTGTGCAGGTCTGACCCTGCAGCGTGAGACCGGCGAGAACGGTGGCGGATCTCAGCTTCTTATCTATGGCGAACTGATCCCCGGACAACTCGGCGGAACCGAACCACTCGGTGAAGGTGAACGTCCCCTCCTCTTCATCGAAGGAGTCCTCGAAGGTCGACACGACGAGCGAGGAGAATTTGCTGGGCTTGCCGCCGGATTGGGACCGACCGTCGATGAGGAAAACCTCGGTGAAGGAAAAGGTGCCAGTGGCTTCGTCGAACTCCTCGATGATTGCGTCGGCGGAGGAGCCCCGAAAACGGTTCTTCAAGATGACGGGCTTCCCCGTGGTCTTACCCGGCTCGTCGAACGACACCTCGAGCAGACCCGCCGGACCATCCCCAAACGCGCCGACCTGAACCAAATAGGTGACTCCAGCCTCGGCGTCGAGAGTGAGAGCTGCTTGCAAACCCAAGAAGGTGTCGTCGTTGCAGCCGACCAGCGACAGGTCTCCGTAATCAGAGCCGGTGTAGACGGCCAGCGTGGTGTCGTAGTCGGAGCCAGATGTGTCGATGGCCACTTGCTGCGAGGTCCCCAGTGTCACCTCATACCACACAGTCGAACTCCGCGGGGGACAAGACTCGTCTCCATCCACTGGCTCACCAGCCTCGATTGTGGCGTCGCTGGTGTCGACCGAATCGCTGAAGGGGAGCGCGTCGACGGCGCTGGCGGTCCCAAGATCATCGTTGACGGGCACGGCCAGCGCCGGCACCGCGGAGGTGAGAACGAGGAGCATCGCCGTGATCAGAACTACAGAACGTCTCATGCTGCTTCCTCCTAGGCCCAGGCGTTCCCGTCCAAACCTAGTGATCCGATCGGGCCAGCAACGCACAAGGAGGCAACACTCTGTCCTGGTCGTCAACGACTGAAGGTGGCTATCAGCTTTCCAGGAGGTGGGCTTCTATCGAGCCTTCGCCGAGGGCGTCGTAGTAGACCACCACTCCGGGCAGACCATCGTTGCCCAGGTCGTGTGCGGTCACTGCTACCTGTCCATCTGAACCATCAGCATCGACCAGTTGGAAGATGATGTCCTCATCGCCAACATCGGTGTTCCGGTAGTCCCTGATCTCGGCAACCTGGCCGTCCTCGTTGCGATAGACGATGACCGGACGCTGATCGGGGCCGCTGTAGGGCTCATAGGCTTCGCTTGGTTCGGTGCACTCGTCGAACCCGGGCTCGGGTGATGTCGAGGCATTGGGGTCGGGAGTCCCGTCCATGTGTCTGGAGCCTTCCCGCATGAACCCGTCATTGAGGCGGATGTAGGCGTCCTGGCCACCCACTATCCGAGCCACGAAGAACCTGCCGATGACAGTCCCGCCATCCAGGTCGAACTGGCTGCCGTGCTCGGTCTTGGCGCCGCCTTCGATCAGATGGCCGTAGACCCCCCGATAGCCGCAACGGTCGCCGGCCGCCCAACCGTAACCGTCGGCATATGGCAGCTCGAAGAAGTAGCCGGCATCCCACCAGGAGGTGAACGGGTTCGTGGTTATGTCGTCCACGTTGAACTCGTAGCCGGTTCCGTTGCTAACGCTTCCCAGATCGACGGTGGCGGGCAGGGTGGTGGTTGTTGTGATCGGCGCGACCGTCGTCGACGGGGCCTCCGCTGTGGTAGAAGGAGCCTCGGATGTGGTAGAAGGAGCCTCGGATGTCGGTGTGGCGGAACCCGTGCACGCGACAATGAGAAGCAAGATCGCCAGTCCCCATTTCGACGATCTAGAAGCCGATGCACGGGGATGACCAGGCGCGAACTGACGACGACGGCTATCTCGACGCGAAACCGAGGAGCTTTTTGCTAAGACGTGAGTTGGCCGCCTGACGAAGGGGAGATGCCGATCTTTGTTCATTCTGACTCACTGAAACCGAAAATCGTCTAGTCGTGGTGGGCATGTTTGGGGCTGGTTTGACCTGCGCTCTCCGCGACGCCTCAAGCGATGCTGCAAGCCTTCTTCGGCCACCATAATGACCGCGCTGGCCAATGGTGGACCCTCGATCGAGAGGCTCCACTGGTACTGCCTTCGAAGTGCGGCGAATGAAGCCACGCCGATCGAGACGCCTGGTATTTTGCGCGGAGACGGCCGCGAATATGCCCTCTCGGGATGTCACCCAGGTTGGGTCACGTCCGGTCCCACAGTCTTGCTTTCGCGGACGCGTCATGGCGCTGACCCGGTTCGTCGTCAATGACCAGCAGGTGTCGCTCCCGCACCCTTTCCCTTCACCGTAAGGATAGGTACGGCCGTCAAGAGGCTTAGACAGCCCCGGCCTGGGCTCGGGACCTGCGCCGCGACTCCTCCCTCAGACCCCAGAACCCGAGCACGGTGGCGACGGCAAGGAGCAAGGCGGCGACGGTGAAGGTGTCGCGCAGCGCCGCGACCTGGACATAGTCCGGCGCGCTCACGGCGTCTCCCACTTCGAGACCGCCCACCTGTGCGGCCACCCGAGCAGCCCAGACAGACCCCAGCACCGCAATCCCGGCTATCTGGCCGAGGAGACGGGTCTGGGTCAGGATCCCGCTGGCCACTCCCGAGTACTCACGGGGGACCGAGCTCATGATGGCGCTGTTGTTGGGCGACTGGAATAGACCCATCCCGATGCCGATCGGTATGACAAGAGCCAGGAAGGCAGGGACCGAGGTGTCGACGTCGATGGTCCGGAAGGCGGCAAAGGCCAGCGTCAGGATGATGAGACCGGCGAGGGTCAGCCGCCGCACCCCGATCCGGTCTGACAGCGAGCCAGACAGCGGTGAGGTGATGCCCAGGAACAGAGGGGTGACCCCGAGAAGCAACCCCACCTCACGCACCTCGAAGCCGAGCACCCCCTCCAGGTAGAACGGAAGCAGGAAGAAGGTTGCCGACGCAGCCACGAAAGTGGCGAAGCCGGTGACGACACTCACCGACAGCAGGGGCTCTCTGAACGTCCTCAGGTCGATCATCGGGCTGGCCAGCCGCAGCTCGAGGATGACGAAAGCGATCAGGCCTGCGAGGGCCAAGGTGAACAGGGCGACGATCTGCGGCGAGGCGAAACCCTGGCTCTGACCCAGGGTGAGGGCTAGCGACAAGGCGAGCAGGGTCACCGAGAGAACGGCAGCGCCGTAGTAATCCATGCGTTGGCCAGGCAGCGGGGCCAGGTCGGGTATGGCTCGGGCCGCCAGCCACAATCCGACGATCCCGACCGGGACATTGACTAAGAAGATGGCCCGCCAGTCGAAGGCCGAGATCAGTAGACCACCAGCCACTGGGCCGGTGATGATGCCCACGGACACGGCGGTGCCGATCCATCCCAGCGCCTTGCCCCGCTCGTCTGGCGGAAAGGCCTCGATCAGGATCGACGCCCCGAGAGCGAGCATCATCGTGCCGCCCACCGCCTGGATCACCCGGAAGGTGATCAGCAGCTCGATGTTGGGGGCGAGGCCGCAGAGCACCGAGGCGAGGGTGAACACGGCAAAGCCGAGCAGGAATATTCGTTTCTTGCCCAGCACGTCGCCCAGCCGGCCTACCCCGAGGGTGAGGGTGGCCAGGGTGAGCAGGTAGGAGAGCGCCACCCATTGGATGACGTTGAACGTGGTGCCGAAATCGGCCTGCATCGTGGGCAGGGCGACGTTCACGATCGATCCGTCGATCGTCGCCAACAGCACGCTGGTGCCGACTGCGACCATCACCCACCACTTGCGGGAATAGTCGATACTCTCCTCGGCGGTGGGCCTCATTATCGAAGGCTAGAACGTGACTGGTACTGCCTTCGAACCGAGGCGGCGGCGCCACGGCCGGTCGTGTACGCGATCGTCGAGTGGAAGGCTGCGGTCGTCGGGCTGCTGTGGCCCGAGAATCTTCTCGGTGGGTCAGCGGAGCCGCCGGCCAAGTTCCATGTAGCCTCCGGGCTCTTGTACCAGCAGGGGGCCCGATGCTGACTTTCGGTTCCTCATGTTTGCCAAGTTGGGTTCGGGGTTAGGAGAGCCACGTACTGGGGGGTTCGGGGTTAGGAGAGAGCCACGTCGAGTGAGGGTCTGACGGATTCTGTTGTCGTTCGCCTCTTGGTGCCGAATCGGTGCCTCTCTTGCGCTTTGGAGTTTCGAGCATGTCCGATTTGGGCAATCGCGTCGCAAAAGCAGTGAGATGACGATTGTGGGGACTTTGGCCGCCGGGCCGATGACGGCTCGATATGGATGGCGAGCGCGAGCTTCGACCCTCCTGGTATTGGTCATGATCGCAGCGGCTTGCTCGGCCTCAGATGCCGGGTCGGAAGTCCAGCCAGATGGTCCGCCACGGACCTCGCTCGATACGGGGTCGGGAGCGACTTCTGCAACCAGTGCCTCTACGGCCAACTGTGCGGCAGCGAAGGATGGAGTTGCCTGGCGTGAAGATGCAGCGGTGGCCATGCAACCGATTTTGAGCGACGGCGGGAAGTCCGTCTACGCCGCTGAATATCCCCTTCCAGGGCCGACCGATGGCCTTTGGTCTCAATGGGGACAGGGCATAGCCCTCGGCGACGGACGGCACCTGTCAGCGGTCGGCGACCATCTCGGGGTCGACGGCAACTCATATTTTTTCGTCTACGACTCGGCGAGCAGGACTCTGACACGCTTCGCCGACGTCCTGTCCACGGTTCCCCACCAGGAAGGCGCCTTTGGGTACGGGAAAGTCCACGCTCCGATGGTCCAGGATCGATGCGGAGTCATTTGGGCTTCCACCTATTGGGGAAGCCGCCGGAACTTGGCCTATCAGAACGGGTACGACGGGGATCGGCTCTTGGCAATAGACGCCGAGGCGGCGACCATCTCGGACAAGGGGCCGGTTGCAGGGGAATTGGGTCTGCCGGCCATGACCATCACAGGTGACGGGCGGACCCTTGTACTCGGATCAGTCCGAGTGGAATCGCGTGATCCTGTCACGGGTATGTTCACGATCGTCGACACGTCCACAGGTCACACGGCCGCCCAGGTCGACGACCCGCGTCAATACGGGTTCAGAGCGCTTGGTGTCGATCCGCCGACGGGTGGGGTGCTCTATGGGATCGGCGGGGGAAAACTGGCCTCGTTGGATCCGATCTCCGGCGAGTACCACGATTCGGATGTGATCATGCCTGGCAACTGGTTGCGGGCAGTTACGCGTCCAGCTGACGACGGGACGATCTATGCCGCCTCGGACGATCAACCGAGCCTCTTCTCCATCTCCCCCGGCGGCTCACTGGAAGACCTCGGTGATCCCGGTGGACTCACCACTTCGCTCGCAATGACCCCCGATGGAGGCAGGCTGTTCTGGATGCCCGAAGCTCACGGGAAGTCATGGGAGTCTGGCGCCAAGGTCATGGCTCTGGACACCGTCTCCGGGGAGAAGAGTGAAGTCGTCGCCCTCCGCGACCCGTTCAGGGAGGAGCTCGGCCTTCTCCCCGGCGGCACGTACTCCGTGGTTTACGACCACGGGCGCTTGATCCTCGGGGTTAACGCGTCGACCCTGGAGGATGACTCTGGATTCGGAGCGGTCGTCCTGGTGGTGATCGAAGGCGTATGAGGACACGGTGCAGGGTGGCCTTGGGCCTCGTCCTCGCAGCCTGCAGTGTCGCCTCCACGGATCGTGGCACCGCGACGTCCTCCGTGCCCGCCGAGGGCTCGACTCCTTCCCCCGGAAACGGGAGATGGAGCTGTTGGTCGCAGCCTGCGGCAGGCACACCTGCACCTATCCACTTCGAGGACTCAACAGGCAGGATGGCATTGGTCGAGCCCTTGATTGGCCTCCACGGACATGCGGCCGCTTTCGGAGAAGTCAATGGCGATGGCATCGCCGATCTCGTCGTTGGGACCTTTGGCGACCGAGAACCGGGGGCGTATCGGGTCCGGGGCGCGGCGGGCCCGTCCCCCGATCGCCTGCTGCTCAGCGGTCCGGCTCTGACACTCGAATCGAATTGGAGCACGGAGCTCGGGCGCACTTCCGGAGCGGTATTCGCCGACTTCGACGCTGATGAGGACGATGACCTCCTTCTGGTCCGTCACGCCGGACGCCAGCAGGACCATGATGTGCCCAGCCGTCTCTTCGAGAACGTGGACGGGGTGCTGACCAGACATAGCATGCCGCTTCCAGGAGACTTCCGAGGCCGCACCCCGGCTGTGGCGGACTTCGATGGCGACGATTTGCTCGACGTCTACATATCAGAGGACGACCCCGGCGAGACCGGGGGCGTGCTCCTGCACAACGAGGGGTCACTGCGGCTCCGAGATGTCACTGAGGGCTCCGGTCTGCAAGGGGTGTTCTCGCTTGGAGCAACTGCAGGAGACCTCAACGAAGACATGAGGCCCGATCTGGTCACATCGACTGCGGTGTTCGTCAACCGGGGAGGCATGGCATTCGAGGACGTCACCCCAGACGGTTATCGGCTGGAACCGATCGGCGCAGAGGACGACCCGGCCGGGGTCGCCCTCGGAGATCTGGATCGAGACGGAACGGTGGACATCGTTATCGGACAACACCACCGCTCGGCGGTGGAAAGGGAGTCCGGGGCACCTGTTCGTGTGTTTCTGGGCAGCCGTGGAGATCCACCGGGTTTCTTCGACGCCACCGAGAGGGTCGGCATGACCCCACTACCTACCCTGGCACCACACGTCGCGGTTGTCGATTTTGACAACGATGGGTGGCTCGACATCGCGACCACTGCCTCTGCCGGGGACGGGACGGCACCAGCCGTCTACCGCAACTCCGGAGGCGACGACTTGTCCTTCGACGTGTCGCCCGGACTCGGCTCGGATCAGTACTGGATTGGCGGACCGGTCGTGGATATCGATCACGACGGCCGCCTCGACATGTTCGCCGTGGAATGGGAGCCATCGCTGCCCTCGATCATGTTTCGGAACACCGGGGACACGGGCCATTGGCTCGAGGTCTCTGTCGGGCAACCCGGCAAGGGAGTCGGGTCGATGGTCACGGTCTCCGAATCAGGAGGAGAGCCGATCGGACGCCAGGAGATCACGGTCGGTGCCGGCTATTCATCGGGTCACCTGCCAGTCGCGCATTTTGGGGTTGGTGATCTGACCACCGCCGACGTCACCATCGATCTGTCCGACGGGACAACGGTCGAGCTCCCCGATGTCGAGGTGGATCAGCACCTTCGCTGGCCCGACGGGTGCTAGCGGTCAACGGCTGCATCGTGGATCCGAGGGGGTCGGCGATTTGTGGTGCAGCCGGCGGTTCTCACCGGGTAGGATCCAGCCTCGAGCAGAGGTGCGCGACGTCTTCAGGGATCCAACGCACCTCGATCCAGTTGAGTCGTATGTATCCCTGGCCACGGCTGGGTGGGTCAGTGGAAGGATCTGGTGGCTACCGGGTCCGTGACGGCAAGATTTGCATGGCTCAGTCGTTAGGACCATCGATTGGCCATGGCGGATCACGTCGCAGAGGCGACTCGAGGGGGTGGTTGGCCTGATGAGGGTTACGGCCCTTGGACACGCCGGGCTTAGGATCGAAGTCGACGGCGCTGTCTTGCTCTGCGACCCCTGGTTCAATCCCGAGGGCGCGTTTCAGGCCTCTTGGTTTCAGTATCCCGAGAACCGTTCCCTTCTCACGCGGGAGTTGCTACAGACCACGGCCGTCTTGATCTCCCATGAGCACATGGACCATGTCGACCCATGGTTCCTGGCCCGATTGCCTCCCGAGGTCCCAGTAATCATCCCCCGCTATCCGTCACCGCAGCTTGTTCGTAAGGTGCAGTCGGGCGGCCCTCGGACGGTAATCGAGCTCCCGGCGTGGGAAGAGCTCGAGGTCATCGACGACGTGAGGGTCTTTTTCGTCCCTGAGGAATCGCCGATCAACCACGACTCGGCGATGGTGATCCGGGCAGGAGGGAGAAGTGTCCTCAACATGAACGACGCCCGACTCTCGCCCCGCCAGCTACGACGGATCCGCGCAGCAGTCACCAAGCCTGTCGACGTGTTCGCCCTGCAGGCGGCAGGAGCGTCCTGGTACCCGATCTGCTACGAGTACCCCACCGAGAAGGCCCGAGAGATCTCGTTGCAGAAACGCATCACGAAGTTGAGTTACGTCGCACGCGCCATCAGGTTGGTGGAGCCGGTAATCGCGATGCCATTCGCGGGACCACCCTGTTTCTTGGACGAGGATCTCTTCTTGCACAACGTCCATCTGGGTGAGGAGGGGATATTCCCAGATCAAGACCAGGCGATCCGGTGGTTGGCTGATCGGGGCATCGGCGAGACCGTGCGGTTGCTGCCAGGGGACGTCTGGGACGCCGACACACGGACCAAGGAACCGACTCTCGAATGGGAGAATTTCTCGTTCGATGGAGGGTCTTACCTGACGGATTATGCGGCTAGGCGCGTCTCGCAGGTGGCGGCGGTCAGGGCTCGTTATCCCGCGCCGACTGAATCGCTGTGGCCGCTGTTCCGTGAGTACTTCGGGCACGTCCTCTCCATGAGCCCCTATTTCAACGAGAAGATCGGGATTCGCGTTGGTTTCGACATCCCAGATCTAGGGGGTTGGGCGGTGGATTTCCGGCCCGGGCGGGAGGGAGTCTTTCGAGACATGGGCGAATGTCAATACGTCTATCGCTTCGAATCTCGTTGGCTGTGGCCCATTCTGGAGGGCAAGGTTCCCTGGGAGGATTTTCTGCTGTCGTTGCGGTTCCGGGCTTGGCGGCACCCGGACCTTTACAACGATCATCTTCTCGGCCTTCTCAAGTTTGCCTGGCCCGAAGCACTGGAGGCAGTGGAGGTTTACGAGACGTCGCCGGCGACCGAGGAAACAATCGTGGTCGAAAGCGATGGGAAGCTCTATAGGATTCAGCGTTACTGCCCCCACGCCGGTCAGGATTTGCTGGAGACCGGAGAGGTCCTCCCTGGCGGTGTCATCCGATGCTTGGGTCACCATTACGAATTTGACCTGGCAACTGGGTTGTGCCTGACGGGACGAGGGGGTCAGCTCCGATCGGAATCGATCGATGATCGATGCACGGACGTGAGCATTTGTGTGATGCCAACCCTTGTGGGCCCGATCAACCCCTCCGATCGCGACTAGCGCCGGCCCGCAAAGCGGACGCTGATCAGGGGGAGACGCCTATATCGCTCTCAGCAGGTGACTAGCGCGTTCGGGCGTGTCCATGACTGCCGACACAAATAGCGCTAAGGGCGAGGGTACCGGGGTAAGTTGCGGTCGGCCTCCCAAGTGGTGGCCACGAAAATAGGAGCTGGGAGGCTCCGAAGCTCGGACTCTGGAGCGGTGCTGAGTCGCGGGTAGCTCTCGTCGGGCCGACCATCCCACGTGTCTCGAGAAGGGGATAGACATGAACAGGCCCGAGCCAGTAGAAGTCAGCGCTGGCGTCCCGATACGTCCGACCATCATGCTGGTCGCCTTCATGGTGGCGATCGCCTTTCTCATTCTGCCAGGGGACATCGCTTTGGCCACTAGCGTCGGAGAATTCGATGCGACCATCCCGCTCGACACGAGGGTGGCCGCGCCAGAGGGATCGAAGACGCCTTTGGCGACGCAATCGGTGCCCGGAGAGTTTGCAGGGCAGACCTGCACGGTGACAGCCCGTGCCGAGAATCAAGCTTCGGTGCACCCAGGCAACGATCTCGTCGTCGAATCTGCCACCTCGGTCACGCTCTCGGACGTCGAACGGGGATCCGGAAGTGTCGTGACCGCCGCCGAGGAGATCGTGCTTGGCTCCGAGATCGTGGTGGCTCTCGTCATGGGACCGGATGAGAGCTTCTCCGCGGGAATCGACGTGCATATCGCCTGCACAGGGGATGAGACGACAACCACCGTGGCGAGCACGAGCACCAGTGTGGCGAGCACGAGCAGCACTCTGGCCACCACCACGACCCCGGCGGTTACCAGCACTGACGACGTGCGCGGCACGGTTATCACGTCTACTCCGGAGGGTCATGAGGTGGATGACCTCGAAGAGCTTCCCTTCACCGGCTCCCACCATGGCTATTGGCTGCTTATTGCCGGTGCCACGTTGATCGTCGGCGTGATCCTTGTGGTCGGTGCGCGGCGAGACGAGGGCTAGAGTGAGGCAGACCTACCGGACCCTCACAAAGCGCGGCCGCCAATCAAGGTGGGTCCCGTGGGAGCCAAGACTTGACCGGTCAAGTGCAGTCAAGTAGACTCACCCTAGAATA
>JAICRU010000141.1 GCA_025937235.1 Acidimicrobiia bacterium
ACTCCACCCCCAGCCCGGTCCGCGAGGCCAGATCCTCACCCGAGGTGAATTCGCCACCCAGGATCCGTGCCGCCTCGACCCGGGTCACCTCCTTGTCCCCCCTGTTCCGGACGTAGCGCAGCCCCATCCGCACCCCGACCGGGGGGCGGATCGGGTCGTCGACCACCCCTCTCCCCCGCCGCCAGCTCTCCCCCAGATAGGTCACGATGTCGTCGGGATCGGCCTCGATCGACTCGATGGTGCAGTCGTGCCAGGAGACGTTGACGTCGGGGCCCATCACCACCACACCGTGCCGCTGGGCATCCTGGACCAGTGAGTTGGGGCTGTAGAAACCCATCGGCTGGGCATTGAGCAACCCGGCGAGGTACTCCGCCGGGTAATGGAATCGGAGCCAGGCCGACATGTACACGATGTAGGCGAAGCTGACCGAGTGGCTCTCGGGGAAGCCGAACGCGGCAAAGCCCTGCAACTTCTCCCAGATCTCGTCGGCCGCGACCCCGGTGATCCCGTTGCCGGCCATCCCGGCATACACCTCCTCACGGAGCCTCTCCATCGCCTCGGCCGATCGTTTGTGCGTCATCGCCTGACGGAGACGATCGGCCTGTCCCCCGTCGAATCCGGCGCAAACCCGAGCCAGCTCCATCAGCTGCTCCTGGAAGACAGGGACACCGAGGGTCTTCTCCAGGATCGGCTCGGTATATGGATGCGGATAGCGAACCGGCTCCTCCCCGTTGCGGCGGCGGAGATAAGGGTGGACCGACTGCCCCTGGATCGGGCCCGGCCGGATCAGGGCAACCTCCACCGCCAGGTCGTAGAAGGTCTTCGGCTTCATCTTGGGCAAGGTCGCCATCTGCGCCCGGGACTCGATCTGGAAGAGCCCGACGGTGTCGGATCTGGTGATAGAGCGGTATATGGCCTGCTCCTGGGGAATTGTGGCCAGGTCGACATCGATGCCGTGGGTGTCCTCGATCAGATCGTGGGAAAGATGCAGGGCATTGAGCATCCCCAGCCCGAGCAGGTCGAACTTGACGATCCCCACCGCCGCCGAGTCGTCCTTGTCCCACTGGAGCACGGTACGGCCCTCGAGCCGGCCCCACTCCAGCGGCACCACCTGCCATAGCGGGCGGTCGGCGATCACCATCCCCCCGGAGTGGATCCCGAGATGACGGGGGAAGCCGTCGAGACGCCAGCAGATGCCGTAGATCATCTCGGCGGTCATCCCCTCGGGCAGTGGGCTGTCGAGACGGATCTGGGCCGGGTCCCGGGTGTCGACGTATTTGGACAACCCGTCGACCTGGGCCTGGGTGAACCCGAATGTCTTGGCCACGTCACGCAGCACCGACTTGGCCCGATAGGTGATCACGTTGGCCACCATCGCCGCCCGCTCCCGCCCGTACTTGTGATAGCAGTACTGGATCACCTCCTCCCGGCGATCGGCCTCGAAGTCGATGTCGATGTCCGGTGGTCGGCCCCTTTCCTCAGAGAGGAACCGCTCGAAGGGGAGATGGAGCCGGATCGGGTCCACTCTGGTCAGCCCCAGACATCGGCACACCGCCGAGTCGGCGCCCGATCCCCGGATCTGGCAGTAGATGTCCTGGGTGCGGGCGAAGTCCATGATGTCCTTCACCACCAGGAAGTAGCCGGGAAAACCGAGGGACTCGATGATGCCCAGCTCGTGCTCGATCCGGCGTCGGGCCTGAGGGTCGATCCCGTCTTCGCTCCCCGGGTAGACCTCTCGTGCCCCCTCCCAGGTGAGATGACGCAGATACTCCATCTCGTCCCGGAAATGACCCGGCATCGGGAAATCGGGCAGGTTGGGCGCCACCAGGGCGAGGTCGAAGGCGAGACGGCGCCCCAACTCGGCGCTGCGGGCGACTGCACCCGGGTAACGGGTGAAGCGACGACCCATCTCCGCCGGGTGCTTCAGATATCGCTGGTCGGTAGCGGGTCGGAAGCCGTCGGCAGCGGCCAGGGTATGGCGTCCCCCGATGGCGGCCAGCACCTCGGATAGGTCGGCGTCTTTCGGATCGTGATAGTGGACCTGGTTGGTGGCCACGGCAGGGAGGGAGAGCTTCTGGGCCACCTCCCACATGAGGTCGTTGCGTGGGTCGTCCTCGGGCATGCCGTGATGCCACAGCTCGAGATGGAGACGGACGCCGAACATCTCCCTCAGCCGGGAGGCCTCCCTGATGGCGGCTCCGAGGTCGCCGCGGGCCGCCGCCTTGGGCACCGACCCGGCATGACAGCCGGTGAGGACATGGACGTCCTGGTTGCCGGCGGCCTTGGCCAAGTCCTCCCAGGTGTAGATCGGATGATCCTTCTCCCCTCTCATCTGGGCTCGGGTCACCAGATAGGAGAGGCTGCGATAGCCGTCGGGTGACCCCGAGAGCAGGACAAGATGGTCGGTCTCGGGGAGATCAACCGGCTTGGCGCCATGCGAGCGGACACTCCGCCCCCGACGCAGCCTGCCCTGACCTCCCTTGGACCGGGCATGACGATGCTCGTCCCAAGTCCTGGCCGCAGCCATCGGGTCGGGAGGGCCGGTGGGGTCGACTTCGAGGCCGATCTCGATGCCGTAGATGACGGGGAGCCCGGTCACCTTGGCCGCCTGCCAGAACCGGGACACCCCGTAGAACCCATCATGATCTGTGACGGCCAGAGCCTCGTACCCGAGATCGATGGCCCGGTCCACCAGGTCCTCGGGATGGGAGGCGCCATCGAGAAAGGAGAAATTGGTATGACAGTGCAGCTCGGCGTACCCGCTCACATGGGCACTATATCGAACATATGTTCGACTAAAGGGAGGCAGGTAACGTCATCGAAACATGACCGGCCCAATCGCACTGACCGGGGTCACCGGGGTGCTCGGCGGCCGGGTCGCACGTCTCCTCGCCGAGCGTGACCTCCCGCTGCGGTTCATCGCCCGCGATCCGTCGGGCTGCCCGCCCATCGCTGCCGACATCTGCCAGGCTTCCTATGACGACACCAGTGCGATGGCCGGGGCAATGTCAGGTGCTGAGACCCTCTTCTTCGTCTCAGGACGGGAACACGTGGACCGTCTCGACCATCACCGGATAGTGGTGGAGGCTGCAGCAGAAGCCGACGTGAGCAAGATCGTGTACACGTCGTTCATCGGTGCGGCCCCTGACTCCACCTTCACCCTGGGACGTCAGCATCATGCGACTGAGGAGCTCATCCGGGCGACCGGGATCTCCTTCGTCTTCCTCCGGGACAACCTCTACACCGACTTCGTCCCCTACTTCGCCGGTGCCGACGGGGTGATAAGGGGACCGGCCGGTGACGGCAGGCTCGGCTGGGTGACCAGGGATGACATCGCCTTCTCGGCAGCGGCGGTTCTGACCTCTTCGGATCACGACGGGACCAGTTTCGACATGACCGGACCCGAGTCGATCGACCTCTACGAGACTGCAGAGCGCTTCGGCCGCTTCGTGGGCCGGGACATCAGCTATCACCCGGAGACTGTGGATGAGGCCTATGCCTCCCGCGCCGTCTATGGGGCTCCCGACTGGGAAGTGGATGGCTGGGTCAGTTCCTATCTGGCCATCGCCAACGGCGAGATGGACGTCGTCAGCGACTCCGTGCAAATCCTCACCGGGCTTCCCCCACAGAGCTTGGAGGACTTTCTCACCGCCCATCCAGAGAGCTATGAGCAAGGAGCAAGCTGACGCAGAATCGGGAGACAAGATCATGCAGAGACCGGGCAAATCGGGTTGGCTGCTTGCGGCGGCCATGACGTTGGGGGCTTGTGGCACCGGGGCCGATGCCACAACCACCACATCCAGCACACCTCTGGCGGAGGAGACCACGACTACCGCTGCCGACACGACGACGTTCGCCCCGTCGCCGACCACCACGACCATCGCCACGACGACCACGACCGTCACAACCACCA
>JAICRU010000051.1 GCA_025937235.1 Acidimicrobiia bacterium
ACCGCCAACACCCTCGTCTATGTGCGCGGTGGCGGCATCGTGCTCAACGAGCCATCGGTGGTCGCGATAAACGCCCAGAACGGCCGAGCCCTGGCCGTGGGCATGGAGGCGAAGCGAATGATCGGCCGGACACCGGCCCACATCACCGCGATCCGGCCGCTCCGTGACGGTGTGATCGCCGATTTCGATGTCACCGAGAAGATGCTGCGTTACTTCATCCAGAAGGTGCATCGCAGGAAGTGGGCGCGTCCCCGCATCGTCGTTTGCGTCCCCTCCGGGATCACGCCGGTGGAGCGGAGGGCTGTCGAGGAGGCGGCCTACCACGCCGGGGCCCGCCGCGCCTACACGATCGAGGAGCCGATGGCGGCAGCGATCGGGTCGGGTCTCCCCATCGCCGAGCCGGCCGGGTCCATGGTGGTCGATATCGGTGGTGGCACCACCGAAGTCGCGGTCATCTCCCTGGGCGGCATCGTCGTATCACGGTCGATCCGCGTGGGCGGAGACGAGCTCGACACAGCGATCATCGATTGGGTCAAGAAGGAGTACAACGTCCTCGTCGGGGAGCGCACCGCCGAGCAGCTGAAGCTCGCCATCGGATCGGCCTGGCCCTATGCCGACGAGCCGTCGGCTGAAGTGCGCGGTCGTGACCTGGTCACCGGCCTTCCCAAGACCATTCTTCTGTCCAGCCCTGAGATCAGGGAGGCGATCGAGGAGCCGACGCAGGCCGTCGTAGACGCCGTGAAGTTCACTCTCGACAAGACGCCACCCGAGCTGGCGGCGGACGTAGTCGAGCGTGGGATCGTGCTCACCGGGGGTGGAGCTCTGCTGGTCGGGCTGGACCATCGTCTGGCCCATGAGACGGGGATGCCCATCGTCACGGCGGCCAAGCCGCTGCAGTCGGTGGTGCTCGGCTCGGGGAAGTGTCTGGAGGAGTTCGACACGCTGCAGAACGTGCTCGTGTCGTCATCTCGACCATGACGTCCCCGACCCGTCTTGATCCATGCTGAACACCAAGCCGTCCGACCGCGCACTCCCCACCTTCATCACCCTCCTGGTGATCGGTGTCCTGCTCATGACCTTCGACGTGAGACTCGCCGGAGGCGGCGTGGTGGGCGTGCTCCGGAGCGGGACGCAGGAGATCGTCTCACCCCTGCAGCGGGTCGCCGCTTTTGTGGTCACCCCGGTCGCCAACGCATTGGACAGCCTGTCCAACGTCGCATCTCTCCGTGAGCAGAACGCAGCCCTTTCGGCGGAGCTGGCCGAGGCGGAAGCGGCCCTGGTCTCGGTCCAGGACGATCTGGCCAAGTTGGCGCTCCTCGAACAGATCTACGACCTCGAGGCCGACGGGGGGGAGCTGGGCCAGACGGTGGCCAACGTCATCGGGGCGGTCGATGCGGCGTTGATCATCGACAAAGGCATCCGTGATGGAGTGGTGGCGGGTCAGCCTGTCATCGACACCAACGGCTATGTGGTTGGAACCGTGAAGAGTGCCAGCACAGGTAGCGCCACCATCCTTCCCATCACCGCCAGCCGTGAAGGGTTGACCGTCCTCGTCGGCTCTCAGACGGGGACCCTGGTGTCCAGGCCGTTCTCCTCAGAGCTGGCCCTGGAGATGGACCTCGATGTGTTCGACGCCCGGGAGCCCGTGCTGGCGGGGGATCGAATCCTGACCTCTTCCGCCAGTACCGACTATCCGGCCGGACTGCCGGTGGGTGAGGTGGTCCAGGATGCCTCACCGGAGTCGACGTCGCTGAGCACGACGGTGCGGCCCTTCGTCGACGCCGAGTCGTTACGGTTCGTAGTCGTCCTCTCCTGGCCACCTGACCCGGTGACCGCGGCAACCGACGACACGGTCCCCGAAGACACGACCGGCACCACGTTCGGGGAAGACGCCACCACGACCACCAGCACTACCACCCCTGAGGGCGATGGTTGATGAGAGGCCGCACCGCGCTGATCATCGGCCTCACGGTCTTGATCGCCGTCCTTGTCCAGACGACACTGTTCGGCAGGCTGCAAGTGGTGACCCCCGACCTGGTGATGCTGGTCGGGATCCTGCTGGCCTTGACCCGAGTCCGGACCGAGGCGGTTCTGGCGATCGCCTTCCTGTCCGGTTTGATCATGGATCTGCTCGGGGCGTCGCTGATCGGCCTGAGGGCGGTCGTCTACACAACCGTCGCCTACATCGCTATCAGGACAAAGGAACGCGCCGAGCTGGGGCGTGTAACGATCGCCATCTGGGCCGGCCTGCTCACCTTGCTCGGTGTAGTGCTCTTGCTCCTGCTGGGGACCCTCTTCGGGCAGGTGGCGCTGGTCGGGGAAGAGGGGGTTAGCGTCATGGTGCTGGTCCCACTGGCCAACACTGCGCTTGCCGCGCTTCTCGCTCCGACCTTCGTACGATGGGTCGACCGGGACCGGACCGCGCTCAGGTATCCATGAAGTTCGCGCTAAGGCTCACCACGCTCGGCATCGTCTTCATTGCGATGTTCTCCGTCATCGGGCTGAGACTGTGGTTCATCCAGGTCGCCGAAGGCCCTCAGATCGCCCGTGCTGCCGAAGAGGCGACCTGGGTCGGCAAGACCTCGTTCGCGGCCCGAGGCGACATCTACGACCGCAACGGGACTCTCCTGGCCACGAGCAGGATGGTCCCGGCGGTGATGGTCGATCGGACCTTCGTACAACCGGAGCAGCGGGAGGAGTTGGTCCAGGAGCTCGCCTCGATCGTTGGGATCGACCCGGTCCGTATCGATGCCTTGTACGACGAGGCAGGCATCAATGGCCGCTTTCAGGTGAGCACGGTGTCGAACGAGACCGCCTACGCAATCAACGAGTCACTCGACGAACTCCCGGGAGTCGAGGTGGTGAAGGTCCCGGAGCGGGTCTACCTGACCGGGCCGACCATGGCTCACGTGATCGGTCATCTCGGTCTGCCCGAACAATCTGACCTGGACGAGCGCAAGGACCTGGAGCGGGACGTCCGGATCGGCAAGCTTGGGATCGAGCGGGTCTATGACGAAGCTCTGCAGGGCACCTCCGGCACGGTGGAGTATCGAGTCAGACGAGGTGAGATCATCGAGCAGCGGCCTCCGGTCGATCCCGTCGCCGGCAGCTCGCTGGTACTCAACCTCGATCTTGCACTTCAAGAGCAGGTCGAGCTTGCCCTGGAGAGCGGGGTGGCGCTGTCCAACGAGGTGAAGGAACAAGAGCGCGAGAAGGGAGAGGAGGTCTTCAGCGAGACAGAGCGGGCCGCGGCGGTGGTCCTCGACGTGAACACCTTCGATGTGCTGGCGTTGGCCTCATATCCCGATTTCGACCCTCAGCTCTTCGTAGCCGGCATCGACGAATCGACGTTCGAGGGGTTGAACGACATGAAGGCGTTCAACAACCTGGCGGTGAGCGGTTTGTATCCGCCGGCGTCGACCTTCAAGGCGATCACCTATACCGCCAAGCTGGAGGAGAACCTCCCGTTCCCCACAGACGTGGAAGGGATCGACGGGGAACTGGTCAGTTGTGACGGGACCCTGGAGCTGTCCGCGCTCGCTGATGGGTCGCCCCAGGTCAAGCGCGACTGGTACAACCCACGCAACCTGGGATGGCTCGACATCCATGGGGCCCTGGAGAACTCCTGCAACATCTTCTTCTGGAACGTCGCCCTGGGGACCTATCAGGCCTACAACGGGAAGGCCAACGAGAACATCCTCCAGGATTGGGCGACCCGTCTCGGCTACGGGAGGGAGACCGGCATCGACCTGACCAGTGAGGCTCCGGGGATCGTGCCCACCCGCCAGCTGTTCGAGAAGTACAAGGCCCACCAGCTGGAGAATCCCGACGAGCCACCCCGGCTCGAGCCGTCGCGTCTCGACCTTGCCTCACCTTGGTTGGGTGGGGACCTGATGGACTTCGCCATCGGGCAGGGCGCTTTCACTTCCACTCCGCTCCAGGTGGCGTCGTCCTATGCCGTACTGGTCAACGGGGGGACAATTCTCGAGCCGCGCGTGGTCCGGGAGATCGTGGGCTCGGACGGCGAGGTCATCCCGGTCGATCGGCCCGACCCAGTGACCGTGGAGATCGACCCGGCCACGCGTGCCTCATTGCTGGAGGACTTGGGGCGTGTCGTCAATGGTGGCACCGCTGCCGGCGCATTCACAGATTTCGGCGATGGGGTGGAGAACATCGGGGGCAAGACCGGCACCGCCCAGTCGACGGCCACCCGGGACAACCATGCCTGGTTCGTCGGGGTGGCTCCGCTCGACAAGCCCAGCTACGTGGTTGCGGTGCTGATCGATGAGGGGGGCTCCGGGGGCCAGGTGGCGGCACCGGTAGCGCGAAACATCATGCAGTATCTCTCCGGGAACGAGCAGACACCCATCGTGCAGGGCGAGGAGGCCGACTGATGGCAGTCATCTCGAGGTTGCGCGAGGTGGCGGTCGATCGTGGCCGAAACCGGTCGGACCGAATCCTCTTCGGGACCATGTTGGCCCTCTCCGGATTCGGCCTGCTCATGGTGTATTCCGCCACCTCCAGCACCGGGTTCGCCGGCATGGAAAGGCAGATGATCTTTGTGGCTGCCGGGTTGACCATCTATGCCGTCATATCCAACATCGATTACCGCGAGTTGAAGAACCTCATCCCGATCGTGGCGGGGGTGGTCGTCCTCGCGCTTCTCGGCGTTTATCTGTTCGAGCCGGTCAATGGGGCACAGAGATGGATCCCGCTCGGATTCTTCGCACTCCAACCGGCGGAGTTCGCCAAGGTCGTGGTCATCCTCCTGCTGGCAGCCGTGTTGTCCCCCCACAACCGGGACGAGCTCTTGACGCAACGTCAGCTCACTTGGCCGACCGTGTTCCGGGCCCTGGTCATCGTGGCGTTACCCGCCGCCCTGATCCTGTTCGAGCCGGACCTCGGCACCACCCTGGTCTTTGGGTTCATCCTGTTCGTGATGCTCTTCGTGGCCGGCGCCACCTGGCGTCAGATGCTGGCCCTCGCCGCGACGGCAGCCCTCGGGGTAGTGGTGGTGCTTCAGCAGAAGCTGCTGGCCACCTACCAACTGGATCGGATCCGGGTGCTGTTCGATCCCCTCGTGGACCAAAGTGCTCTTGGGATCCGTTACAACATTCAGCAATCCAGGTATGCGGTGGGCTCGGGCCAGTTGTTCGGCCGCGGGCTGTTCGCCGAGGGAACCCAGACCTCCTTCGAATACGTCCCGGAGCAGGAGACCGACTTCATCTTCACCGCGGTGGCCGAGCAGCTCGGCTTCGTCGGGGGGATCCTCGTCATCGCCGCCTTTGCCGTGATCGTGTGGCGACTTCTCGTCATCGCCGCCAATGCCCGAGACCGCTTCGGCGCCCTGATCGCCGCCGGGCTGGCCGCGATGATGATGTTCCACGTCTTTGTCAACGTGGGGATGACGATCGGGATCATGCCGGTGACGGGAATCCCTCTGCCGTTCCTGTCCGCTGGCGGCTCCTTCTATCTGGCGATGACGATCTCGCTCGGCATCGCCAACTCGATCTGGTTGATGCGGACCCCGGTGCCAGGGGAGAATCAGCTGACCTGACCCGACGATCGAGTGTCGTGGGCAGGTGTCCACGGCACCCGTGCTGGACACGGGAGCAGCGGGACGATCGGGCGGGCATCGCTCTTCCGACACGGTGCCTGGTAGCAGGGGATGCGAGGAGTGGGGTGCGTCTACGCTGCCCCGCCATGGATCGGCGCGGTGATCGGGGTTGGGTGGAAGTCATCTGCGGGCCGATGTTCTCCGGTAAGAGCGAGGAGTTGATTCGTCGTATCACCAGGTATCAGATCGCACGGGTGCCGGTCCAGACCTTCAAGCCGCGCCTCGACGTCAGGTATGCCGACGACGAGGTCGTCTCTCACTCGAGCCTCAAGGTGGACGCGATCCCGGTCGGGACCGCCGATGAGCTGCTGCGACGTGTCGAGGATGGGACAAAGGTGATCGGAGTGGACGAGGGCCAGTTCTTCGACCAAGGCCTCGTGGAGGTCGTGGAGCACCTGGCCGGGGCCGGAAAGCAGGTGATAGTTGCGGGTCTCGACACCGATTACCTGCGTCGGCCGTTCGAGCCGATCCCGACCCTTTGCGATCGGGCCGAGTACGTGACCAAGATGCTGGCCGTTTGTCACCGCTGCGGCGGGCCGGGGATGTACACCCAGAGGATCGTCCGCTCCGAAGAGCTGGTCGTGTTGGGCGCTCAGGGGGCGTATGAGGCGCGGTGCCGGGTGTGTTACGACCCCTCCGAGCCGGAGCAACCCGAGCTCGGCCTGGAGGTTGGGTAGGCCAAGCGTTCGCTTTCTGGTAATCTTCGGAAGTCCGCCAGACGCGACATCTTCCCTTCTTCGGAGTGTTTCGTTGATGAGCACCCTCGTACGCCGGCAACCCGGTATGACGACCCTCGGCGACCGCGACCTTCCAGCGCGGTCGCTCGATCGTGGTCTGGCGCAGTTGTTCGGGCGCGATTACCCCAGCCAGGAAAGCGGTATTCGGGCCACCCACATCGATCCTCAGAGGAGTGAGAACGCATGGCTCTATTTCGAAAGAAGAGCCCCCAGATCGTCCGGGTCTCTTCGACCGAGGGGACGGTCGAAGAGCGCAAGACCGTCCGCGTCAAGGGACAAAAGGTAGAAGTCACCCGGGTCGAGGCCAGACCGGCCCCCTCCACCAAGCCCAAGAAGGAGAAGAGGCACCAGCCCGGCAAGACGTCTGGTGCGCACTCCAGGAACGGGGTATCCACTTCACGCACCAGGACCCGGCGCCCTGTCGACGACGAGGTCATCGTCCCCGTCGAGACCGGGCGCAAGCAGATGCTGGTGAGAGTGCATCGCGGGCAGACCCAGATGGTCATCCTCGAGGGCCCGGTCCTGGTCGAGCACTATGTGGCCCGAGAGGACGCCGGATCGGTCGCGGGCAACATCTATCTGGCCAAGGTTCGCAACGTGCTACCGGGAATGGAGGCTGCCTTCCTCGACTTCGGGGCCGCCAAGAACGGCGTCCTGTACGCCTCCGACGTCGCCTCTGACTCGAGGTCTAACGGCCGTCAAGCGAAGAGGATCGAGAACGTCCTCACAGAGGGCGACGAGGTCTTGGTCCAGGTGACCAAGGACGCCATGGGGGCCAAGGGGGCGCGTCTCACCGGTATGCCCTCCCTCCCGGGTCGCTATCTCGTCCTGGTGCCGGACTCAGACAGTGTCGGCATCAGCCGCAGGCTGCCCGACGATGACCGGACCCGCCTCCGGGATGTGATCAACAAAGTCCGCCCCGATGGCTACGGAGTGATCGTGAGGACCGCTGCCCTGCATGCATCGGCCGAGGAGCTGGCCGCCGATATCTCGCGTCTTCGCAAGGTGTGGGACCGGATAGGCGAGGAATCGGGGAAGGGTGGCGCACCCCGTCTGGTGCACGAGGAGCCCGAGCTCCTGATCAAGGTGATTCGCGAGCACTTCACCGCCGATTTCCGCAAGCTGTTGATCGACGACGCCAGGGCCTACGAGACGGTGATCGGGTATCTGCAGGGCACCGCGCCGGATCTGGTGTCCAAGGTCCAGCACTACACCGATTCGGTGCCCCTCTTCGAGCGCTACCACGTCGACGATCAGATCAAGAAGGCTCTCGATCGCAAGGTGTACCTCCCCTCCGGGGGGCATCTGGTGATCGACCGCACCGAGGCCCTCACCGTCATCGACGTCAACACCGGTAAATTTGTCGGCTCCTCGAATCTGGAGGAGACCGTCCTCCAGAACAATCTGGAGGCCGCCGAGGAGATCGGCCGCCAGCTGCGCCTGAGAGATATCGGCGGGATCATCGTCATCGACTTCATCGACATGGAGACCACCGAGAACCAGAAGGCCGTGCTACGCCGTCTCAAGGAGGCGCTGGCGAAGGACAAGACCAGGACTCAGGTCTTCGACGTCTCGCATCTCGGATTGGTGGAGATGACCCGGAAGAACGTCTCGGCCGGCCTGCTCGAGCAGTTCTCGTCCAAGTGTGAGGAATGCGGCGGGCGCGGGGTCATAGTCCATGACCATGCAATCGCGGCCGACGACGTCGTTGTGGAGGACTTCTCCCTGGCGGAGTAGGCAATCACGTTGGCCATTGCCAATCCTCCTCGGTAGAATCCGGGATCCACCCCCTTCTCAGAGGTCTACCCATGTACGCGATCATCCGCGCCGGCGGCAAGCAGGCCAAGGTGCAATCAGGTGATGTGATCGAGATCGAGCGTGTCAAGGCCGACAGCGACAAGTTGTCCTTTGCGCCCCTCCTCGTGGTCGACGACGAAGGCACCGCCGTGTCCGACCGGGACGTGCTTGCCAAGGCCACCGTGACCGCCAAGATCCTTGGTGAGTCGCAGGGCCCCAAGATCGACATCTTCAAATACAAGAACAAGACCGGATACCGTCGCCGGCAGGGTCATCGTCAGAAGTACACCCAGATAGAGATCACCGAGATCAAGCTCCCCGGCGCCAAGGCGAAGACCGCATCGAAGACGGCCAAGGCGTCAGAGAAGGGGGCCGGGGCCAAGACGTCGGCGGCGAAGACCGCGGTGGCCAAGACCACGGCGGCCAAGACCACCAAGAAACAAGCCAAGTCCTCCGAAGAGGAGTAGAGATGTCCAAGACCAAGGCAGGCGGTTCCTCCAAGAACGGCCGTGATTCAGCAGCAAAGCGCCTCGGCCCCAAGGTGTTCGATGGCGAGTTCGTCAGCGCCGGGGCCATCCTGGTACGTCAGCGGGGCACGAGGATCCATCCTGGCCAGAACGTGGGCAGGGGGAGTGACGACACTCTCTTCGCCACCGCGGACGGGACGGTCAAATACGGCACCAGGTCCAACCGGCGCCTGGTGAACGTCCTGCCCAGCTGATCGAACCTAGCTTCCGGTTGTGTTCGTCGACCGGGTCCGTGTCAACCTCCGCGCCGGGAACGGTGGCGCGGGGGTTGTCTCGTTCGTGAGGGCCAGAGGCAAACCCAAGGGAAAGCCGACGGGTGGCAACGGGGGCCGGGGCGGATCGGTGTATCTACGTGCCGACAGCTCGGTGGCGACACTGCTTCGCTATCAGCGCAATCCTCACCACTCGGCGGGTAGCGGAACCCATGGGGAAGGTGACCTCCGTCACGGGAAGGCGGGCAAGGACCTGTTTCTGCCGGTCCCCCTGGGAACCGTGGTCTACGACGACGCCGGCACGATGCTCGCCGATCTGGTCGAGGAGGGCCAGGAGGTCGAGGCGGTGAAAGGTGGACGTGGGGGGCGGGGGAATGCTGCATTCGTCAATCCCTCCAATCGGGCGCCGGGAGTCGCCGAGCAGGGTGAGTACGGACGGGCGGAATGGCTGACACTGGAGATGCGACTACTGGCCGATGCCGCCCTGATTGGGTTTCCCAACGCGGGCAAGTCGACTTTCATCTCCAAGGTCTCGGCGGCCAAGCCCAAGATCGCCGACTATCCCTTCACCACGCTCGAGCCGAACTTGGGTGTGGTCGCCTTCGATGGGCGCGAGTTCGTCCTTGCCGACATTCCCGGTCTCATCGAAGGGGCATCATCGGGGAGGGGGCTGGGGCATGAGTTCCTACGTCATGTGAAGCGGGCTCGTGTGCTGGTGATCCTCCTCGACCCGTCGCCGACCCAAGAACGTGACCCCGGCGCCCAACTCGATGTCCTCAGACACGAGATCGAGGCCTACTCACCCGAGATAGCGGCCAGACCGAGCATCGTCCTGATGAACAAGTCAGACCTGGGCGGGGTGGGCCAGGAAGCGGCAGCGCTCGGGGCCATGCCGGTGTCCGCACTCACCGGTGACGGGCTGCGAGAGGCGCTTCACGCCATCGCCGATCTCGTCGACCGGGCTGAGCGAGAGGCGCCGGCGCGGAAGGGCTTTGTCCTTCATCGGCCGCTGGGACCCACCTTCACGGTGAGGCGAGAAGGCGACGCCTGGCGGGTGGAGGGGCTGGCCGCGGAGCGGGCTGTTGCCTTTGCCGACCTGACGCTGCCCGAGGCAGCCGATATGGCCGCCTGGCGCCTCGACCGGCTCGGAGTGGATCGGGCCTTGCTCGAGGCGGGGGCAGACGCCGGTGACGAAGTGCGGATTGGGGAAATCTCGTTCGAGTTCACCCCGGAGAGAGAAGAAGAGTGAGCACCCACGCTCCCGGTCATGCCCGTCGGGCACAATCGACGCAGCGCGAGGCGGCGGGGAGGGCTTCGAGACGGTCGGCGCCGATCGCCACTCCGCAATCATCACATAGCCCGTAGGTCCCGCCATCGATCTTGGCCAGGGCCCGATCGATGTCGGTGATCGAGTCTGTGAGGGAGCGTGCGGCGGCCGTGGTGCCGAGCCGCTCCACCGCCTCGGTGGTGCCGTCGCCGATGCGTTTCCCGAACGACACCGCCGCCCCTTCCGCAGGGGGCGCCACCAGCCGACGTAACGCGGCCTCGAGGTCGGCCCGCCGTTCGAGCAAGGCGATGCGCACCGCATCCAGACGGCTCATCTCCGCCAGAGGTCCCGGGTGAACAGGACGAGCACGGGAAACAGCTCCAGGCGGCCGACGATCATGAGGCTCGACAGCAGCCACTTGGCCAGGATGGGAAGGTCCCCGAAGTTCGACGCCGGCCCTACCTCACCAAGACCGGGTCCGATGTTGCCCATGGCGGAAGCCACGGCAGAGGTCGCTGTCACCAGATCGAGGCCTTCGGCGAGGTTGGCGTCGATGAACGCGAGCAGGAACACCGACGTCATGAATATGAACATGTAGAAGAGGAAGAACGACTGGACGGCTTCGACGACGGGATCCGGTACCCGTGATCCGCCAAAGCGGGTGGTGAACACCGCCCGGGGATGAACGAGACGGCGCAGGTCGGCGAATGCCGCCTTGCTCAGGACCCCGATCCGATAGGTCTTGATGCCACCCGCCGTCGACCCTGCCATGCCGCCGAGGAACATGAGTCCAACCACGAACACCTGGAGGGCGGGCCTCCAGAGAGCGAAATCATCCGAGGCGAAGCCGGTGGTGGTGATGATCGAGACCGTGTTGAAGGAGGCGTTCCTGACCGCATCCGACGTCGTCATGTCCTTCCAAAGGCCCCCGGCGACGACGACGATCGCCGTGAGCGTGATAAACAAATAGAGCTTGAACTCGGAGCTGCGGGCGTACGCGGTGGGTCGGGTCAGGGCCCGGTAGTGAAGCGTGAAGGAGACAGCGGCGATGAACATGAATGCTGTGATCACCCACTGGCTGTAGTGGCTGAACCCCACGAGCGAGTCGGGCTCGGTGCCGAACCCCCCTGTGGACATCGTCGTGAACGAGTGGATCACCGATTCGAATAGATCCATTTCGCCCACCCAGAGCAACAGGATCTGCGCCACTGTGAAGCCGGCGTACACGTACCAGAGACGCTGGGCGGTCTCCTGGAAACGGGGTGTGATCCGCTCCAGGGTGGGTCCGGGTGACTCGGCTTGGGCAAGCTGTGTTCCGCCCGTTCCGAGGAGGGGGAGCACTGCGACACCGAGGACGATGACTCCCATCCCGCCGAGCCACTGGGTCAGGGCCCTCCAGAAGCCGATCCCCATGGGGAGCGTGGATGGGTCGGCGAGGATCGAGGACCCGGTGGTGGTGAAACCGGAGGCGGTTTCGAAGAAGGCGTCGGTGAGCGAAGGGATCGCGCCTGTGAGGAGATAGGGCAGGGAGCCGAACAAGCTGAAGACGAACCAGGACAGGCCCACGGTGACGAATCCCTCGCTCACCGTGATGGTGGCAGGGCGATTGAAGAAGGTGCGCCCCGCCAGCGCAGCCGCCGTCGTGATTGCGGCCGCCACCACGCACCAGCCGGCTACCTCGAACTCGCCACTGATGACTGCGACCAGAGCGGAGGCGCCCATTGCCGCGGCCACGAACAGCAGCATGGAGCCGATCACATGGGCGGCGGTCTCCAGCAGCTGCAGGAGTGGTGACCTGGCTCCGCGTCTGAGCCCGGTGGTCACTTGGTGAACAAGGCGGCAGAACGCTCGATGTCGCGGGGGAGGGCGAAGAAGATGATGTGATCACCGGCCCTTACGACGGTCGATCCGTCCGGGACGAACGTTGTTTCCTGTCGGGAGATGCCGCCGATGATCACGCCAATTGGCAGGGCGAGCTCGAGCAAGGTCTTGCCGACAGCTTCCGACCCTTCGGAAACCTCGATCTCGATCGCCTCGGCGTCAGTGTCCGAGAAGGTCGCCACCTGCTCCACCTTGCCCTGCCTCACGAAGCGCAGGATGGCGCTGGCCGCCATCAAGCGACTCGATACCGCGGCATCGATCCCCACGCCGGCCAGGAGCCGGACGTATGGGATCCGGTTGAACCGCGAGATGACCATGCCCGCCCCGGAGGCCTTGGCGACCAGACAGCTCAAAACGTTCACTTCGTCCCAGCCGGTGAGGCCAAGAGCCACGTCCTTCGGTCCGAGATCCAGAGAGGCGAGCACCTCGGGGTCGGTCGGGTCCCCCACTATCACCAGGGCTTTCGGGTACTTGTCGGCCAGCTTGGCGGCGCGCTCGGCGTCCTCGTCCACCAGCACCACGTCCAGCCCCGAATCGAGCAGTCGGGCCGTGGCCAACACGGCGAGCCTGGTTCCTCCCATGATGATTGTCCGATCGATGTGACGACGGGTGAGGCCGATCAGCTTCGTTGCCCGCTCGACCTTGTCCTCGGTGGTCATCACGAGGGCGTGATCGCCCGAGTGGACCTCGGTGTCACCATGGGCCACGATGGTCTGTCCGTCGCGGACGAGGGCGGCCACCACCCAGCCCCAGTCGGCACTCCGCAACCGGAGCAGGCTGAGAGGCCCCATTGTGATCGGGGCATTGGGGCCGACCACGCCGCCGACCATGACCAGCTTGCCCTCGGCGAACTGGACCATCTCGGAGGGCCCTCCGAAGCCCACGATCTCGGCCAGCTCCTCTGCGGCAGTGGCCGATGGATCGATGATCACGTCGACGCCGAGCAGATCGGCTCCCTCCCTGAGCTCCGGCTCCTCGATACGCGCGATGGTCGTCTTCGCCCCGATCTCCTTCCCGGCGTGACAAGCCAGGACGTTGGCGCCATCGTTGTTGGACACGGCGATCAGCAGGTCGGCTCTAGCCGCTCCGGCGTCCTCCAGCAGGGTGGTGCTGGCGCCATTACCCACGAGGACCAGGGCATCGATCCGGCTCTGCAGGTGGTGGGCGCTCCGCTCATCGTCTTCGATGACCACGACGTCCTGGCCCTCGGCCGAGAGGCGCTCGGCGAGATAAGAGCCGACCGCCCCTGCACCGATGATGATTATCCGCATCGCAATTGTGCTGCCCTGGGCACGAGCGCTCAGGCTAGACCCGGGCCACGGGATCCGCGCCACGGCGGCGGTTCTGCCCCCGCCCGTACAATGTTCACCATTCAATCCAGGAGCCAGATGAATCTCGAATCGCCGCGGTCGGTCGCCGACGCTCTGAGATCGGTCGACTATCTGCCGGATGACCGCATCTCGCAGGTCGTCTTCCTGGCCAATCGTCTCGACAAGCCGATCTTGGTCGAGGGGCCGGCAGGCGTCGGGAAGACCGAGCTGGCCAAGTCTCTGGCCCGGATCACCGGGCGGGACTTGATCCGGCTCCAGTGTTACGAGGGGCTGGACGAGGCCAAGGCTCTGTACGAATGGAACTACAAGAAGCAACTGCTGCGTATCCAGTCCGATGTCGACCATGACTGGGGGGAGATCGAACAGGACATCTTCTCGGAGGAGTTTCTCCTCACCCGACCGCTGCTCGAGGCGATCAGGTCGGAAGCCCCCGTCGTGCTCCTCATCGACGAGGTCGACCGTGTGGAGGTCGAGACGGAGGCACTGCTACTGGAGATCCTCTCTGACTTCCAGGTCTCCATACCCGAGCTGGGGACCATGGCAGCCAGGACCCAGCCGATCGTGGTGCTCACCTCCAACAACACCCGAGAGCTGAGCGAGGCCCTGAAGCGGCGCTGTCTCTTCCTTCACATCGACTACCCGGATGCCCAGCGGGAACAGGAGATCCTGGCGGCACGGGTGCCGGGGTTGTCCGAGCACCTCGCCGCCCAGGTGGCACGGGTGGCCCGTTCGATCCGGAGTCTCGACCTGAAGAAGGCGCCCTCGGTCTCGGAGACGATCGACTGGGCCCGGACCCTGCTCGCCCTCTCGATCGACGATGTCGATGAGGAAATCCTGGGGGACACCCTCCACGTGCTCCTCAAGTATCAGACAGACATCGAGAAGGCGGCCAAGGAACTGACCTCGAGCCCTCGAGCCTGACGTGCTCGGGGTCATAACCGGTTTCATCGACGAGCTGAGGGCAGCCGGCGTGCCGGTGTCGATGGTGGAGGCCATCGACGGGATGCGAGCTGTCGAGGCCATCGAGATCGGTGAACGGGTGGCGCTCCGCGAGACGCTGCGTGCCACCTTGATAAAGAATCAGCGTCATGAGCGCGCCTTCGACACGGCTTTCGACGTCTACTTCTCGACGGTTCCGCTCCCGGATTCGACCCCGATCGAGGAGGGGAGCCGACCAGACCTGCCCCCGCCGGATCGGGGAGACGGATCGGAGCGGGCGCCCTTCGACATCGACGCCCTGCTCGATGACCTGCTCCAGGCCCTTGCCAGGCTGGATGAGGAGGCGATGCGCCGAGGAGCCAGGACGGCCGTGGACGAACTGGCCGGGATGGAGCCGGGACGGCCGGTCGGTGGCACCTACTACCTGTACCGGACCCTCCGTCGCCTCGATCTGGCCGATCTCGAGGCTCGGTTGATCGAGGCGCTCATGGAGGATGAGGATCTGTCCGAGTTCGACCAGCGGTTGCTGCGCGAGGAGATCGAGACCCGGCTCGAAAGGCTTCGTCAGGAGATCGAGGAGGAGATTCGACGTCGTCTCGTCGCCGATCGGGGTCGTGACGCGGTGGCTCGTACCCTTCGTCGTCCGCTGATCGAAGACATCGACCTGATGCACGCGACCACCAGGGACCTCCAGGAGATGGAGGCGGCGATCGGGCCACTGACCAGGAAGCTGGCTGCAAGACTCGCCCGGCGTCGCCGTAAGAGGGCGGGCCGTCTCGACTTTCGCCGGACCATGCGGAAGTCGCTGGCCACCGGAGGGGTGCCGGCCGAGCCTCAGTTCCGCCACCCCCGGCCCCACCGGCCTGAGGTTTGGCTGCTCTGCGACATCAGCGGCTCGATGGCCACCTTCTCCCGGTTCACCCTGCAGTTCACCCACGCCATGGCTACCCATTTCTCGAAGCTGCGCTCGTTCGCCTTCGTCGACACGATCGACGAGGTCACCGACTTCTTCGGGGCCGGTGTCGATTTCGGCTCGGCGCTGCAGCGGGTTACTACCGAGGCAGAGGTGGTCTGGCTGGACGGCCACTCCGACTATGGGAACTCTCTGGAGACCTTCAACACGACATACGGGCGGCAGCTGACGCCTCGGACGACGGTGATCATCACCGGCGATGCCCGCAACAACTACCGGCCCCCCAGGGACAAGGTCCTGGGTGAGATCGCCGAAGCGGCGCGGGCCCTCGTCTGGCTCAACCCAGAGCCGAGGGCCTATTGGGACACGGGGGATTCAGCCATGTCGCACTATGCGGCCCATTGCACATCGGTGCATGAAGTGCGAACGTTGCGCCAATTGGAGCAGTTCATCGAGGAACTGACCCTTCCCGGGACCCGAGCCTCCCAGAATGCCTAAACCAACAGGACCCTCTTGCCGATGATGAGGCACAGGCCCATCTACGGGCCCCGAGGTCAGAGGTGAAGGAGATGGGCTCGCGGATACTCGTCGTGGAGGATTCGGCCGTGATCAGACGGCTGATAGAAGTCTGTCTCCGCGCCGCCGACCTCGAGATCGTCACCCGGGAAGACGGCAAGTCCGGTCTGGCCGCAGTCGGTTCCGAGTCGCCCGACCTGGTCGTCCTCGACATCGGGTTACCTGGCATGGACGGATGGGAGGTCCTGGACCGCATCCGCCGCGACCCTTCGACCAAGACCATCCCGGTCGTGGTGCTCACCGCCCACGCCGAGGAGGAGTCCCGTCGTCGCGCCAACGAAGGCGGCGCCGACGCCTTCGTCACCAAGCCTTTCCAGCCCAACGACTTCCGCTCGACGGTCCTGTCGCTGCTCGAATAGCCATTTCCTCCCCAGGCGAAATCGATCGGGGAGAGGGCCCAGGGGCCGGACGAGGTTCTAGGCGGGCTCCTTCTCCATGACCTCGGCCAGACGCTGGGCAAGGTCGACGACACGGTTGGAGTAGCCCCATTCGTTGTCGTACCAGGACATGACCTTGACCAGATTGCCGCCGAGGACTTGGGTTCCCCCGGCGTCGAAGATCGAGGAATGGGGGTTGCCGATGATGTCGGTCGACACGATCGGGTCCTCGACGTATTCCATGATCCCGGACATGGGCCCCTCGGCAGCGGCCTTCACGGCAGCGTTGACCTCCTCAACAGTGACCTCCCGGTCCAGTTCCACCACGAGGTCGACGGTCGACCCGTCCGGGACCGGTACCCGCATTGCCATCCCATCCAGCTTCCCCGCCAGATTGGGCACGACCTCGCCGATGGCGGCGGCGGCGCCGGTCGTGGTTGGGATGATGTTCTCGGTGGCAGCCCTGCTCCGGCGGAGATCCTTGTGCGGCACGTCGGCCAGCACCTGGTCGTTGGTGTAGGCGTGGACCGTTGTCATGACGCCCTTGCGGATCCCGAAGCTGTCGTCGAGCACCTTGGCGAGCGGAGCGAGTGAGTTGGTGGTGCAGGAGGCGTTGGACACGATGATGTCCCCGGCGTCGAGCTGGTCGTCGTTCACCCCGAGGACCACGGTCTCGTCCACCTTGTCCTTGGCGGGGACCGTGAGGATGACTCGCTTCGCCCCGGCGTCGATGTGCTTCTGGTTGGACGCCCTGTCCCGGAACACCCCCGTCGACTCGATGACGATGTCCACATCGAGGTCCTTCCAGGGGAGTTTCGACGGGTCGCGTTCCATCAGCATCCGGATGTCGTGGCCCCCGACCGTCATGATGCCGTCCTCGACCGAGACCTCTTCGTCGAAGCGGCCCATAACCGAGTCGTACTCGAGGAGGTAGGCCAGGATGTCGTCGTCGGAGAGATCGTTGATGGCCACGACCCGGAGACCGGAATCAGGACGGGAGGCGATGATGCGGAAAACCGCGCGCCCGATGCGACCAAACCCATTGATAGCGACGTTTGCCATGTTCATTCTCCGTTGAGGTAGGCGGCGACCATGCTGGTGACCTCGACCACACGATTCGAGTAGCCCCAGCCGTTGTTGAACCAGGTGATGGTCTTGACCAGGGTCCCGCCGGTGACCATCGTGGCCAGGCTGTCGTACACACCGGAGTGAGCGACGGACCTCACATCTGATGAGACAATCGGGTCGGCCACATATTCGATGATTCCTTGATACTGGGTCTCACAGGCGGCCTTGACCAGAGAGTTGACCTCTTCTTCGCTCGTCTCCCGATCCACGTCGAGCACCATGTCGACAGTCGAGCCGTCGACCACCGGTACGTTGAGCGCCACGACCGAAAGCTTCCCGTCCAAATTGGGGAGCGCCTGGGTGATGATCTCGGCCGAGTTGGTCTCTGCAGGAATGATGTTCTCGCCGGCGGCCCGGCTGGTTCGGTAGGAGTCGGTGGGGACGTCGGCCAGCCGTCCGGCGTTGGACATGGCCTTGACCACGGTCATGTAGGCACGTTTGATCCCAACGCTCTTGTCGAGGGTCTCGAGGATGGGGGCGGCGGCGTTTGAGGTATTGGAGCCGAGCGCCACCTGGTTCACGTCCGGCCCGAGTATGTCGTCGTTGATGCCCCTCAGCAGCAGCGGGATCTCACCGGGGATCTCGGGGCTCGAGGTGAGGATCACCTTTTTCGCCCCCGCCTTGAGATGCTGGTCGAGGGATTCTTTGGTCCGGTATCGGCTGGTCGTCTCCAGGACCACGTCGACCCCGAGCTCTGCCCAGGCGGCCTCACCTGGCTCCCTGGCTTCCAGCCAGGCGACGTTCCGATCACCGTAGGAAAGGGTTCCGTTTGCATAAGAGACCGGCGCCGGGAAACGGCCGTAGATCGAGTCGTACTTGAGCAGGTAGGTGAGGGCTTCCGGGTCGGCGATGTCGCTGATCGCCACGATGTCGAGGTCGGCCCGGTTGTGGAGGAGGCGCATGACATTGCGCCCGATGCGGCCGAACCCCATCAGGCCGACACGTGTTGTCATCATCATCGAGTCCTTTCTGCGACCCGGAAACTAGCGCTCATACCCCTTGGCTCCCCAAACGAACATCGATAGGTTTGAGGTGGGGAGGGATAGTGATGCTTCTGGCGTTATTGGTGGGAGCCGTCTGCCTGGCCGCCCCCGTCGAAGGGCCGGTGGTGGCGGGCTTCGCACCGATCGGTTCGTATGCAGGCCATTGGGGGATCGACTATGCGGTGCCCACCGGGAGCCCGGTGCGCGCCCCGGCATCCGGACGTGTCAGCTTCGCCGGCATCGTAGCGGGGATGAAGACCGTGACCATCGAACCGGTTTCCGGGTTCAAAGTGTCGCTCTCTTATCTGTCGTCGATGTCGGTGTCATCCGGCGCAACGGTGCAGCGTGGCCAGGTAGTGGCCAAGTCGGGGTCCCCACATGGCAGTGAAGGGGTTCATCTGTCGACACGCATCGACGGGGAGTACGTCGATCCCGAGTCTCAGCTCGGATGCCGTGAGACCGATATCACGCGTGCTCTCCGGCTCGTGGCTCCGCCGGGACCGTATGCTCGCTCGCGTGCGCACCGGGATCCTCGGCGGGACATTCGACCCGATACATATCGCTCATCTCCACGCCGGAGAGACCGCTTTACACGCCGCCCGTCTCGACCGGGTTCTGTTCATGCCCGCCGGCGACCCCTGGCAGAAGACCCACGATCGACAGATCACCCCGGCTTCGGCGCGGGTCGAGATGACCCGGCTCGCCATCGCGGCAACCCCCGGGTTCGAGATCGACCTGCGTGAGGTGGAGCGGGAGGGACCCACCTACACCCTCGACACCCTCCTCTCCTTCCCGAGGGACGAGGAGCTCTATTTGATCCTGGGGTCGGACGCCGCCGCCCGCCTGCCTACCTGGCATCTTTGGGAGGAGGTCGTCAAGCGGGCGGTCATCCTGGTCGTGCCCCGTCCCGGCCACGATTTCTCCCTTGTCACCAATGTGCTCCCCAGGGCGGTCCTACTCGACATGGCGGCCATGGACATCAGCTCGACGGCCATTCGCCAGATGGCGGCCGCAGGGCGCCCATTCCGGTATCTGGTCTCGCCTGAGGTCTATCGGTATGTCGTCGACGAGGGCATCTACACGCAATCTCGATCAGGCGATATGGTGATGAGCGCACAGGACCAGGAGGAAGGCCAGTAGACGGCGGAAGAGAACAGGCCCGGGTGGCGGCTGACGCCATCTTCAGCAAAAAGGGCATGGACATCGTGTTGCTCGACGTAGAAGGGCTGTTCGTTCTCTCCGACGTCTTCGTCATCGCCACCGGGAGCTCCCGGCCGCACGTCCAATCCCTCGCCGAGCATGTCGAGGAGAGGATGCTGGAGGAGCTCGGGCTCAAGCCGATACGAGGCGAAGGCCGTGCCGAGGCGGAATGGGTGTTGCTCGACTTCGGCGATGTCATTGTCCATCTGTTCCAAGCACCGGCCCGGGAGTTCTATGGGTTGGAGCGCCTCTGGGCAGACGCCGAGCGGGTCGACTGGGCAGAACCGGTGATCGCCGACGGGTAAGGATTCACCCTTGGCGGCCCTCGGCCAATAAATATCCACTCCGCAACACGTGGCTGTAGCTCAGCCTGGCAGAGCACTTGACTGGCAGGTATCACGGGCTCAACGGTGTACTTACAGGGTGTTTCCCCAGGTCACTGAAAGCGGAAAACCGGAAGTCAACCGCTCTACTCGCGGCCCCGCGTAGCCTCTTCGACGACGGACCGGCCCAGTACTCCAATTCCTGAGGCACATCTCTGCCGCCCACGTCATTAGCCTCGTCTGCATCCCGCGTGGAGGTGGACTGGGATGTCGGATCAGCTCGAAGACCTCAAGCGCCTCGCTGAGATGCTCGAGAGCGGTCGGATAACGCAAGAAGAATTCGACAAGCTGAAAGCGTCGTTACTCGCTGAAGATCCTCCAGGCGCTGATGGCTGCCTCGAGCCCCTCTGGAACGCAGTTTGAATTTCTCCCCTTCGGGCGCACGCGGAGGTGTAGCTTCGGAGGGGATTGGCCCGCGGTGGGGTCTGGGACTAGGGAGGTTCTGTCATGCGACGATTTGGAACGGCGCTGGTCGTGGTTGCACTAGTGGCGACGGCGGCCCCGGCGGCCTTGGCGGCGGGGGGTGGAAGGCCCCTGTTCCAGGAGCGATTCGACGACCGATTCGTAGAAGACCCCGACCCGTTCCCACTAGACGCGTGTGGAGTGGAGGTGAGGGCCGAGTTCCATTTCTGGGGGAGCTTCACGCTCTATCCCGACATGTCCGCACGGTCCCACGTCAACGATCACATCGTGTCGTCCGATCCTGCCACGGGAGAGGTGCTGTTGGTAGAGCGCAGCAGCAGCAATGTGTTCTCCGAGCCGGCGGTGGAAGTCTTCGACGAGGAGGCGGGAACGTTGACCTTGATGTTCGAAGACACCATCCGGGGAGTGCCGCTCAAGTGGCGGGTCCCAGGCGAAGGTGTGGTTCTCCTCGACGCTGGGACCGTGACCTTCAACGCAACGTTGGTGATCGACTTGGCCACCGACGAGGTCATCTCCTTTGAGGTGACGTTCTCGGACTTGCACGGGCCACATCCATCGCTGACCCAGCCGGAAAGCGAGACGTTGGACATCTTCTGTGAAGCGTTGGGAGCCTAAAAGACCGTCAGCTACCTTTCGAGAGCACGATTACGGTTGTGACCGCGGGATCTTGTCGCTACTACGCCGAGGACCCGCAACAAGCGAACCCCCATAGTCGAATCACTGCAATGCGATCAGCGTGGGGGTTTCGCTTAGAATTCGCCGCCATGCCCTCCCCTCCTGGAGGTCATGATGAACGGGTCGGAGGAGCGCTTCCGGTCTCGACGGTACGCCCGACGATCAGCGTTGCTTCAACGATTCCTCTATAGGGACGAGAGAGAGGTTCCTTGGTCAGTCCTGGGTACGAGCGCTGAGGGCTTAGCTATTAGTCTCAGATGGTGGGGCCGTTGTCCGGTCGGTGACGCGACCGCCCCGTATCCGCATGAAGCTCTACTCGGCTCCGACCAAACGGTCCAGGGCGGTTCGGACTACCCCCGACCGCTCCAACCAAATGAAGTGACCGGTCCGCTCGACCGGCATGACTTCAGCTCGGGACATGATCTCGGCTAGCTCGGTACTGGCCGTCGCAGGTATCGGGCTCTCAGTCCCATAGAGAAAGACCACGGGCAATTCCACGTTGGCCAAAGCTGTCGCCAACGCCGACATGCTTTCGGTCATCGAGTCCAGAGTCTGGGAATACGTGTCCACTGACAGGCGGATCTTCGGCATCGGCGGCGGTTGCGCGTTTGCGAAGTAGGCGGGCCAGAAAAGCCGCATCGACTCGAGAGCCTCCTCCTCTGTGCCATCGCCGGCCATCGCCTTCTGGTCGAGTTCCTCGGCCCTCGACCTCACGTCGGCAGGCGTTCGTTCTGACATCTCACGCTCGAACTCTGCGACGCCACCGTCGCCGACAACCCCAATCGAGTCGACACATATCCCCGCGATCAGTCGCTCGCCGAGTTGGACCGCGGCCGCCAGCAACAGGTATCCCCCCCAAGAATGACCAACGACGTATGCCCGAGGCCACTCCAAGGCATCCAGCACGGCTGCCAGATCAGCGACGTGTTGGTCGACCGTGAAAGGGCCTCGGGTGATAGAAGGTGCGAGACCCCGCTGCTGGTAGCTGGCGACGCGATAACCGGGTGTCAACTCGTCAATGAGGCCGCCCATGTAGCCAAAGCTCAGGCCGGGCCCCCCGTGCAGGACTAGAACTGGAGGGCCGGAGCCCTGCACGACTCCGACCAACGCCCCGCCCACGACACGTGCCCTGAAGTCGGTCGCTGACACCCACCGGAAACTACCCGACGACTAGCCGCGGGCGCCTTGGTTCGAGATGCTGCCCCAGGCTTGAGCGCCCTTCCATGCAGGAGCGAGAACCCCCGAGATGTCGAATTACTGCAGATCAGGCCGGTCGGGGGTTCTCCGCGTCTTGGCCTTTGATTGGGGGCCCGGTTTTCCGTTCCAACGTTTCGATCGGAGTCGAAGCGCTGCGACGGGCTCGACCTGGAACTCTGCGGAGGGATTGAACGTCTGACTGACG
>JAICRU010000117.1 GCA_025937235.1 Acidimicrobiia bacterium
GTCGGGATGTGGGTGAGGCGGACTGCCGAGTCGGTGGTATTGACCGACTGCCCACCCGGGCCAGTCGACCTGTAGACGTCGACCTTCACGTCGTTGGGGTCGATCGCCACCTCCACCTCCTCGACCTCGGGCAAGATGGCAACGGTGGCGGTCGAGGTGTGGATCCGGCCCTGTGACTCGGTCTTCGGGATCCGCTGCACACGATGCACGCCGGCCTCGTACTTCATCTTCGAGTAGGCGCCCCGGCCCTTGATGGCCACGGTGACCTTGTCGAACCCGCCGGCCTCGGAAGGGGAGCTGTCCATCAACTCCACGACGAGCCCGGACCGATCTGCGTATCTCTGATACATGCGGAGGAGGTCGCCGGCCCAGATCGCGGCCTCGTCACCACCGGCCGCGGAGCGAATCTCGACGATCACATCTTTGGCATCGGCGGGGTCGGCAGGGACCAGCGCCAGCCTGACCCGCCCTTCGATCTCCTCGACCTCGGCGGCCAGCTCACGCGCGAGGATCGCCATCTCAGGGTCCTGGTCCATCTCTCTCGCTACCTCGAGATCGGCGCGTGCCTGGCGGAGACGACGGACATCGGCGACCACATCCCTGAGATCGGCGTGGCGCTTGCCCAATTCCGCGAGGAGAGCAGTGTCGGCCAGCGTCGCTGGGTCGGCCAGGGCGGCCTCGGTCTCCTCGAAGACGGACTCGATCTCGGCGAGCCGTATGGCGAGGGTGTCGTCCATCACTCCTCCCCGGGCGGGGGGGTGACCCCTAGCACGACGCTACGCACCTCCAGGGCGGACCCCGGTAGCCCGCCCCGTCCGATGACATCGTCGACCATCTCGTCATCGAGGGCCACGACAAGGCTCGATATGGCTACTTCGACCTGGCTCTCGTCGGGGACACGAGTCGTCAGCTTCTGCAACCAGATCCCGGGTGCGGCCAGCGCTCGTGCCGGCCATCCGCTGCTCCTGGTGCCCGACCAGCGGAGGATCTCGTAGGCGATACCGGCGATGATCGGTATGCCGAGCACGCGGGAGGCCACCAGGAAGAGCCAACCCGGCCTCCCGAAGAAGGAGAAGAGGATGATCGAGCCGAGGATCACGATGAGTAGGAAGCTGGTGCCACATCGCGGATGCTCGGGCGGGTAACGACGGACCGACTCGACGCTCAGAGGCTCCCCTGCCTCGAACGCGTGGATCGACATGTGCTCGGCACCGTGGTACTCGAAGACACGGCCGATCTCGGCTGAGCGGCCGATCGCCCAGATATATCCCACGAAGAGGGCGAGGCGGATCACGCCCTCGGCGACGTTGAAGAGAAGACCCGACTCGCCCGCCACCGCCCCGGCGGCGAGTGCGGGCAGAACGATGAAGATCCCGGCGAAGACGGCGAAGGCCAGTGCCATCGTCCATCCGATCTGGGATTTGCTGAGAGGCTCCTCCTCTTCGCCGGCCGCCATCTCGGCCGACCAGGACAGGGCGCGGAAGCCGAGGCTCAGCGATTCCCAGAGCACGATCATGCCGCGGACGAAGGGGATCCTCGCCGCCTGGTTGCGCTCTGCGAGACGACCCAGCACGTGTCGCTGGGCGACGATGTGGCCCTCGGGCTTACGAACCGCCACCGACCACGCTCCCGGGGCGCGCATCATCACCCCTTCGATTACTGCCTGACCCCCGACCGTCTTGGCCGGGTCCATCGGACCGCTCAGCCGCTCGTAATTGGGACGCTCAGGTATCGAATGCGGGACTGGGGATCCCAATTTCGGGTCGTCGGAAGCGCTCGAATCACTCGACGTCAGCGGTTTCCGCCTCCGGCCTCGCGTCGACCGGCTCCCCGGCCTTGGTGAATGCGGTCTTGCCGTAGCGCTTCTGGAAACGCTCCACACGGCCGCCGCTGTCGACCAGCTTCTGCTTACCGGTGAAGAACGGATGGCACTCATTGCACAGCTCGATGTGCATCTCGCCGGGCTTGGTGCTCCTGGTCGTGAAGGTGTTGCCACACGAGCAGGTGACGTGGGTCTCGGCGTACTCGGGATGAATGTCGGTCTTCACCGTCGCTCCTATCTAGCTGCCGCTGCTCTTCGCCACCTCGGCGAGGAACTCGGCGTTGGACTTGGTGGTCTTCAATCGGTCGATGAGGAGCTCGAGCGCGGCCCCGGGCTCCAAGGCCAGCAGCACCCGCCGCAGCTTCCAGACCTGGGTGAGCTCCTTCTGATCGAACAGAAGCTCTTCCTTCCTTGTTCCCGAAGCCTCGATGTCGATGGCGGGGTAGATCCGCTTGTCGGCCAGCTTGCGATCGAGTCTGAGCTCCATGTTGCCGGTGCCCTTGAACTCCTCGAAGATCACTTCGTCCATCTTCGACCCGGTCTCCACCAGGGCGGTGCCGAGGATGGTCAGCGAACCGCCCTCCTCGATGTTCCGGGCGGCGCCGAAGAAGCGCTTCGGCGGGTAGAGGGCCTGGCTGTCGACACCACCGGAGAGGATCCGACCCGAGGCCGGGGTGGCCAGGTTGTGGGCACGGGCGAGACGGGTGATCGAGTCGAGCAGGATCACGACGTCGGTGCCCATCTCGACCAGGCGCTTGGCCCGCTCCAGGGCAAGCTCGGAGACCTGCGTGTGCTCTTCGGCGGGACGGTCGAAGGTCGAGTAGATGACCTCGCCCTTGACGGAGCGCTGCATGTCGGTGACCTCTTCGGGGCGCTCGTCGACGAGGACGACCATCAGATAGCACTCGGGATTGTTGGTGGTGATCGCCTGGGCGATCTCCTGCAGCACGGTGGTCTTACCGGCCTTGGGCGGTGAGACGATCAGACCTCGCTGTCCCTTGCCGATGGGGGCGATCAGGTCGACGATCCGGGTCAGGATGCCATTCGCCTTGCCATCTACCTCCAGACGAAGCCTTTCGTCCGGGAAGAGCGGGGTCAGGGATTCGAACTTGGGTCGGCGCATCGCCTCGTCGGACGACATGCCGTTGACCTTGTCGATACGGACCACGGCCGGGAACTTCTCCTTGGACCGGGGTGGGCGGATCGGTCCGGAGACGATGTCTCCCTTGCGAAGACGGAACTTGCGCACCTGGTTGGCCGAGACGTAGACGTCCTTGTCGCCCGACAAGTAGCCGGTGACCCTGAGGAATCCGTAACCCTCGGGCAGGATGTCGAGCAGACCCTCGCGGATCTCCAGGTCTTCCTCCGGGATGAACTCCTCCTCACGTCCGCCACCACGGCGTCGGCGGTTGCGGCTCCGGTTACCACCCTGCCGCTGGTCGTCGTCGACACGGCCGCCCTGACGGGCGTCCGGGCGCGGCTCTCCCCCGGGAACGGCCTCGAGTTCGCCATCCCCATCCTGAGGGGAGCGCTCGATGCGAGGCGTGGCCTGGGGCAGATCCAGCTCCTCACCGGGCGCGGGCTCAGCCACCTGGCCGGCGTCGACCAAGGCACTGATCAGCTTCGATTTCTGGAGACCGTCGGTCTCGATTCCTACCGCATCGGCGATCTGACGTAGCTCGTCGATGGTCTTGCTCTGGAGTTGAGCTCGTGTGGTCATTGGATCCTTCGCGATTCTTCGCTTTCAGGCTCGAACGGACCGGGATTTTGCGCCATCGCAAATATGGATGGCATGCCTCGGATGAGGACTGTGGGTGGGTGGCCGCAACGTCCCTTCGCGTCGTCGGCTGACCGTATGGTAGCTGCTCCCGGCAGTTGCGCAAAGCAGCAACCAACCGATTTATCGGATCAGGGTGTCCAACGCTGAAGGGTCTGCGTCGATGAGGGTCACCCGCTCGAGCCTGTCCGACAGGTCCTCGAAGCCGGGCGGCGTCTCGGGCGGCCGACCCAAGGCGCGGTGAACGGCATCGGCGAATTTCGCAGGGTGGGCGGTCCCCACCACCACCTGGGGCAGATCTCCTCGAAAAGCGGCCCCGACGTGCCAGGCGGCCGCGGTGTGTGGGTCGAGAACATAGCCGTGTTCCCGATCGACTGCAGCGATCGTCTCCAGGATCTCATCGTCCTCGGCGTATCCCGCAACGAATGCATCCGCCGGGTTCCCGGTGAATCGCTCCAGGTTCGATGGCACCGTCACGTCCATCGCCGGCGCCAGCGTGGGGATCACCTCCTCGTCTCCCATCGACCCGACGTTGACCAGGTTGGAGAGCCCTCGGTTGGCGTTGTTGGCGATCGTCATCGCCTCGATCGGCGCCCCCATCTGCTTGGCGACCCAACAGGAGAGGATGTTGCCGAAGTTCCCCGTTGGGACCACGACGTCGAAGGGACCCCTCATCTGCCCGGCGAGGAACACGTAGTAGCCGGTCTGGGCCGCGACCCTTGCCCAATTGATCGAGTTGAAGGCGAGAAGGCCTTCGTGGCGTCGTAACGCGCCCTTCACCAAAGCCTGGCAGTCGTCGAAGTTGCCTTTGACTGCCGCCACCGTCACGTTCTCGTCCTCGACGGTGGTCATTTGAAGACGTTGGAACTCGGAAACCAGCCCTTCCGGATACAGGACGACGACACGAAGCTGGGGGCGCCCCCGGCAGGCCTCGATCGCGGCCGACCCCGTGTCTCCCGAGGTGGCACCGAGGATCGTGGAGGGCCTCTCGACGTCGCGGTCGAGCAGACCGCCAAGGATCTGGAGGGCGTGATCCTTGAATGAGAGGGTCGGGCCCCAGAACAACTCGAATACGAAGCGGTCGCCCACCGGTACCACCGGGGCGACCTCCTCTGCAGAGAAACGGGCCGCGGCCCGAATCACGATCGGGCCCACTTCCTCGGCACCGAAGGTGCTCAAGACCGCAGTCACCGCCTGGCGATATGACCAGTCTTCCCAGCCGTTGGGAAGGGGCGGGATCGTCTCGGGAACGTATAACCCGCCATCGGGTGCCAGTCCGGTCAGCATCACCCCCCGAAAGTCGAGCGGCGGGGCCTCTCCCCTCGTGGACATGTATTTCACCGGGCTGAGGCTAGGAGGTGCGTGGTCGGTACAATCGGCGCTCGAGGCTCCCGTAGCTCAGGGGATAGAGCGCCGGCCTCCGGAGCCGGGTGCGCAGGTTCGAATCCTGCCGGGAGCGCAGTCCGCACGCAGAAGGGCGCCCGGGGCCGGCGCCCCCCCATTCGTGCTGGTTGCTGGTTACGGGACCATCACGCCCGGTCCAGAGGCGGAGGAGCACCGGGGAGTTCGCCCCGAAGTAGGCAACGAGGGCGCCGAGATCGAGGCCTCGACGGCCGCGATGTTGGTGGCGAGATCTTCGCCCCGCCGGTGCCGCCGAAAGACGAGGAGGACGTGTTGATGTACCCGTGGAAGTCTTTCAGGGCCAGGATCTGGAGCTCGACGGCTTTGGCCCTCCATGGGCGCTCCCCGGCGCCATGAAGGCCCGATCAGTGCCAGGGCTGTGGTTACTTTGCACGGCGGGCATACCAGGAAAGGGCACGGCGTAAACTCTCCCTATGCCACGAGCCATCTGGAAGGGCGCCATCAACTTCGGGCTGGTCACCATCCCGGTCGGCCTGTACACGGCTACCGACAACAAGACACCCAAGTTCAAGCAGCTCCGGAAGACCGACCACTCACCCATCCGCTACAAGCGGGTGGCCGAGGCCGACGGCAACGAGGTCCAATGGGAGGACATCGTCAAGGGGTACGAGTTCGAGAAGGATCGTTACGTGGTGTTCACCGACGAAGAGCTCGATTCGGCCCATCAGGACGGCAACAAGCTGGTCGATGTGGTCCAGTTCGTCGACGAGACCGAGATCGATCCGATGTATTACAAGTCGGCCTACTACCTCGCTCCGGAGAAGACCGGGGTCAAGGCCTACAAGATCTTGGAGGAGGCCCTGAAGGAGAAGGGCCGGGTTGCCATCGCCAAGGTGTCGATCCGGGAGAAACAACAACTCGCCACTCTTCGGGCCAAAGATGGCGTGATCGTCATGGAGACCATGTTCTGGCCCGACGAGCTCCGTGAGGCCGAGTTCGAGGAGCTCGAAGCCGAGGTGGAGATCCGGCCCGAGGAGGTCGCCATGGCCGCCTCCCTGATCGACAACCTGACCCGCCCCTTCGATGCCGAGGATTACGCCGATCCGACCCGTGAGGCGATCGAGCAACTCGCGGCGAAGAAGGTCGCGGGTGAGGAGATCATCGCCACAGTCTCGCCAGAGCCGACCAAGGTGGTCGACCTCCTGGAAGCGCTGAAGGCGTCGGTGGAGGCGACCAAATCGAAGGAGACGAAGACCGCCAAGGCGGGGTGACTCGCTCCCTCCTAGCCCGGGCCCTCCTCCGCCCAGGTGACAGTGTCGGCCAGCACCGCCTCCACCCCTTTGAACACCGGGGCCCTCAGATGATGGTCGTGGGTCCATTCCTTGTACTCGACCCCGATGACGATCGCCGGCTCGACCCACACCGGCCTGCCCGGCCTGGGCAACAAGACCTGGTTATGGAAGGGGCTTGTGGGCCGTTCGATCTGACGGAGATGGTTGGCGAATATGTCCAACGTCACGTCGTCGAACCCCGATCCGACCGCAGCGATCCAGCGCAGCCCGACGTCGTCGTGGAGACCGACGAGGACCGAACCGAATGTCGAAGACCTGCCGCCCTCTCCGGGCAGATAGCCCCCGACCACCGCCCGCAGCCGACGCCTCACCGACACCTTCTTCCAGTCGGGCGAGCGTTTCCCGGGGTGGTAAGGGGACCCGAGCCGCTTACCGACTACGCCCTCCAGGCCCCGCCGCCTGGCCACATCGAAGACTGCGGTTCCA
>JAICRU010000034.1 GCA_025937235.1 Acidimicrobiia bacterium
GGTATCTGACATGTCGGCCACGCTACTTCCCCTCTCGAAATTGAGACCGTAGGTATTGAGACCGTAGGTGACGTATAACGAGTCGCTCGGTCCCAATTACGAAGGGCCCGGCGCGTACTGCAGGTCGACCACGAGGGGGAAATGGTCTGAGCCCATGGCGGGGCCGAGACGGCGATCCCGCACTCTCAGGTCCTGACTGTGAAGCAGATGGTCGATGGGGACGCGGAGCAGGAAGATCGTGTCCGCCGAGAATGACGGCTGGAGGCCGAACCCCAACTGTGAGTTGCGCAGGCGCCCATCGCTGAGCAGCACGCCAAACGGCGAGGACCAGGGGGATGCATTCAGGTCGCCCACCACCAGGTAGGCACCCTCCTGTTGTCCCGCCCAGTCGGCGGCGAAGGCAAGCTGGGCGTCACGGAGTGCCGCTCGGTCTCCGCTGGTCGGGGCCACCGGGTGAGAAGACAGGATCTTCACCGGCTCCGGCCAGCCCTCCGGCTGGTAGGAGAGGGCGATTGCCCGGCCATCTCCTTCGGCGAAACCGAAGGAGGCTGCGTCCACCGCCTGTCTGGCCAGGACCAGGGTCCCGAAGATGAGGTCGTCGGATCGGCCCCGGACAATCTCGTAGTCGAGATCTGACGACGCCATGGCTACCTCCCACGGCCGGCTCGACTCGTGGAGCAGCACGACGTCGGGAGTCGTCGCCTGGATGTACTCGATCACCTCGTTGTAGCTCTCGTTGGTGGAGAGGAGGTTGAAGCTCATCACCCTCACCTCGGGGGCGCCGGCGACCGGCTCTCCCGGAGAACCGAAGAACAGCGGGGCGACCAAGACGCCATTGACCAGGGCCACGCCGAGGATCGCCAGACCGGTGCGTCTCCAAGGACTGGCCAGGATCACGAAACCGAGCACGGTCAGGACGGCGAGGTACTGGGCCCGGAAGTTGGCCAGCACGTCGAGCCACCAGACCCAGCCGCCGGCGAACGAGGCGAGGCTGATCGCTGCGATGAGGACGGCAGGGATCACAAGGAGGACCACTTGGCGGCACCATAGGGGTGGATCAGGGCGTGGGTGGCGTGGGCCGACCGCCGAAGTCGGCGATCCGCCGCCTCAGCTCGTCTGCCTGGGCGTGTACCGAGTCGGGGCTGCCACCGCCTCGGCTGATCCGCCGTTTCACCGATCCGACCGGATCGATCAACTCGACGTCGGCATCGATGAAGGCACTGTGTGCGCCGGCCAGGTCCCCGGGCCCCACATCGCGAAGGGTCCGGCCTTCTCCTTCCAGGCTCAGGACGAGTCTCCCGACTGCCTCGTGCGCCTCTCGAAATGGGATACCCCGCGCCACCAGCGCCTCGGCGAGGTCGAGGCTGGCGGTCTCGATCGAGGGGGTCACCTCGAAGAACTCGGTGTGACCCAACAACTCCACCATGGCGGCGAGGGTCGTGGCCAGGGTGTCATCTGCCTCGAAGACCAGCCTCTTGTCTTCCTGCAGATCGCGGTTGTAGGCCAGGGGTAGCGCCTTCTGCAGGGCCATGATGGAAGTGAGGAGCCCCAACACCCGAGCCGCCCTACCCCGGGCGAGCTCGGCGATGTCCGGGTTGCGCTTCTGAGGCAGAGCTGACGACCCGGTGCTGACCGAATCGTCGAGACGGGCCCTACCGAATTCGGGTGTGACCCAGAGAACGAACTCCTCGGCGAGACGAGAGAGATCGGCCATCGCCTGGGCACAACAGAAGACGTACTCGGCGAGATGGTCCCGCGATCCCACCGCATCCAGGGAGTTCTCGAATGCCGATCCCATCTCCAGTCTCCGGGCGGTCGACTCGGGGTCGATCGGTAGCGAGGTACCGGCCGAGGCGCCGGCACCCAACGGCGAGACGTCGATCCGGGATCGGGCCGCCGAGAACCGGTCCGCATCCCTCAGCGCCATCCAAGCGTAAGCCATCAGGTGGTGTCCCAGTGTCGTGGCCTGGGCCTGCTGGAGATGGGTGAGGGAGGGGACGATTGTCGCGGCGTGGCTCTGGGCGACATCGGCCATGGCCACCGCGAACCCATGGAGTTGGCTGATCCGATCCGCAGCGGCGCGGCGCGTGTAGAGACGCATATCGAGGGCGATCTGATCGTTGCGGCTGCGAGCTGTGTGCAGCTTGCCTGCCACGTCACCCACGAGCTCGAACAATCGGCGTTCGACCGCGCTGTGCACGTCCTCGTCGGCGTCGGAGAACTCGAAGCTGTCCCCTTCGGCCTCGATTCGAATCGCCTCCAGGCCCCCCAGCAGGGTCTTGACCTCGGCGGCTCCGAGAATGCCGGTCTCACCGAGCATCCCGACATGGGCCATCGACCCGGTCACATCCTCGGTGAGGAGACGGCGGTCGGAATGATCCGTGGTGTAGTCCCATATGACGCGGCCCGGGCCATCCTCGAATCGGCCACCCCAGAGGGTCATCCCACCTCCCCGTCCCCGAACCCCCGGATCCGGAGAGCGTTCAGGGAGATGAAGCCCTCCGCATCGGCCTGGCGATAGACCTGATCTGCCTCGAACGTTGCCGAATCCGCGTCGTAGAGACTGTTGGGCGATCGTCTCCCCGTGACCATCACCCCACCCTTGTAGAGGACGAGCCGGGCCTCACCGCTCACCGATTGCTGGGTCTCGTCGACGAGCGCCTGGAGGGCGACGCGCTCCGGGCTGAACCAGAAGCCGTTGTAGACGATCTGGGCGTAGCGGGGAATCAGGCCGTCTCGGATGTGCAGCACCTCTCGGTCAAGAGTCAGCGATTCGACCGCGCGGTGGGCGAGGTGGAGGATGGTGCCGCCAGGGGTCTCGTAGACGCCGCGACTCTTGATCCCCACGAAGCGGTTCTCCACGAGGTCGACGCGGCCCACGCCGTGCCGGCCTGCGATCTGGTTCGCCTCGGTCAGCAGCTCGATCGCCCCCAGGGCACGTCCCCCGATGGAGACGGGGTTGCCGTGTTCGAAGCCGATAACCACCTCTTCGGGTTGATCGGGAGCATCGGTGGGATCGACGGTGAGCCGGAACATCTTGGGCGGGGGTGCCTCCCACGGATCCTCGAGGATGCCCCCCTCATAGGAGATGTGGAACAGGTTTGCGTCCATCGAATAGGGATCTTGCTTGGTCACCGGGACAGGGATGCCTCGCTCGCGGGCGTACTCGATGAGGGCGGTGCGCCCATCGAGACCCCACTCCCGCCACGGCGCGATGACCCGCAGGTCGGGCGCCAGTGCGGCCACGGAAAGCTCGAAGCGGACCTGGTCGTTGCCCTTGCCGGTGGCGCCGTGGGAGATGGCATCGGCGTCGAATGCCCGGGCCGTCCTCACCAGCCCCTCGCTGATGATGGGGCGGGCCAGGGAGGTGCCCAGCAGGTAGTGGCCCTCGTAGACCGCCCCGGCGCGTAGCGCCGGGAACACCGCACCGGTGACGAACCTCTCGGTGAGGTCCTCTACCACCGCATCGACGGCGCCTGTGGCCATGGCCTTCTCTTTGGCCTCGCCCGCCTCGGCCCCCTGGCCCACGTCGGCGGTGTATGCGATCACCTCCGCCCCCCTCTCCTCACGGAGCCAGGCGAGGATCACAGAGGTGTCGAGCCCACCCGAGTAGGCGAGGACCACCTTCATCCCTACTCCTCTTCGTCCGGCGGGGCTCCCGGATCGGGAATCCCCTCGGCAATCGCCCATTCCCGCACCATGGTGTAGGCGTCGGCGACGCCGTAGGGGCCCTCGTCGATCCGGCGTTCCAACATCAGGTCCATGATGTCACCGATGATCGGGCCGGGGCCAATCCCCAGATAGGCCATCACCTGGTGGCCATCGATCGGTGGCCGGAGCCGTGCGATCTCCTCTTTCTCGCTCAGCTCCACGATTCGCTCCTCGAGCTCGTCGATCCGGTTCTGTATGGCACGGGCCCGACGTGGGTTGGCGGTGGTCACGTCACACCTGACCAGCTCGTTGAGCCGGTCGAGCAACGGGCCGGCATCACGGACGTAGCGACGCACCGCCGAATCGGTCCAGCCCATCTTGAGGGTGTGCGGTCGGAGATGAAGGAAGACGAGACGGGAGACGTCGTCGACGATGTCCCTCGGGTACCGAAGCGCCTTCAGACGCCGCCGCGTCATCCTGGCCCCGACCACCTCGTGATGATGGAAGGAGACTCCATCCTTCCCGAACTGGCGGGTCGCGGGCTTTCCGATGTCGTGGAACAAGGCGGCGAGGCGCAGCACCAGGTCGTCGGATCGGGTCTTGTCGACCACGGCCAGGGTGTGGGTCAGGACGTCCTTGTGACGCTGATGAGGGTCCTGCTCCATGGCCAGGGCGGGGAGCTCGGGGAGGAAGTGGTCGGCCAGGCCGGAGCCGACCACACCCGCCAGCGCGGCACCGGCCCTCGGGGCGACGACCAGCTTGGATAGCTCGTCCCTGATCCGCTCCGCGGAGACGATCTCGAGCCTGTCGCCCATCTGCGACACCGCAGCCAGCGTCCCGGCCTCGGGCTCGAAACCGAGCGTGGCCTGAAACCGGAACAACCGCAGCATTCGCAAGGGGTCCTCGGAGAAGGAGATGCTCGGGTCGAGAGGCGTTCGTAGGACGCCGCTGGCGAGGTCGCTCAGGCCGCCGAAGGGGTCGATCGGCACCATGTCCATCAGGGAGAGGGCCATGGCGTTGACCGTGAAGTCCCGCCGCGAGAGGTCGGTCTCGATGTCCTCGGAGAAGCTCACCTGCGGCTTTCTCGAGTCATCCCGATAGACCTCGTTGCGAAAGGTGGTGACCTCGACGGTCCACCTTCCCTTGACGGCGGCGATGGTGCCGAATGTGGCGCCGACGCTGTAAACCACATCACCCCAGCGCTCCAACAACTCGGCGATTCGATCGGGCCGGGCGTCGGTGGCGAAATCGAAGTCGTAGGTGTAGTCGTCGAGCCCGCGTTCGAGGAAGGCATCGCGAACCGACCCACCGACCAGATAGAGCCGATGCCCCGCCCCCGCAAAGACATCGTGCAGTTGGGCCGGGGGAAGGTCGGAGGAGACGAGGAACTCGAGCCGCTTCGGGATCACCCGACCATTGTGGCGCGGGTTGTTACAGCTGGATGCCGGCGGCCATGGCCTTGGCCCGGACCTCGTGGACGTTCCGGGCGTGTTGGATGGCGGCGGGAAGCTCGACGGATCGGTCGATCACGAGCTTCAGCAAAGCCGCATCCATGGTCTGCATCCCGAAGAACTCGCTCTCCTTGATGATGTCCACCAGGGCGGCGGTGTCGGCCCCTCCGATGATCCATTCCTGGACTCGCTCGCTGTTGGTCAGGACCTCGCAGGCGAGGGACTTGCCGTTCGCCTGACCCTCGAGCAGCCGCTGGCTCAGGATGGCCTGAATCTGGGCGGCCAGCTGGCTCCTCGCCACGCGCTGCTGGGCTTCGGGGAACAGCGAGAGGATGCGATCGATCGTGTCTGCAGGGTCGGTCGTTCGCATCGACGAGATGACGAGGTGACCGGTCTCCGCGGCGGCTATCGCTACTCGCGCCGTCTCCGCGTCACTGATCTCCGAGATCATCAACACGTCCGTGTCATGACGCATCGCGCTCCGGACCGCCTCGGCCGCGCTCGGGGTGTCGACTCCGACCTCACGCTGCACGACCACGCTCCGCTTGTCGGGGTGGAGCACCTCGATCGGGTCCTCGATGGTGAGGATCGAGACCGCCCGCTGGGTGTTGATCCAGTCCAGGATGGACGCCATGGTGGCCGTCTTACCCGATCCCGAGGGGCCGGTGACCAGGAGCAGGCCTGACTTCGCCGCGGCCAGCTTCTCCACGATCCGGGGCAGGCCGAGCTCGGCGAACGACCTCGATCCGGGCACGACACGGCGCAGGACCACCGAAACCGAGCCGCGCTGGCGGAAGGCGGTGACCCGAAACCGGCCGATCTCCTGTCGGCCGAATGCGAAGTCGGCCGTTCCCCGCTCGGCGAAGTCGGCCGCAGCTCGTGGCGTGAAGAGTGAATCGGCGTAGGCCTGGGTGTCGTTGGGCTTGAGGGCTGGGAAGCCCTCGAGTCGCTCGAGCGCGCCCGCGATACGGGCCACGGGCGGCGACCCCACCTTGAGATGGACGTCGGTCGCCCCGGATGAGACCGCCCTGCGAAGAAGCTCCTCGATATTGACTTCCATGTTCCCTTCCGATTCAGGCCAGATAGTTGTTATCGGCTCGGGTCGCCAGAGAACTTGAAAGACCTTCTCAGACCGCCCAGTGCCGGGCGATCGCCTCGCCCGCCTCCTCCACGGCCGGGGCCGCGCCGGGGACCGACGAGAGTGGAGGGCCGAAATGCTCCTCCCCTGCCATCCCCAGGACCGTCGACCGGGCCGAGTGACGCAGACCGTCGAGGTCGTATCCCCCTTCGAGGGCAAAGACCGTCCGATGTGGTGGGTGGACGCGGGCGAGTCGGGAAGCCATCCAGCCATAGTCGGCATCGAGGAGATCGAGATCGGCGAGGGGATCTTCGGTGTGAGCGTCGAAGCCGGCGCTGACCAGAACCCAGTCTGGGCCGAACTGGGTGAGCACGGGGAGGACCAGGGTCTCCCACACCCTGCGGTACACGTCGCCACCGGTGCCGGCAGGAACCGGGATGTTGACCGTGGTCCCTTTGGCCTCGGTCTCGATGTCATCCGGATGGCCTTCGAACGGGTAGAAGTGGTCCTGGTGGATCGACACGTAGAGGATCCCCGGGTCGGCCGCCACCAAGGACTGGGTCCCGTTCCCATGATGGACGTCCCAGTCGAGAATGGCGACACGATCCCCCTCTGCCCGCAGCAGGGCTGCCACGACGACGACGTTGTTGAACAGGCAGAACCCCATCGCCCTCGCCCGCAAGGCATGGTGACCCGGCGGCCGGCATAGGGCGAATCCAGTGGCGTCCTCCATCTCACGCAGTGTCTCCATCAGGGTCTTGACCCCACCCACCGCGGTGAGCGCAGCCGGCCAGGACTCGGGTGAGACGACGGTGTCCATGTCGAGCGCACCACCCCCGGCGAGGCAGAAGCCCTCGATAGCCTCGATGTAGCCCGGGTCATGGACAAGGGCGAGGTCGGCTCGGCCGATCGCCGGTGACTCCACTTCGATCAGCCCAAGCCCACTCTCGGAGATGCCCCGGTACACGGCCCGCAGCCTCTGGGGTCGTTCCGGATGATGGCCACCGGTGTCGTGGAGCGCAGCATGCGGGCTGACGGCTACTACGACTTCCATCCCCGTACTCTCCCACAGGTGCTCGAGCGCATGCACGTGGATGGGGTCTGGCCCGGCCAGTTGACCGTGCGCAGGGGTTGGGCCAGGGCGGTGGCTCGGCCCTGGAACGACGAGGTCCTCGATGCGACGGTCCGTCTCGATCGTGGATCGAGCGATTTCCTGCACGCGGTCGCCGAGGTCCTCGCACCGATGGGCTCCGGTGTGGTCTACTCTCCCGCCCTTTATCCCGAGGCGACCAGGGTCTGGGTCAAGGCCGGCTTCGCGCCTTTCGGAATGCTCGATGTCATGGAGATGCGTCTCGGGCCCGAGATCACGCCACCGCAGCACCCGATCCAGGCGACCCGTCGGCCGGTATGGCCGCCGCTGGTCGGCCTGGATCAACTCGCCTTCGACCAATTCTGGAGCATGGGTGAGGCGGGACTGGCGGAGGCGATGAGGGCGACGCCCCGTTCGGTAGTGCTGGAAGCCCGTCTCGACGGCGCATTGGCAGGCTATGCCCTGGCCGGCGCTCAGACCATGCTGTCGTTCCTGCAGAGGGTGGCGGTGGCGCCGGTCTTCTCCGGCCAGGGGGTGGGCACCTCCCTGGTGCGCGCCTCGATGGCCTGGGCCGCCGCACGGGGGGCGAGGCTGATGGTGCTCAATGTCAGACCGGAGAACGACCGTGCCCGGCATCTCTACGAGCGCGAGGGGTTCGAGATGAGAGACGTCCATCTCGACCTGCTGCGATTCGTGGCGTCTCCCGACCTATCCGGGGCCTGGGGGTCGCCCCCCAAGAGATGACAGCTGCTGAGCTGAAGAGCCATGGCGCCCCCGGTCTCTGACCGATTCCGGCTCGAGATGCGTCTCGGCCGTGATCAGGACATCGAGGAGTGGCTGGCCACCGACACCTCGCTGGAGCGGCCCGTCCTGATCAGGTCCCTCGGGCCGGAATCGAGTCAGGAGCGCCGTTCCGGGTTCGTCGCGGCGGTCAGTGGTGCGGCCAAGACCGCCCACCCCCATCTGGCTCGGGTGTTCGCGGTCGAAGACGTGGCGGGAGGCGCATACGCGGTGTGCGAGTGGACCGGTGGGGCATCCGCCGCCGACCGCATCGCAGCCGAGCAGATGGTAGGGCTGGAGGAGTTCCTCCCCAACGCCTCCGGACTGGCCGGTGCGCTGGCCGCCCTCCACGAATCGGGGGCCGCCCATGGCCGCATCGATCTCTCCGCCATCTCTTGGTCGGTCGCCCATCCGGCCAAGCTGGGTGGCTTTGGACGGGAAGCACGCACCGACCAGGACGGTGACGTCCGTGCCCTGGCGGCGGCGCTCGAAACGGCGCTCACCGGCGCCGCGCCTGGAGGGCCGCCGCCATCCGAGAGCATCGACGGGGTTCCCCGCGCCATCGATGCGATACTGCGCTCTGCCCAGTCGGGACGAACCAGCGCCGCCGACCTGGAGAAGGCGCTCATTGCGGCTCCCTCCTTGCGGGCCGCCCAACCCGAGCCACCTTCCACCTCGCGCCGACTGCTCTATGTGGCCATCGGCCTGGTGGTAGTCGCCATCGGGTTGGTGGCCCTGGGCCGTCTGTTCATCGGAGGTGGCGGGCCGATCATCCCCGTCGTACCCCCAACGACCACGTTGGGGCCCGCGCCGAGCACCACCGTCGTGACCGTCACCACCCTCCCCGTCGGACCGGTCCGGGTGGCCGGCTTCGCCTCGTTCGATCCTTTCGGTGATGGGTCAGAGAACGACGACGCCGTCGGCGACGTGCTGGACGGCAGCGCCTCCACCGTTTGGAGATCGGAGCGATACGTAGACCCGCTCTCGCTGGTCAAGCCCGGGGTCGGGTTGCGGTTCCAGCTGACCGGCACCCCGTCCGCGGTGCAGCTGGTCGGGCTCACCAGCGGGACGACCTTCGACCTCTACTGGTCACGTGAGCCCCCCGAAGGCGTCGACGGGTTGGAGCGTGCCCTCAATGGCACCGCGGAGTCGAGCGAGACCCTGTATCGCCTTCCACCGAGGGAGGGAGGACATTGGCTGTTGTGGATGACCGAGTTCCCCCAGCAGTCTGACGGTTCCTATTACGCGGAGCTGGCAGAAGTACGATTCACCCCGTGACGGTCCCCGGCAACGAAGCCGAGTTGCTGGCTCGCGTCGTCACCGGGGATCGGCATGCTTTCGAGCTGGTCATGCGGAACCACGAAGACCGGGTCTTCTCGGTGTGTCTTCGCATCCTCGGTGATCGGGAGAGGGCGCTCGACGCCACTCAGGACACTTTCCTCACCGTCTTCCGCAAGGCGCGCCAGTTCGAAGGCCGTTCGGCCGTAGGGACCTGGATCTACCGGATCGCCGTCAACACCTGCTACGACCAATTACGTCGGATGCAGCGAAGGCCGACCGAGCGTCTTCCCGAGCACGTCGATCCTCCGGATCCCGTCGCCGAGCAGGAGATCGAGTCGGCCGGCCTCCGACCCGAGATCGTGGCGGCGCTGGCCGGGTTGTCGCCCGAGTTTCGAAACGCGGTGATCTTGTCCGATCTCGAGGGGTTGTCCCTGCCGGAAGTGGCCGATGTCCTCGGTGTGCCCGTGGGGACGGTCAAGTCGCGCCTATTCAGGGGACGCCGGCTACTGGCCCGGCGTCTGGGGAACCAAACCACCTCATGAGACCATCCAACCAGGGCATGCACGAACACGACCTCGACCTGATCGCCGCTCTCGCTGATGGTTCCGCGAGCGACGAGGCCACGGCGCGCTCCCTCGTCGAGACGTGCCCGGTCTGCCACGCCGAGTACGAGGCTCAGAGAGGAGTGATCGCCTGGCTCGCCGACTCCCCCACCCCGGTAATGACCGAAATGGAGCGAGCCGGCCTACATCGTGCCGTCCGGTCCGCGATCGAGAACGAAACACCCTCGACCGCGCCCGCACCCTGGTGGCAGCGTCTCGGCTATGTGGCGGCCGGGCTGCTCGTCGTTGCCGGTCTGGCCGGTGTGCTTCAAAACGCGGGTGTGTTGGGTGGAGCCGACGGCGTGTCCCAATCCACCGCCACTACCGGCGCCGCGGAGGCCGAGGCCGCCGGGGGCGCCGAAGGCACCGAGGCGCCTGCGGAAGAGGTCCCTTTCGTTGCCGGCGACGCCGCTGAGGACTTCGCGCCCCAGGGAGCAACCACGACCACCGCGGCCGCCTCACAGCCCCTGGCCTTCCCCTTCGCCCAGGTCGCCGACGAGGCGCGGGCCAGCCAGATCCAGCGTGAGGAGGCGGACACCAGCGAAGACGATCGTGAGTGTCTCGTCCGGGCCGGCCTGGACCATCACGTCGTGGTGAGGGAGATCGATGAGGATGCGAGCTATCTGGTGGCGATGCCCGAGGACCCGGCCGAGGACCCCGTCGTCTTCTTCGTCGAGGTGCCCGGATGCCGGATCGTCTTCGAGGATCGGTGATCACACGATAGGGCCTGGGCCTGTCGGCTAACTATCCTTGCCGCCGATGGAGGAAATGGCCGTTCGCTTTGCCGAGACACTCGAGCAGATCGGGGTCAAGGTTCGCTCGCTGACGGTCGACCGGGTGGCCCGAGGGATCCGGCTCACCGGTCTGGGAATCCTCGCTGCCACTTTGGGGTTCTCCGCGGTGCTGTTCCTCTTTCTGGCGATATTCGGTGCCCTCGAGATCCCGCTGACCACGGCCGGGGCCCTGGCGGTGGTCGGTGTCGCCCTGATCGGGGCGGGTAGCTACCTATGGATCAAGAGAGTCGAATGAACAACGAGAGATTGATCATCATCGGGTCCGGGCCGGCCGGTCTCACCGCGGCCCTCTATGCGGCCCGGGCCGACCTCGAGCCGCTCGTGTTCGAGGGGGTGGGCGCCGGCGGGCAGTTGATGCTCACCACCGATGTCGAAAACTACCCCGGGTTCCCTGATGGGATCCTCGGCCCGGAGCTGATGGATCAGTTCAGGAAGCAGGCCGAGCGCTTCGGTTCCCGGCTCCAGCAGGTCGATGTGACAAAGGTGGACTTTGGCGTGAAGCCGTTTCGAGTCGACGTAGGTGCCGACGCCTACACCGCGGACGCCGTCATCATCGCCACCGGCGCAAGTGCCAAATGGCTCGGCGTGCCGGGTGAGGAGAAGCTGACCGGGCGGGGAGTGTCGGCGTGTGCCACCTGTGACGGGTTCTTCTTCAGAGACCAAGAGCTGGTCGTGGTCGGTGGCGGTGACACTGCCATGGAAGAAGCCCTCTTCCTCACCAAGTTCGCCAGCAAGATCACAATCGTTCATCGCCGAGACGAGTTCAGGGCCTCGAAGATCATGGCGCAGCGGGCCATCGACCATCCCAAGATCGACGTTATGTGGAATACCGTGCTCGAGGAGATCCACGGTGAGGGCACCGTGGAGAAAGTCACTCTGAAGGACACGGTCACCGGCGAGACTCGGGAGATGGCTGCCAACGGTGTCTTCATCGCCATCGGACACAAGCCCAACACCGATTTGTTCGCTCAACATCTCGATCTGGACGAGAATGGGTACATCGTGAAGTCACCCGACGGCAGCACACGGACCAACGTGGAAGGTGTGTTCGCCGCAGGGGACGTCGCCGACCACACCTATCGCCAGGCGGTCACTGCAGCAGGGACCGGGTGCATGGCGGCCATCGACGCAGAGCGATGGCTCGCCGGCCTGGATTGACGCCCCCACCGCGAGGAGAGACCAGAGCAATGTCCGAGAACATCGTCACCTTGAATGACGGCACCTTCAACGACGCCATCAGCGGCGATAGACCGATCCTTGTCGACTTCTGGGCGGAGTGGTGTGGTCCGTGTCGGGTGATCGCGCCGGTCCTCGAGGAGATCGCGGCCGAAAACGAAGGCCTCACCATTGGCAAGCTCAACATAGATCACAACCCGATGCCGGCCGCCAAGCACGACGTGATGAGCATCCCCACCTTGATCCTGTTCCAGGATGGCGTGGAGAAGAAGCGCATCGTCGGCGCCGCCCCCAAGCACAGGCTGCTCCAGGAGCTCTCTGAGTTTCTCTGAGACCTGAGACGGGGGCCTATAACGTAGGGCTCGATGCGTCTCTACAGCGTCGGTGATGAAGGAGCCGCGGTCCGCGACATACAGGAGCGTCTCGACGCGCTGGGCTTCGCGCCCGGGCAGGATCCACCGAGCTCATTCTCCTCGGGAACCGAGGAGGCGGTGCGCGAGTTCCAGCGGGCCCGAGGTCTCGACGTCGATGGCATCGTGGGGCCCGACACCTGGCGGTCCCTCTATGAGGCCGGATATCGGCTCGGCGACCGGATGTTGTTCCTGCGCCGCCCGATGATGCGGGGCGAGGATGTCTCTGAGCTGCAGTCCCGTCTCAGCTCGCTCGGTTTCGACGTGGGCAAGGTCGATGGGATCTTCGGGCCCAAGACCGAGCAGGCGGTCATCGATTTCCAGCACAATCGTGACCTGGCAGAAGATGGAAAGGCGGGGCCGGAGGTGGTCACCGAGGTCCGCCTCGTCACCCGTGGGGAGATGCGTGAGGGCCGTCAAGCGGTTCGGGAGCGGGAGTGGCTGAGACGACTTCCCCCGACGGTGGCGGGCACCCGGGTCTACATCGATGCCGGCTGCCGAGATTCCCATGAGGCGTCCGTCGCGTGGGAGGCGGCATCGGCTGCGGCGATCGCCCTGCAGGATCTGGGTGGGCTGCCCGTCATGTCACGGTCCCAGGACGGATCCGTCCCGGAACGACTACGCGCCCACAGAGCAAACGTCTTCGGTGCCGACCTGATCGTCGCATTCCAGCTGAGCGGCGACGGAGATGACTCGGTGTACTTCTTCGCCTCGGAGCACAGCCGTTCCGAGGCAGGAGAGCTTCTGGCCAGAGCTCTGGCCACGGTTCTCGGCGGGAAGGTGGAAGGTCGGGCCGGGGCCCTGCTCAAGGAGACCCGGGCCCCCGCCGTGGTGGTGTCCCGGGGCCAACTCGACGAGGAAGTGGGTCATGCCGTGGTCGACGGTCTTACCCGGTTCTTCGCCGGTGCCGCGGTGGAGGCAGCCGCTAGCCGTTGAAGAGCCGGTAGAGACGCTCCAGCTCGCCGAGCGACCCGAACTTGATCTCCACCTTGCCCTTCTCGTTCCGGTAGGTGATCTTGACCGGGGCGGCCAAGTGGTCGGTGAGTCTCTTCTCCAACTCGATGATCTCGACCGGGCGTAGCTGGCGGACTCCGGTCGGCGTGTTGCGGCGCTCCCCCTTGCGGAGACGCACTGCGTCCTCGATCTGCCGGACGCTCCACCCGTCATCTACCGCCCGCCCCGCCAGATGGATGGCGTAGGCCGGGTCCTCCAGGCCGACCAGGGCTCGAGCGTGCCCGGCCGAGAGATCCCCGGAGTCGACCATCTCCTGGACCTCCTCGGGCAGCTGCAGCAGTCTGAGCGTGTTCGACACAGCCGGTCTCGACTTCCCGACCCTCTCCGCCACCTTGTCCTGAGTCATTCCATAATTTTCCAGGAGCTGCTGGTAGGCGTGGGCCTCCTCGAGGGGGGTGAGATCCTGACGCTGAACGTTCTCGATGAGGGCCTCGACCAGGGTCGGTTGCCCGGTGGCCTCCCTGATCACCGCCGGGATCACCGACAAGCCCGCTCTCTTCGCCGCCCGCCAACGTCGTTCCCCGGCGATGAGCACATAGCCGTCGTCACCGCTGGTGACCACCACTGGCTGGAGGACGCCGACTTCCTTCATCGATGATGCCATCTCCTCCAGGGTGTCGTCGTCGAAGCGGGATCGAGGCTGATCGGGATTGACCGATATCTGATCGACCGGGATCTGCTTGTAACCCTCCGGCTCAGCCCCCGGCTCGATCGGGATCAGTGACTCGAGACCTCTGCCCAACCCGGTGCGTCGACTGGTCATGTCATTCTCCCTTGCTCAACCCGTGTCGTTCGATGAACTCCCGTCCCAACTGGCGATAGGCGATCGCGCCCCGGCTCATCGGGTCGAAGGCCTCGATCGGCTCCCCATACGACGGTGCCTCGGACAACCGAACCGAACGTGGGATCACCGCCCGATAGGTGGCCTCGGCAAAATGGTCTCGAACCTGACCGGCGACATCCTTGGACAGCTTGGTGCGACCGTCGTACATGGTCAGCACCACCCCCCCAACCTTCAAGTCGGAATTGAGGTTTTGCGTGACCAATTGCACGTTACGTAACAACTGGCTCAAGCCTTCCAAGGCGTAGTACTCACATTGGATCGGGATCAAGACCTCATCGGCGGCGGTGAAAGCGTTGACCGTGAGCAGGCCCAAAGAAGGTGGGCAGTCGATGAGAATGACATCGAACCCCTGATCCAGATCGGAAATGGCATTGCGGAGACGGGTTTCACGTGAAAACAAGGAGACCAACTCGATCTCGGCGCCGGCGAGATCGATAGTGGCCGGGAGCACGAAGAGATCACGTACCGAACTGGGCTCCACCGCATCCTGGACCTGCGCCTCCTTGAGCAGGACCTCGTACACCGAGGTGTCGATGGCGGACCGATCCAGACCGAGACCACTGGTGGCATTGCCCTGTGGATCGAGATCGATGAGGAGGGTTCGTTGACCCTGGAAAGCCAATGTCGCGGCCAAATTGATGGCGGTGGTGGTCTTGCCGACACCACCCTTTTGATTGGCCAGCGCGACCACCAGTGGTCGCCGCTTAGTCACTGCAGTCACTCACTGCGAACGCATGATAAGAAGCCAGACCCTTTGGTCAAGGACCGCCCCGGGTACCTCCATCAAATCGAACCCGACCACGTTCGGTGGAGACGCCCAGGAACCCCCCACCACCGCCCTTCCCCCCGGCCCCAGGATCCGGGAGAAACTGGTCACCGCCTGATCCGGAGACAGACTCGCTCGGGAGACGATCCCGTCCACCTGGGTCTGCCAGTTGGAGATATCGCCATGTACCACCTCTACATTCTGCAACTGGAGAACCGGGACGGCTCGTTTCATCAACTGGACACGACGACCGGAACGATCCAACAAGGAGAACCCGGTCTCGGGCATGATGATACTGAGCGGGATACCGGGAAGGCCCACTCCGGACCCGACATCGAGAATGTGCCCGGGGCTGGTGGGGAAGCCACCGGCAAAGAGCAGAGAGTCACCGATGTGACGATTGTCGATCCGCTCGGTCTCGTAGGGGCCGATCCCCCCTGCTGGGACGGCTTCGGTCAACAACCAGTCCCGATACTCCTCGAGCTTGTCCGAATCCGATGGGGTTAGTCGACGACCGGTCCACTCGGCGCAACGGGTCCAGACCAGATGCGAGTGTTCCACGTGAAACGTCTCGACCTCTTTACCTGGGAGTCCGCGATTGGGGCTATTCCTCTTCGCCGCCCCCAGTTGCGGCGGAGGTGGCGGTCAGGACCACATAACGACGGGGTGATTCACCTTCGGAATAGGAGCTGACCCCCTCCCTGGTGGCGGCCGCATCATGGATCACCTTGCGATCCGCCGGGCTCATCGGCTCCAGCATGATCTCGCCCCCCTCCACCAGGAGTTGATCGATGAGACGCTCCGCATAGATGGTGAGGGCTTGACGACGTCGTTCCGCATAGCCGGCGATATCGAGCCGAAGTCGGGCCGTGTCATGGGCATAACGTTGCATCACGGTACGGGTCAACTCGTGGATGGCGGATCGAACCGATCCACGAACCCCGACCAGGGCTTCGGTCTGCTCACCGTCGACGTCGGCGATGATGACCCCTTCATCGATCTTGGTCGAAACCGTTCCCTCCAGACCGTAGGCGTCGATCAAACCCTCGAGAAATCGTCCGGCGATGGCGGCCTGCTCCTCGATCGAGATGTCGGGGCGATCATCCACCTTGGGCTCTCGGTTCTCTCCAGGTTGGCTCATGTGACGACCCTTGTTCTGTGTCTGATTTCGCTGCCCGCGGGGCGTCGCCCCGCCATTGCCGCCGGGTTTGCCCCCGCCATTCTTAGTCGGTGCCTGAGTCTTTTGCCTCGCCCCCTGCTGCTGAGTCTGGCCACGGGTCTCCTTCTTCCGCTCGTCGCGACGACGTCTGCTCTTGCGACGCTTGACTCTGATCACGGCATCCTGCCCCCCGATACCGAGGAAACCCTTCTCCGGTTGCTGGATCACCTCGACCGAGACCTGGTCACGATTGGTCACACCCAACTCCTGCATGGCAGCTTCGACGGCGAGGTCCACGGTCTTGGCCCGAACCTCGATCTCGACGTAACTCACGTCACCTCCTCCTGCGCCGACGGCGCTTGTCCGAGGCACCCTGTTGTGGCTTCTTCACCGGTGCCTCGGAGTCCCCTGACGACTCCTTGGGCTCCTCTGCGGTCTTCGCCACCGGGGTGGGGCGCCCATCCATCTTGAAGATCAGGGCCTGCTGGCCGAGACGAAACAGGTTTCCGGTGGCCCAATAGACGATGAGGCCGGCCGGGAAGTTCCAGGAGATGAAACCGATGAACAGGGGCATGATCTTGGTGATCGCCTGCTGGGCCCCGGCACCGGGCTGGCCTGCAGGTCGTTCCTGACCATAGGTCGCATGCCACTGTTGGACGTATTGGGTGGCCACCATCAGGGCGATCATGATGAGATAGGGAAGTGCGGCCCTTATCCCCAGGCTCATCGCATCGGCCGGACTGGTGAAGAGGTCCATGCCGAGGAACCTCTTGGGCACGTCGTCGGCGAGGGCCATCCCCAGGGCGCTCTCCGCCTGGATGTGATCACCGGGGTTCTGCAAGAGTCGGAACAGGGCAAACCAAATCGGCATCTGGATGAGAAGAGGGAGCAGACACCCACCAGGTGTCGCCCCGGCGGATCGTTGCAGCGCCATCAGCTGCTTCTGCATCTCCTGCGGGTCATCCTTGTACTGGGTCTGGATCCGCTTTATCTCGGGCTGGATCGCGGTGAAAGCTCGGGTCGCCCGGGTCTGTTTCAGGGTCAGAGGGAAGACCAGGAGATTGATGAAGATGGTGAGCAGGATGATGGCCAGCCCGAGGGCCGTCCCTTCGTCCACCAGGCCATCCCACAGGTCATAGAAGAAGGCGAGGACCGAGCCCAGACCGTCGACCAGGACGTTGAACACATCACCCATCAGCCGGCTCTCCAGGAATCGGGCACCGGGTCATAACCCCCGGCGCGGAGTGGATGACATCGACCGATCCGCTTCAAGCCCAGCCAGCCGCCCCGGATGACCCCAAACCGGCTTATCGCCTCGGCGGTGTAACGGGAGCAGGTCGGCTGATACCGGCAGTTGGCCGGCATGTTGGGGCTTACCAGTTTTTGGTAAATTGCGATCAGACCGACCATGAGATAGCGAGGCCGGTACCAACGCTCAGACATCGCCGGCCCTGGCGTCATCGGCACGAAGGGCGCGCTCCAGCCATCCCACCAGCTCGCTGTGGGGAACCTCTGCCACCTGGCTGCTGCCGATAAGCACGTAGTCGATCCCTGGTCTCAGTTGGACCGCTTCGAGGGTATGTCGGAGACGGCGTTTGATCCGGTTACGGGTGACCGCATTGCCGGTGCTCCTCGAGACTACGAGCCCGACCCGCGACACTCCCGGTTCACCGGAGCATTGCACCATCACGACGCCCCCTGAGCGGCGTCTTGTCCCCTCCTTCAGCACCCGCCGGAAGTCCCGGGAGGAGCGAAGGGATTCGAAGTCAGGCAGCGAGACGCTTCCGACCTTTGAGCCGGCGCGCTTTGACGATGCTGCGCCCGGCCCGGGTCTGCATGCGATGACGGAAGCCGTGACGGCGCTTTCGCCTTCGAACCTTGGGTTGGTAAGTCCTCTTCATGACAAAAAAAGGGGTTGAGAGTGAGTGCCGACAGGTTACGAATCCTCGTCGAACTATGTCAAAGTTCGACGTTGCTCGGAGACGACTCGCTCCTGGGCGGGACACCGGTCGGAGCGCGAAGAAACGGGGCAAATCGCGAAAAGAATGAGAGGGGCGGAAGACGGAAAGACTACGTGGCAGACCCGTGGCAGACCCTGGAAAAACCATGTCCCACCTGGGTCTTATCTGTGGAAAGAAGGCGGCCGACTCTTCCACACCGTCGAATTCCGCGTTCTTGCGGGCCCGTCGTCGAGGGTCGATACTCGCCTGCCTTGACCTTGGGAGCGTGATCGACTTCCTCGGCCGTCTTCGGGTGGCCGGACCGCTCTCGGTGACAAGCTGACGGATTGTCCCGGTGGGGTGTTCCACAGCCATTTCCACAGATGTGGATGGATCTGTGGACAACTCGCCGGTAGGAGGAGTGGTCTTGGTACAAGAACATAGGGCGCCGGACAGCTGGGGCCAGTTTCAGGATGTGTTGAGAGCCGGAGTGTCGAAGGCGAACTGGGATACCTGGCTCTCCCGGTTGGAGCCCGATTTTGGCAGCGAGAGCCTCACGCTGATCGCACCGAGTGAGTTCCATCTCCGCTGGGTGCGTGACAAACACGGCGATCTCATCGATTCCGCCTATCGCGATGTCTTCGGCAATGAGAGCAGACCGCTCTTCAAGGTCATAGAGCCCGAGGCATCCCCCGAGCCCACCCCGGCCCCAGAGGACAGGATCGAAGACCGCCTCGGCGATGCCGAGCGCCGGCTGCACGGCGTCGACGGTCTCTCTCCCGCCACCAATCTCATTTCCCGGTACCGCTTCGAGAGCTTCGTCGTGGGACAGTCGAACCGGTTTGCCTGGGCCGCGGCCATGGCGGTCGCCGAGCAACCGGGAGCGCATTACAACCCCTTGTTCATCTACGGGGGCGCCGGTCTGGGCAAGACACATCTCCTCAACGCCGTGGGTCATCAGGCTTTAGAGATGTACCCCAGCCTCGTGGTGCGCTACGTGTCGTCGGAGAACTTCCTCAACGACTTCATCGACTCGATCCGACGGAAGCGGCCCGACGACTTCAAGCACCGTTACCGAGGAGTCGACATCCTCCTCCTCGACGACGTGCAGTTCTTCGAGGGCAAGGAACAGATCCTCGAGGAGTTCTTTCACACTTTCAACTCCCTCTACGAATCGGGGAAGCAGATGGTCATCAGCTCGGATCGTCATCCTCGAAACCTCTCGTCGCTGGAGGACCGTCTCCGCAGCCGGTTCGAGTGGGGCTTGCTCACCGACATCCAGCCACCCGACGTGGAAACACGGCTCGCCATCCTGAGACGCAACGCCGAGTTCGCCCCGAGGCCCGTTCCGTTGGAGGTCCTGGAGCACATCGCCGGCCTCGTCTCTGACAACATCCGCGAGCTCGAGGGCGCCCTCACCCGGGTGACGGCATGGTCTGCGCTGAATCGTCGTGACATCGACCTCGAGACGGCCGAACGAGTGCTGAGGGACATCGTGACCACCGACGAGTTGATCCCCCTCGGTCCCGACACCATCATCCGGGCCACGGCGATCGCATACGGGTTCACCGTGGAAGACGTCCTCAGCCCGAGCCGGCGACAGCCCCTGGTGCTATGCCGTCAGATCTCGATGTATCTGTGCCGGGAACTCACCGATCTCTCTCTGCCCAAGATCGGGGAGCACTTCAAGCGCGACCACACCACGGTGCTCCATTCGGTCGAGAAGGTGAAACGTATCCTCCGCTCCGATCGCGCGGTCTTCGATCGGGTCACCCAACTCACACAGGACCTGAGGAAAGGTGGGGGCATATCCACACGTACCTGAGTTGTCCCCGGATCGGGCCCCGTATCCCACACACGATCAACAGACCAATCCACAGCCCAGCACTCAAGCCCCACAAGGGAGAATCCGGCAAATCCCCACATCCACAACCCCCTACTACCACTAATACTCTTTAGATGAAGTTCAATAGGAACAGAAGAAGGGACCTCCATCTGTGAGAATCCGAGCGCAGCGAGACGATCTCGCCGACGTACTCACCCGAGCCAACCGGGCGGTCGGGGCCCGGACCGCCCTGCCCGTCTTGCAGGGGCTGTTGTGCGAGGTGACGGGGACCACCCTGCGTGTCACCGGAACGGATCTCGATGTCACCGTGCGCACCTCGGCCGAGGTTGAGGTCATGGAGGAGGGGAGGGCGGTGATCCCGGGCCGGCTCCTCTCGGAGGCGGTTCGCAAGATGCCTTCCGGATCGGTGACGATCGGCGTCAGCGACACCGACATCGAGATCCAGGGCAACGGGCCACGCTTCACCCTCCGTCCTCTCACGGTTGACGACTTTCCCGTGCAGGAGGACGTAGTGGCCGACGGGGTCGAGGTCGATGGCGAGGAGTTGGCCGAGGCCATCGCCCAGGTCACGATCGCCGCATCGGGTGACGGCGCCCGTCCCATCCTGGGTGGGGTCTTGTTCGAGAGCTCCGATGCCGGTCTCCGCATGGTCGCCACCGACTCCTATCGGTTGGCGAAGAGAGAGTTGCGTGGTGTCGGGCTGGAAGGAACCGGTCTCGTCCCGGCCCGTGGCCTTCGTGAGCTGCCGAGGTCGATCGGGGCCGCCAAGGTGACGGCGCAGCTTCGTGAGCGTGAGGCGGTGTTCACCTCGGACAAGGGGATGCTCCGTCTCCGTCTGATCGACGGAAACTTCCCCAAGTATCAATCGCTGCTCCCCGAGAGCTACCCGAGCCAGGTGGTGATCGACAAGGAGGTGCTCCTCGACGCCCTAGGCAGGGTGGCCCTGGTGGCCGAAGATCACATCCCGGTCCGGCTGAAGCTGATGGAAGGCGGAGTCGAGGTGGCAGTAACCCGTCAGGACGTCGGGGGAGAGACCGAGCACCTGCCGGGCGTCTTCGATGGCGCCGAGGATGAGGTCTCGATCGCTTTCAACCCGAGGTACCTCCAGGACGGAGTGACTGCGATTCACGGTGATTCGGTCCGGATCAGGGTCATCGATGCTTTCAAGCCGAGCGTGATCGACAGCGGGGCCGAGGACGAGTTCCTCTATTTGCTCATGCCCGTCCGGGTGTGAATGAAGGTCGATTGGGTCGCCCTGGGGAACTTCCGCTCCTACGACACCCTGGAATGGGAGCCCGATCCCGGGGTGAACCTCCTGTTGGGAGCCAACGGGGCCGGCAAGACCAACCTGCTCGAGGCGATCGCCTACCTCTCCACTCTTCGGTCCTTCCGCTCGGCGCCGGACTCCGGTCTGATCAGGGACGGAGGTGGGGCCGCACTGGTCCGGGCCGGCGTCTCCAGCGGAGATCGTCGGCGGCTGATCGAAGTCGAGTTGCCGCTGAGCGGCCCCCGTCGGGCTCAATTGGACAAGTCAGGTCTCCAGAAGACCGCCGATCTCCTCGGTGTGATCCGCGTCATCGCCTTCCTCCCCGAGGATCTCGATCTGGTCAAGCGGGGCCCGGCGTATCGACGAGATCTTCTCGATGCGGTGGCCGTGCAGTTGTGGGCGGCGGCTCATCACGACCAGACCGAGCTCGATCGGGCCCTTCGCCAGCGCAACGCGTTCCTCAAGTCGGGGCTCCGTGACGACGCCACCCTCTCGGTCTGGGATGCCCGACTCGCCCAGTCCGGGGGTCGGGTCATGTCGAGACGTGCCCGTGTGATCGCGACCCTCGCTCCCCATCTGGCGACGGCATACGCCGACGTCGCAGGTGGGTCGGAGAGAGCGGCCATCGGCTATGTCGCCTCTTGGGGAGGTGAGATAGCGCCCGATGCAACGGCGGCCGAGTTCACCACCTCCATCCAGGAGGCGCTGGAGCGGTCACGGAGGGCCGATTACGAGAGAAGGCTCACCACGGTCGGACCGCATCGCGACGAGCCGGTCCTCCTCCTCGACGACGTCGACACCAGAACCCACGGCAGCCAGGGCGAGCAGAGGACGATGGCGCTCGCGGTGAAGCTGGCGGCTCATCGGGCGGTCGCAGACATGACCGGCGAGCCACCGGTCCTCCTCCTCGACGACGTCTTCTCCGAGCTAGACGCGGATCGGTCGGCTGCACTCGCCAAGACCCTCCCGCTCGACACTCAGACCGTGATCACCTCGGCGCGCCCTGAGGACGTTCCGGTGGAGGGAGCCGTGTGGCGGGTCGGCGACGGCCGAGTTTGGCGGGTCGGCGACGGCCCGGGGGTGCCCGGTGTCGAGGGCGCAGTCGGACGATGAGCGAAGGTGACCTCACGTCATTCCAGGCATCGCTCGAGGACATGTTCCGCAAGCTGGGCCTGTCCGACCCGATGGCCTTGGCCCGGCTGACCGGTGCTTGGGATGACCTGGCGGGGACCCCGTGGGCTGGGCGGTCGAAGCCGCTCTTCATCCGGGAGAAGACGCTCGTCGTCGAGGCTGCGGCGCCCTCGATGGTGGCGTTCCTCAAGTATGGGAGCGCCACGCTCGTCGCCACCCTCAGCGACGTCCTCGGACCAGGTGTGATCGAGCGGATCGAGGTCCGCTCCCCCGGCTCGCCCTGACTCTCAGACCCCTTGATTGATTCGTTTTTCCCAACTATTCCTTGTAAAATGACATTTGTGAAACTCGTCTGCAGCCGGGTCCCCTGCGCCTGACCCGAGATCACCCGCAGACACCCCTGACAGGTCCACAAGGAGGGTCGTGACGGCCACCCGCGACAGTTACGAAGCAAAGGACATCACGGTCCTCGAAGGTCTCGAGGCCGTGCGCAGAAGGCCCGGGATGTACATCGGGTCGACCGGCCCGAGAGGCCTGCACCACCTCATCTGGGAGGTGGTCGACAACTCCGTCGACGAGGCCATGGCGGGTCAGGCGAGCCGGATCGAGGTGACTCTCCTCGACGATGGTGGGGTGGAAGTTGTCGACGACGGTCGCGGGATCCCGGTCGAGCACGTTGCCAAGACCAAGCGCTCCGCTCTCACCACGGTTCTCACCACCCTCCATGCCGGCGGCAAGTTCGAGCAGGGGGCCTACACCGTGTCCGGGGGCCTCCATGGTGTGGGCGTGTCCGTGGTCAACGCCCTCTCTACCCGTCTCGAGGCAGAGGTCCGTCGTGGCGGCCACGTCTACTACCAGGAGTTCGTCGAGGGCCAGCCCAAGACCAGAGACCCCAAGAAGCTGAAGCCGATCAAGAAGACTGGAACCACGATCAGATTCTGGCCCAGCCCGGCCACTTTCCAGGAGACCACCGATTTCGACTATGACACCGTGGCCTCCCGTCTGCGCGAGACGGCCTTCCTCAACCGCGGCCTCCAGATCACCTTCACCGACAAACGCGGTGAGGAGGAGCGAACCGAGGTCTTCCACTACAAGGGGGGGCTGGTCGACTTCGTCAAACATCTCAACTCGCTCCGCGACCCGCTTCATGCCCACATCATCGACATGCTCGACGAGGGCGAGGACGCCGAGCTCGAGGTTGCCATGCAATGGACGACCTCTTACACCGAGTCGGTCCTCTCTTTCGCCAACAACATCAACACCCACGAGGGGGGCACCCACGAAGAGGGCTTTCGCAAGGCGCTGACCAAGGCGATCAACGACTTCGCCCGGTCGAAGGGGATGCTGAAGGAAAGGGACGAGAACCTGACCGGTGAAGACGTCCGGGAGGGGCTCACCGCGGTGGTCTCGGTTCGGGTCAAGGAGCCCCAGTTCGAGGGTCAGACCAAGACCAAGCTGGGCAACACCGAGATCCGCTCCTATGTGGAAAAGACCCTCAACCGCAAGCTCCCCGAGTGGCTCGAGAGGTACTCGCCCGAGGCCCGCCGCATCGTCGACAAGTGCGTCGGGGCGGCCAAGGCCAGGGAGGCGGCGCGCAAGGCACGCGAGCTGACCCGTCGCAAGTCCGGTCTCGAATCAGGCGGCCTGCCCGACAAGCTGGCCGACTGCTCGTCGCGCGACCCCGGCGAGTCGGAGCTCTTCATCGTCGAAGGCAAGTCCGCAGCAGGGCCGGCCAAGTCGGCCCGGGACTCCAACACGCAGGCCATCCTCCCCATCCGGGGCAAGATCCTCAACGTCGAGAAGGCCCGATTGGCCAAGGCGCTGCAGAACACCGAGGTGCAGGACATCTTCACCGCCATGGGCACCGGCATCGGCGACGACTTCGACATCACCAAGGCCAGGTATCACAAGATCGTCCTCCTCGCCGACGCCGACGTGGACGGAGCCCACATTCGGACCCTCCTCCTCACTCTGTTGTTCCGTCACATGAAGCCCCTGATCGAGTACGGCTACGTCTACATCGCCCAGCCGCCCCTGTATCGGGTCAAGGTCGGGTCCCAGGTCCATTACCTGAAGGACGAAGCCGAGCTCGAGGTCTTCAAGAAGGACCATCCCAAGGTGAAGCCGACCCGGTTCAAGGGGCTGGCCGAGATGAACGCCCAGGAGCTATGGGAGACCACGATGAACCCTGTCACGCGGACACTGCTCCAGGTCGATATGGAGGACGCGGCCCGGGCCGAGGAGGTGTTCGTGACCCTGATGGGTGACGACGTGGCCTCGCGCAAGGCATTCATCCAGCAGAACGCCGACGACGTGCGATTCCTCGACATCTGATGACTGCCCAGAACCCGCCGGCCGAGGGGATCCCCCAGGTCGAGATCACCGACGAGATGGAGCAGAGCTTCGTCGACTACGCCATGTCGGTCATCGTCTCCCGAGCCCTGCCCGACGTGCGTGACGGCCTGAAGCCGGTGCAGCGCCGGATCATCTACTCGATGTTCGAGAACAACATCACCTCGGGCTCCGCCCATCGCAAGTGCTCCAAGGTGGTGGGGGACGTGATGGGTAACTACCACCCCCATGGCGACCAGGCCATCTACGACGCGTTGGTCCGAATGGGCCAGGACTTCTCGATGCGGCATCTGCTCATCGACCCTCAGGGCAACTTCGGGACGATCGACGACCCGCCCGGGGCCTCCCGGTACACCGAGTGCCGGCTCACCAAGCTGTCCAACCATCTCCTCGAGGGGATCAGAGAGGACACGGTCGACTTCGAGGACAACTACTCGGGGGAGATGCAACAGCCGACCGTCCTGCCCTCCCGCTTCCCCAACCTGCTGGTCAACGGCTCTCAGGGGATCGCGGTGGGGATGGCGACCAACATCCCGCCGCACAACCTCGGGGAGATCATCGACGCCTGTCTGCATGTCGTCGAGAACCCCGATGCCACCACCGAAGAGCTCCTGGCCTTCGTCAAGGGCCCCGATTTCCCCACCGGGGGCTTCATCGTCGGCACCGGTGGCATCCGCGACGCTCTGACCACCGGTCGGGGCTCGGTCAAGATCAGGGCGGTCTGTGACGTCCAGGAGATCCGTAAGGGCCGCACCGCGATCATCGCCACCGAGCTTCCTTATCAGGTGTCGATGGAGCGGATCATCGCCAAGATCAAGGAGCTGGTCGACGCCAGGAAGCTGGAAGGGATCGCCGAGGTCCGCAACGAGTCCTCCGACCGGGTCGGGACACGGCTGGTCATCGAGCTCAAGAGCTCGGCCGTTCCCCAGGTGGTCCTCAACCAGCTGTTCAAGAACACTCCCCTCCAGGACTCTTTCGGTTACAACATGGTGTCCCTGGTCGACGGGGTGCCCCGCACGCTGGACCTGGCTCAGATGATCGGCTACTACCTCGATCACCAGATGGAGGTAGTTGAGCGACGGACCCGCTTCCGTCTGGAAGAGGCCCGGGCCCGGGCACACATCCTCGAAGGCCTCATCATCGCCGTCGACAACATCGACGAGGTGATCCAGATCATCCGGGGCTCGGCCGACACCCCAGAGGCGAGATCCAACCTGATCGAGCACTACGAGCTAACCGAGATCCAGGCCAACGCCATCCTCGACATGCCTCTGCGCCGGCTCACAGCTCTCGAGGTGGACAAGCTGCGCACCGAGCTCGCCGAGCTGCAAGAGCTGATCTCAGAGCTCGAGGCCATCCTTGCCGACCCCAAGCGACGCTGGGCCATCATCCGGGATGAGCTGGGTCAGATCAAGGAAACCTACGGAGAGAACCGGCGAAGCCGGGTCATCCCCGACGAGGGCGATCTGTCGCTCGAAGACCTGATCGCAGACGACGAGCTGATCGTCACCGTGTCCCAGACCGGTTACATCAAGTCGGTCCCCGCCTCGACCTACCGCACCCAGGGCCGGGGTGGTCGTGGGGTCAAGGCGGCCGAAGTCCAGGGTGAGGACATCATCAGGCACCTGGTGCACACCACCGCCCACGCCTACCTGCTGTTCTTCACCAACAAGGGCCTCGTCCATCGTCTAAAGGCACATGCCATCCCGCGTCAATCCCGGACAGCCAAGGGTGTGCTGGCCCAGTCCGTCCTCCCCCTCGGGCCCGAGGAGACCGTCCAGGCCATCATCGACACCCGGGACTACGAAACGGGGCGGTACCTGGTGATGGTGACCAGGCAGGGCGTGGCCAAGAAGACCGAGTTCAAGGAGTACGACTCCAGGAACCAGACCCTGGTGGCCATCAAGCTGGTCGAGGGCGACGAGCTGGTCTCGGTCCGCACTACCAATGGCGAGAACGACCTGCTCATCTTCACAAAGGAGGGGATGGGGATCAGGTTCAAAGAGGCCGATCTGCGCAGCATGGGCCGTGGCACCCAGGGAGTGCGCGGGATCAAGCTGAGGGAGGGCGACCACGTGGTTTCCGCCGTCTCCAACGTCCAGGGCGACGAAGTGCTCCTCGTGACCTCTGCCGGATACGGGAAGAGGACCGTTATCAGTGAGTTCCGTCGTCAGACCCGGGGTGGGATCGGGGTCAAGGCGTTCAAGTTGACCCGGGTCAGAGGGGCGCTGGTCGGGGCCCGCGCCGTCACCAAGGACGACGACGTGTTCCTGATCACCTCGGCCGGGGTAGCGATGAGGACCCCGGTGGCCAAGATCAGCAGGCAGAAGCGTGACTCCACCGGTGTCCGGGTCATCGGCGTCGGTGACGGGAACGAGCTCTCGGCACTGGCCGTGGTCTCCGACGTCGAGGAGTGAGGGAACCCGACGGCGATGCCAATCGTTGGTCTAGTGCGTTCAGCCTTTAGACTGCGCCGGTAATCCCCAGGAGCCCCATTGGCAACTGTTCGACGCGTAAGACGCATCATCAGAAAAATCGACCCCTGGACCGCGCTAAAGGTCTCGGCTGTGGTCTGGGCCGTGCTCGCCCTGGCCATGGTGCTGGGCGGGGTGATCTTCTGGTCGGTCCTGGAACGTGCCGGCCTGCCTCAGCGCATCACAGCTTTCATGGTGGAGATCACCCTCATCGACGAGGGGGCACAGCCCTTCGCCAACGTGGAGCAGTTCTTCCGGGTGATGATCTTCGGGTCCGTTGTGTGGTGGGTGACCATGACCGGCGCCACCGTGGCCGGCGCCATCGTCTACAACCTGGTGTCGGACGTCGTGGGTGGGCTCGAGGTGGTCGTCCTCGAGGAGACCCTAAACCCCGTGGTGGCGGCCGCTCCCTCACAGGTGCTGCATCCTCCGACCGACTACAAGCCTGGCAACGGTTCGGTGACCCCACCTCCCGACCACGCCGACATCCCCACCGAGGAAAGCCCACGGGTGGGAACACCACTGACCTGAGGGGAGCGGGGCCCGGATGGGGCCAAGACAGGGTCCGGAATCAGGCTCGAGCCGGTCGTTGGCGGTGGGATGGGCCCTACCGATCGTCGGCCATCACCAGGCCCATGGCCGATGCGGCCTGGAGGTAGGGGAGAGCACGATCCCACACGGCCACGGGCTCACCGTTCAGGGTGTCGATCGAGGCGGCCAGGGCGATGCCGGACAGGAATGCGCCGTCGTCGACGATGGTCACCATTCGCTCGGCGCCGACCGCCAAGCAGGCAGCAAAACGGTCGGGCGAGTGAGCCAGGGCCACCCGGCGGCCGGCGAAGGTCGCATCGGCCACCTTCACCGATCCGACGGGGTCGGGGAATCTCACCTGATGGTCCGAGCCCTCTTCGAAGTCGGGATGGGCCGCGGCGACGATGCGTGGGTCGGGCTCGCGGGCGGCCAGCGCCAAGGCAAGGCCGACCGGAGCCGCTCCCCAGGCCATCACGCCCTCCTCGGCGGTTTCTCCGTCCCAGAGCAGAGGCACTTCGAGCTTGCGGGCACGAGCCGGTGCACCGGCCCCGGAACCGACCAGGATGTCGCACTCGCCGGCGTCGGGGACCACCCGGAAGCTCCTACTGCGCGCCGGGCCTATGACCACGACCTCGTCGACGGTGGGATGGGCCGCCAGCGAGTGGGCCGCCCTGACCGCGGTGTCCCCGCTGGCGAGGACGCCGACCCTCACGAGGGCTCTACGGGCTTCCAGGCCGAGTCGGGGATCACAACCTCGGGTTCGCGGCGACGCATCAGCAGAAAGGCGGCGATCGCTCCGAGGATTATGACGGGGGAGAGGCGCTTCACAAGGCCAGTGTAAGGCCCCAGGCCGGGCTTCCGGGTGCGGTCACAGGGCCGCCAGGGCCTCCAGGGTTCGGTCGACCTCGGCAACGGTGTTGTAGTGGACATACCCGATCCTGGCCAGACCCCCGGTTTCGAGGAAGCCGAGACGCTCCATGGCGTTGAGTGCGTAGTAGTGGCCCGACCAGATGTAGATGCCCTGAGCGGCCAGGCGCGAGGCCACCACGTCGGCGGTAATCCCGTCCACGGAGATGGCGAAGGTGGCGACCCGGCCGCCCATCGCAGGCACGCCGTGGATTGTCACCCGGCCCAACCCGGACACGCCCTCGATGAAGCGATTACCCAACGCCTCTTCGTGTACCCCGATGTGCCCGAAGCCGGCATCGAGGCGGTCCCGCCGGGTCTCGCCCTCGCCGAGACCAGCCAGGTAGTCGACCGCGGCGGTCACCCCGGCGATCGACTCGAAGCTCTGGGTGCCCGTCTCCAGCTTGTCCGGTGGGTCGGACGGGGCGGGCCGGACCTTGTAGAAGTCGAGTTCCGCGAGCAGATCGAGCTTTCCGAAGAGGATGCCGGTGTGAGGGCCGAAGAACTTGTAGGAGGAGGCCACCAGTAGATCACAGTCGATGGCGCGGACATCGAGGAGTCGATGGGGGCCGGCATGGACGGCGTCTAGGTAGACCAGAGCGCCGGCCTCATGCGCCATCCGGGTGATCGTGGCCACGTCGACCTGGGTTCCGATGGCGTTGGAGGCGACACAGGTGGCGACCAAACGGACCTGGCCGTCGAACAGTCGGGCAACGGCCTCTGGGTCGAGCACACCGGTGGCCGGGTCGAACTCGGCGATGCGGACATTCACTCCTCGATCCTGGGCCGCCCGCACCCAGGGGGTGAAATTGGCATCGTGGTCGAGACTGGTGACGATGATGACGTCATCGGGCTGCCAGGACCGGGAGAGGGCCCGGCTCACGGCGAAGGTGATGCTGGTCATGTTTTGACCGAAGGAGATCTCCCCGGCGTCACAGCCGAAGAGATCGGCCATGGCCGCCCGTCCCCGGGCCATCGCCTCCTCGGCATCGTGCGAGGCCCCGAACCAACCTCCGAGATTGCTCACCCCATGCTCGAGGACACCGCTCATCGCCGCGATGACCTGCTGTGGGACCTGGGTGCCACCCGGGCCATCGAGATAGGCAACGGGGTGGCCGTGCTCACGGCGATGCAGGGCGGGGAACATGGCTCTGACGGCCTCGATGTCGAGACCGGGGTGGTGTGGGCCGGTCATCGGCCGTTGTGTAGCAGCGATCGGAGGTTGCGGGCCCAGAACCCTGTCCAGCCCGGTCAGACCGCCTCGGCCACCCATTTCCTGGGTCGCCGTATCCGAGCGAGGTGAACCCGGCCGATTCGAGGGCGCCGAGTACGAGGAGCCTGCGATGGGCGGCAGACGTCAGCACGTGCGCGATCAGGGCGCCATAAGTGAACACCTCGACAGGCTCGGAATGAGCATCGATGAAGGTCTCGTCGAGACGGGCCTCATTCACCACACGCTTGATCTCGTCGAGAAAGGCACGTCCTGCTCCGTGAAGGCGA
>JAICRU010000090.1 GCA_025937235.1 Acidimicrobiia bacterium
AAGCCGCGGCGCATCCCCCCCGAGTTCGCCGACCACATCAGGGGGCTGATACCCACAGACTGAGCCCGTCGAGCCTCACACCTTGGCCGGCTCCACGGTCTCCCCTGAGATGGCGCCAACGCTGGGCTGGCGCTTGGACCAGGTGATGGCACCGACGAGGATGACCAAGCTGATACCGGCGATCCAATAGCGGGCCGAAGAGTCCTGCAGCACGATGACTGCGGGCAGGACCAGCAACGAGATCAGGTTCATCACCTTGATCAGCGGATTGAGCGCCGGCCCAGCAGTGTCCTTGAACGGATCGCCCACTGTGTCCCCGATGACGGCCGCCTTGTGTGACTCGGAGCCCTTGCCGCCGTAGTGGCCATCCTCGATGTACTTCTTGGCGTTGTCCCAAGCCCCACCTGAGTTGGAGAGGAAGTTCGCCATGAGCTGGCCCGTCAGGATGGAGGCGGCGAGAAAGGCGCCAAGGGCGAAGTAGTTGATCCCGAAGCCGACGATGACCGGGGTCAGCACCGCCAACAGGGCCGGAGTGAGCAGCTCACGCAACGATGCAGCAGTGCAGATGTCGATGACCGGCCCGTAGTCGGGGCGACGCTCGCCCCGCATGATGGCGCCGTCGGCGAACTGTCGCCGCACCTCCTGGACCACGACGGCCGCCGACCGGCCCACGGCGCGGATGGCGAGCCCGGAGAACATGAACGCGACCGAGCCACCGATGAGGAGACCGATGAAAGTGGTCGGATCGGCGACGTTGATCGATGTCTCAGGCAGCGAGAACAGCTCCGATCCCTCTGCGACGAGCCCCAGCTCGCCGGCGATGGTCTCGATGAAGGCAGCGAAGAGCGCCACAGCCGCGATGACCGCCGATCCGATGGCGAACCCTTTCGTGACTGCCTTGGTGGTGTTGCCCACTGCATCAAGGCCGACCATCACTTTCCGAGCCTCGCCGTGGAACTCACCTGACATCTCGGCGATCCCGGCTGCGTTGTCGGCGACTGGTCCAAAGGTGTCTTCGGATACCACGACACCGGTGGTGGCGAGCATCCCCATGCCGGTCAGGGCGACGAGGTAGAGGGAGAACTGGATGTTGCCACCCCCGAGGAGGATCGCAACGCCGAGGGCGCCGGCGATGGCCACGATGGCCCAGACCGAAGACTCGAGACCCGACGAGATTCCCGACAGGATCGTGGTGGCGGGCCCGGTCTGGGTGGCCTCGGCGATCTCCTGGACCGGCTTCTCCTCGGTCGAGGTGAAGTACTCGGTGAGACGGCTCACGACCTGGGCCAGCACGAGGCCGGCGACGACAGCCCCGAACACCTTCCAGCCCTCGTTGCCGTTCTCATTTCCGACATAGAGGAGGGCGACGGCCAGGGTGCCGGCCACGGTGAGCAGGCCGGCGGTGAGAAATCCGCGGTTGATCGGGGCCATCGCCGACTTGTCCTTGGGCGTGGCCCGCACCTGGAAGACGCCGACGATCGATGCGAGCACTCCGATGGCACGCACGATTACAGGGAACACGAGGCCCAGCGCCGGGTTGGCGCCGATCGAGTTGAAGGCGGCCACACCGAGGATGATCGATGCGACCAGGGTCACCTCGTAGCTCTCGAAGAGGTCGGAGGCCATTCCGGCGCAGTCGCCGACGTTGTCACCGACATTGTCGGCGATGGTGGCCGGGTTGCGCGGGTCGTCCTCGGGGATGCCCTGCTCCACCTTGCCCACCAGGTCGGCGCCGACGTCGGCCGCTTTGGTGAAGATCCCACCACCCACCCGGAGGAACAGGGCGAGGAGAGATCCTCCGAAGCCGAACCCGACCAGGATCGCAGACGACGTGTTCTGGAAGATCATGATGATGATGGTGGCGCCGAGCAGACCGAGGCCCACGGTGAACATGCCGGCAACGCCACCGGTGCGGAAGGCGACCTTGAGGGCAGCCGGCAGCGAGCCGGAACGGGCCGCGGCCGCCGTGCGGACGTTGCCCCGGACCGCCAGTGACATGCCGATGAACCCGGTGAGCCCGGAGAGGAAACACCCGGCGACGAACGCCATCGTCCGAAAGGCCCCGGACTGGACGAAGGTCAAAGCCTCCGAGCCGTCGGGGGCGAGCACAGCGGTCGAGGTGAAGAAGACGATCAGGGCCAATGGCACCAGGATGACGGCGATCGTCTTGAACTGGCGTCGCAGGTAGGCCATCGCCCCTTCCTGGATCGATTTGGCGATGTCCTTCATCGTCTGAGTCCCCTGATCGGCCTTGAGCACGCCGCGGGAAAGGGCCGCACCAACGAGGAGAGCGAGCACCGCGGTGGCGGCCGCCACCCAAAGCCAGGCCCACTCGGCCGAGCCGAGCGTGAACTCCTGGTAGCCGCCCTCAGCAGCCAAAGTCGACATGTTCAATGAACGTCCTCCTAGGGGGTTTGCGGGGCGAGACTGTAGTGGCGGCACATTCCTGTCGACAATCAGGGCGCCGGGCCCGCCTACCGTGGTCGCGCCGGGAAGAAAGGATCAGAAAGGGTGCTCGAGGGTCTCGTCGAATGGGTGACCTCGGTGGTCGAGACACTTGGATATGGGGGGGTCGCCTTCCTCGTCGCCCTCGAGAACTTGTTCCCGCCAATCCCGTCGGAGGTGGTGCTCCCATTGGCCGGCTTCGTCTCGGCGAACGGCGAAGCGTCCTTCGTCGGCATGGTCGTGGCGGCCACGATCGGGTCGATGGTGGGCGCCTTCCTCCTCTACGGCATCTCGGCCGCCATCGGGCCGGTCAGGCTCCGCGCCCTGGTGGTTCGCTACGGCAGGTGGTTCCGGCTCGACGAGGCCGACCTCGACCGCACCGAGGAGTGGTTCGACCGGCGAGCCAACACCGCGGTCCTCGTCTGCCGGTGCCTACCTCTCATGCGGTCCCTCATCTCGATCCCGGCCGGGTTCAGACGAATGTCGATCATTCCATTCACCCTCTACACGCTGGTGGGCAGTCTGATCTGGAACGTGCTCCTGATCGGAGCCGGGTACCTGCTCGGCGAGCGCTGGAGCCAGGTGGAAGAGCCTCTCGAGCTTTTCAAGAACGCCGTCCTGCTCGCCATCGCCATCGCCATCGCCTGGTATGTCTGGCGCCGATATGTGCGGCCGCGGGTGCGAGCGGGCTGAAATCATTCCGTGGACCGCGGTTAGGCTCTGCCCCACTGTGGACGATCCGGAAGGACGAAGTACCAAGGTCGGCGGTGCCGACCTACCCGTCGTCGCTACTGATCCGTGGATCGGAGGGGGCCTCCCGTGGGCGGGGTAGGCACAGAGTTGGTCATCGTGCTCGTCCTGCTCCTGGTGAACGGAGCGCTGGCGGGGAGTGAGATCGCCCTGATCTCACTGCGTGAGTCCCAGATCGCGCGTCTCGAGAAGGGGACGGCGGCCGGGAAGCGTCTCGCGGAGCTAGCCCGGGAGCCCAACCGCTTCTTGGCCACGATCCAGATCGGCATCACGTTGGCCGGGTTTCTCGCCTCGGCGACGGCCGCGGTGTCGCTGGCCGAGCCGCTGGTTCCGCGCTTCGCCTTCGCCGGTGAAGCGGCCGAGCCTCTCGCCATCATCGTGGTGACTCTTCTCCTCTCATTCGTCACCCTCGTGGTGGGAGAGCTCGCACCCAAGCGGCTCGCCCTGCAGCGGGCGGAGGCCTGGGCCCTGGTCGCAGCGATGCCCCTGCACTGGGCGGCGGTGGTGGCGAGACCGGTGGTCTGGCTGCTGAGCCACGCCACGGACTTCATCGTGCGCCTCCTCGGAGGCGAGCCCGGACGGACCCGGGAAGAAGTGGCCGTCGGGGAGCTGCGTGATCTCGTGATGGCCCATGGTGGGATCTCCAAAGACCATCAGGAGGTCATCTCCGGCGCCTTCGAGGTGGCAGAGCGCACTCTGAGGCAGGTGCTCGTCCCCAGGTCGGAGGTGGTGGTGATCCCGGCCGAAGATGACATCGCGGGTGCCCTGACCTTGCTTCTCGACGAAGGACACTCACGGGCACCGGTGGCACCAGGTGGTGATCTCGACGAATCGATCGGCATAGCGCACATCAGGGACCTGGTCAGCGGGGACCCTTCCCGCTCCGTGTCGACGGTGGCGGGAGAGGCGGTCGCTCTCCCTGAATCCGCCCGGGTATTGGCCGGGCTCAGAAAGCTCCAAGAGGAGCATCAGCAGATGGCGCTGGTGATCGATGAGCACGGCGGTGTGGAGGGAATCGTCACCATCGAGGACATGGTCGAGGAATTGGTCGGCGAGATCTATGACGAGTCGGACACCGACCTCCGATCGGTGCGTCGCAGAGACGACGGATCGATCGTGGTGCCGGGCCGATTTCCGCTTCACGACCTGGTCGATCTGGGCATCGAAGTGACCGATGAGAAGCAGACGACTGTGGCTGGACTGGTCCTCAGCCACTTGGCCCGGCTCCCCAACACGCCGGGGGACAAGGTCGAAGTCGGTCAATGGCTCTTCGAGGTAACCCATGTCACCGGCCGGCGCATCACCGAGGTGGCGGTTCGGGAGCGGGGGCCGACCGGCTAGCCCAGGAACTCGCTCACCCACGCATCGGCGGGGTGGGCCACGAGGTCGGCGAGGGTGCCGGATTGGACGATCGTGCCCGCACGCATCAGGGCGAGCCGGTTGGACAGGGCCTCCGCCTCCTCCCGATCGTGAGTGACGATCAAGGCCGTCACGCCACGGTCATCGAGGATCTCGCGGGTCTCCACCATGAGCCGATCCCGGAGCGCCCGGTCGAGGGCACCCAACGGCTCGTCGAGCATGATCAGCTTCGGATCGGGGGCCAGGGTGCGGGCCAGGGCCACCCGTTGTCTCTCCCCGCCGGACAAGTCCGCGATCGATCGATTCCTGAATCCAGCCAGCCCGACCAGGTCGAGGGCTTCGGTGACCCGCTGTTCCACCGCGGGAGGAGGGTGGTTCATCATCCTCAGCCCGAACCCGACGTTGCCGGCCACATCGAGATGGGGGAACAGGGCGTAGCCCTGGAACATGAGGCCGAATCCGCGCTGATGGGTTGGCACGTCGGTGACCTCGCGCCCATCCCAGGTGATCGATCCCGACTCGATCGGAACCAGCCCGGCGATGGCCCGCAGCAGGGTCGACTTCCCCGATCCAGACGGACCGAGGATCGCAACCGACTCTCCGTTCGACACTGTCAGGCTCACGTCCCGGAGCACCTGGTTACCGTCCAGTGTCACGGCAACCGAACGCACCTCCAGCATCAGAATGTGCCGATCTCTCCGAACTGGAGACGATCGATCCAGAGCACGATGGCGGCCGTGATCGCCGCCAGGATCACCGCCAAGGCGAGGGCCATGGCGAACGACCCGGTGCCGGGGCGGGACAGCAGCCGCACGATCATCACTGGCATGGTGGCGGTGTTGGGCCGCGCAATGAACGACGTGGCCCCGAACTCGCCCAGTGACACCACGAAGGCGAACGCGGCTCCGACGAGTGCCGCCCGGCTGACTATGGGCAGGTCGATCTCACGCCAGACCCTGCCCGGAGACGCCCCCAGGACTCGGGCCGCCTCCCGGGTCTCGGCCGGGATGGAGTGGATGGTGGGAACCGTCGTTCGCACCACGAAAGGGATTGCGACCAGGGCATGTGCGATCGGTATCAGCCAGAACGAGGCCCTCAGGTCTACAGGCTCGCCGAGGGCAACGATGAATCCGAACCCGATGGTGACCGCAGAGGTGCCCAAGGGGAGCATCAGCGTCAGGTCGAACCAACGGGACAATGTGCTCTTCCCGCGGGTGATCACGGTCGAAGCCATGACGCCGATGGCCACGGCGATCAATGAGGCTATGACAGCAAACAGGAGGCTGTTTCCTGCCGATGCGATAGGCGTCCCAACCACCCTGTCGTACTCCAACAGCCCGGCGTAGGCCCCCGGCCGGAGGGACCTCGCCACCAGGACCACGATCGGCACGGCCAGCGCGAGCAGGGTGCCGATCACGCTGGCCCCGACCCAGAGCCCGGTCCTTCCCTCCGGCCGCGGCCGGTCCGACTCGGAGCGAAGGGCCCAGGTGGCGGTGTGTCTCTCCTGATAGCGGGCGTACGCGTAGAGCGCGGCGGTGACGCCCAGGAGCTGGACGACGGCCAAGGCGGCGGCCAGGGGCAGATCGAAGAGGGTCACTGCCTGGCGATAGATCTCGACCTCGAGCGTGGCGAATCTGAATCCACCCAGGATCAGGACCACGCCGAACGAGGTGAAGGTGAAGAGGAAGACGATCGAAGCCGCCGCGGCGATGGCCGGCCGGAGCAACGGGAGGGTGATGGTGCGGAATACCTTCCATTCGCCCGCACCGAGCACCCGACCGGCATCGTGCAGATCGGGATCGAGCCTCGCCCACAGCGCCCCCACCGTGCGGACGACGACGGCGACGTTGAAGAAGACGTGGGCGACGAGGATCGCCCCGACCGAGTCACGCCAGCCAAGAGCGACGAAGGCGGTGCCAACCACCACGGTGGGAAGAACGAAGGGGACGGTCACCAGCGCGGTGGCCAGCTTTCGACCTCGGAACTCGAACTGTGAGACGGCCCAGGTCATGGGCGCGGCAACCAGCAGGGTCAGGGAGGTGGACACCACGGCCTGCCACAGCGTGAACCACCCGATCTGGAGCAATCTCGCCTCGACGCCGTCGGACCCGACGTCGAGCTCGGAGAGGCCGAGCCCCAGGATCCGGGTGAGTGGGTAGAGGAAGAAGTATCCGATGAACAGAGCTGGAGCGGCGGCGATCAGCACATGGCCCCAGCGAAGATTCTTCATCAGCCCTCCATCACCGCGACCCACTCGTCGATCCACCGGTCACGGTTCTCGGCGATTGTCGCCGGGTCCAGCCGGGCCGGGTCGTCGGGGACGATGGTGTGATCCACGAACTCGGTTGGCAGTTCCGCGTCCGTGTTCACCGGGAAGACGAACCAGGTGAGCGGGATGGTCTCCTGGAACCGGACCGACAACATGTAATCGATCAGCTCAGCGGCGGCCTCGGGGTACTCGGTCCCGGCGAGGACACCGGCGTACTCGACCTGTCGATAGCAACCGGCCTCGATCACCCCGGTGGGTGCCTCATCGAGAGGCTCGGTGGCGAAGATCACCTCAGCCGGCGGTGACGAGGCATATGACACGACCAGCGAGCTGTCACCTCCGTATCGGGTGAAGTCGTTGTAATAGGCGGTGTCCCAGTCGGGAGCGACGTTTACCCCTCCTTCTCGGAGATCGGACCAGAACTCGCCCCATCCCTCCTCTCCATACTCGTCGATCGTGGCCAGGAGAAAGGCCAGACCAGGCGAGGAAGTGGCCGGGTGCTCCACGGTGAGGGCCCGGGCCACGTCTGGCTCCCGCAACTGGTCGAGCTCGGTGACGGGTGTGTCGGCGAAGAATGCCTTGTCGTAGTTGAGGCAGACGTCGCCGTAGTCGATCGGCGTCACGAGGTCGGTGTCGGGGATCAACCCGGGTTCCACTGAGTCGAGCAGCCGGCTCTGGTACGGGGCGAAGATCTCTTCGTCGAGGGCGCGGGAGAGGAAGGTGTCGTCCACTCCGAAGAGGAGGTCGGCCAGAGGATTGTCCTTGGATAGAGCGGCCTGATTGACCATCGAGCCGGCATCCCCGGCGGCGATCATCTCGACCGAGATCCCGGTCGCCTCGGTGAATGGGGCGAAGGTCTCCTCGCTGACCGATCCGGCGAATGAGTTGTGGGCCATGAGACGCAGGGTCTCCGGTTCCCCGGCGTCATCGCCACACGCCGCCGCCACGGCGACCAGCACCAACAGGGGCAAAATCCTACGCAAGACCATCAGCTCCTTGGTTACCGGGAGCGATGAGGCGGATCCCTACGCCGGCATTATCCGGGTCAGGTTCGTCGGTCGGGGCCTGACAGACCCCCTCTCAGCCCGGTCTCACCGAGCTCCCGTGGTCTCTTCAGGTTAACGGTCTCGAGCACTACTCGGCCCGCGGGCTGAACACCAAGACCGAGTTGTGCCCTCCGAAGCCAAAAGAGTTGCTGATCGCCGGGCCGGGCTGCCACTCCCTCGGCTCACGGACGATGTCGTCGAGCGGGATGGCCGGGTCCTGGTTCACCAGCCCGATGTTCGGCGGCAGCTCATGACGTCGCATCGATTCCACGACAACCGCGGCTTCTATCGACCCAGACGCCCCGAGGGCGTGCCCTGTGGTTCCCTTGATCGACGACACGGCAGGTTGTAGGTCGAAGACGCGGTCGATGATCCCGCCTTCGGTCTCGTCGTTGAGGTCGGTCCCGGTCCCGTGGGCGTTCACATAGGACACCTATCCCGGTGCGAGGCCGGCGTCGGAGAGGGCGAGACGGACGGCGCGCTCGGCGCCTTCACCCTCGGGGTGGGGCGCGGTGATGTGATAGGCGTCAGCGGTAGAGGCGCCACCTTTGAGCTCGGCCAGGATCGCGGCGCCTCGTCCGACGGCCACCTCCTCCGCTTCGAGGATGAGGATTGCCGCCCCCTCCCCCATGACGAAGCCGTCACGGTCGATGTCGAACGGGCGGGCGATCCCGCTGGGAGAGAGGGCGCGGGCTGCCCTGAAGCCTTCGTGGGCGGCAGCGGTGGCGGCGGCCTCGGTGCCACCCACCACGGCGGCGTCGGCGTATCCCCACTGGATCTGACGCAGCCCGTCCAGCACCGCCTGTGTCCCGGCAGCGCACGCCACAGAAGGAGTGGACACCTGGCCGCCGAAGCCGTATTTGATCGATATCCCCGCCGCTGCGGCATTGGCCATCATCATCGGAATCAGGAATGGCGAGGCGCGGGGCTCATCCTGGTCGGCGACATGGACCAATTCCTCCAGCGACTGGAGGCCCCCGATCCCGGTGGCGACCGACACCGCCACCCTGGTCGGGTCGATGTCGAGAGAGCCCGACTGTTCCAGGGCCTCGTGGGTGGCGACCAGGGCGAACTGCGCGAAGCGGTCGAGGCGGCGATGCTCGCGCTTGGGCAGCCAGGGCTCCGGATCCCAGTTGTCGACCAGGTGGGGTCCGAGCGCCTTGGGCTGCTCCTGCAGGCCCTTCCACAGATCGTCGATACCGACCCCGGGTGCGGCGACAACGCCGATCCCGGTGACGACCACCTTGCGTGTGCTCATCGAATGTGATTCTGCCCCATTCAGCCGGTTGGGAAAACGGTCCGCTGCAGTTTCCTCATCCCACCGATCCAATGGTCGTAGTCATTTGCCTTGTTCTGGAAGTACCGGGCCACGTCGGGGTGGGGGAGTATCAGGAAACTCTCCTCGGCCAATCCGTGCACGACGGCTTCGGCGACCTCCTCAGGCTCGATGGCGAGCGGGTCGAGCAGGGCATGGAACTCGTCAGCCGCGTCGAGTAGTGGTGTCTTCACCCCCATCGGGCATAGACAGCTCACCCTGATCCCCTGATCGCCATATGTGATCGCGAGCCACTCGGCAAAAGAGACGGCGGCATGCTTCGTCACCGAGTACTGGGCGGCCTTGAGGTTGGTGAGGAGCCCTGCCGCCGAGGCCGTGGATAGGAAATAGCCCTCACCTCGTGCCAGCCATCCCGGGATGAGTCGCCGGGCGGCGTGCACGTGCGACATGAGATTCACCTGCCACATGAAGTCCCAGCGCTCGGGTGGAGTCTGCTCGTCGCCTGCGAATCCGATGCCGGCGTTGGCGCAGAAGAGGTCGACCGGGCCGAACCGGTCCTCGACGGCGTCGATCAGGGCATCGTTGGAGGCTGGATCGGCCACGTCGACCCGGACCGCCTCGGCGCCGATCCCCTCGGCGACACCTTGGGCCGAGCCGAGATCGACATCACCGATGATCAGGGCGCGTGGCTTCTCGACGGCGAAACGTCGGGCCAGGGCCGCGCCGATTCCGCTGCCACCTCCGGTGACGATTACGACGCGATCACGCAGGTCCAAGACAGGCCGAGACTAAGGGAGGCTCAGAGGCCCGCGCCGTCGAGCAGCGCCGCCCCACCCTTCACCCCAGGAACCAGCGCGTTGGCCATGGGAAGGAGTTGCTCCCCGTAGAAGCGGGCCGTGTTCACCTTCTCCTCGAGGAAGTCGGGCCCGAATCCGCTCGGGGCAGCAAGCGCGGCCACCGCGGCCCGGGCCATCAACCAGCCCCCGAGGACGGTGCCGAACTGCCGCAGATAAGGCGTGGCACCGGCCAGCGCCGAACGCAGATCGCCTTCGATCAACCTGTCCCCGAGCCAGGACGTGGTCTCGCCGAGGCCCTGAATGGCGACGGCCAACTCCTCGCGGAACTGCGCCAGCTCTTCGTGGGGCGACATGGCGCCGAGCTCGGCGGCCATCTCGGTGATCAGGCCCGAAACCACCGCACCCCCGTCGATGGGAACTTTTCGCAGCACCAGGTCGATGGCCTGGATCCCGTTGGTCCCTTCGTAGATCGGGGCGATACGCGAGTCACGAAGCAGCTGGGCGGCACCGGTCTCTTCGATGTAACCCATGCCACCGTGCACCTGGATCCCCAGCGAAGCCATCTCCACACCCATGTCGGTGCACCAGGCCTTGATGATCGGAGTGATGAGGGCGAGGCGATCGCCGGCCAGCTTCCGGCGCTCCTCCGAGTCGGCGTGGATGTGGTGGTCACCTTCTGCGGCGACGACGTAGAGGAGTGAGCGCATCGCCTCGACGTTGGCCTTGATGGTGAGGAGCATGCGACGGACGTCGGGGTGCTCGATGATGGCGATGCTGTCCTTGGAATCGCCTCCGATCTCCCGCCCCTGTACCCGTTCCCGGGCGTAGCCAAGGGCTTGTTGGTAGGCGCGCTCACCAATGGCGACACCCTCCATGCCCACGCCGACCCGGGCCAGGTTCATCATCGTGAACATGTTGCGCATGCCCTGGTGCTCCTCGCCCACCAGGTAGCCGATCGCCCCGCGGCCCTCCTCGCCGTAAGACATCACACAGGTGGGGGAGGCGTGGATGCCGAGCTTGTGCTCGAGGGATACCACCTTGATGTCGTTTTGCTCCCCCGGATCACCCTTCTCATCGAGGATGAACTTGGGGACGAGGAACATAGAGATCCCTTTGGTCCCAGAGGGTGAGCCCGGGGTCCGGGCCAGAACCAGGTGGATGATGTTGTCGGTCAGGTCCTGGTCCCCCCAGGTGATGAAGATCTTGGTGCCGAACAGGCGATAGGTCCCGTCTTCCTGGCGCTCCGCCCGGGTCCGAACGGCTCCCAGGTCGGATCCTGCCTCCGGCTCGGTGAGATTCATGGTGCCGGTCCATTCCCCACTGACCAGCTTCTCGATGTAGGCCGTCTTCATCTCCTCCGTGCCGTGACGCTCCAACGCCTCGACCGCACCATGGGTGAGCATGGGAGCCAGGGAGA
>JAICRU010000082.1 GCA_025937235.1 Acidimicrobiia bacterium
CGACCTCGCCGAGGGAGATCTCGTAGTCGAGTTCCGGAACCCGGGGTGATGATCCGCCCCGGCTAGCTGGTGAAAGCGTCGATCGGGCAGTTGTCCTCGACCGCGTATTCCTCTCCGGCTCGCTCGTATGAATAGCGGCAGTCCGGCGAGTTGACCTGGACCTCGAGATTGAAGACGTCCTCGTCCCAGTGATACGAGCCCTCACCGGTCAGGGTCACCCCTTCCATGAAGACGCAACCGTCGAAGTGATATGTGTCCTTGCCGTCGCCACCGACGAATGTCACGACTCCGCCATGGTTGCACCCGACCGGGGTCTCGGTGACGGTGTCCCACCAGTAGTACTCGGGCAGGTAGAACAGGTCGAACTCGATCGAGTCGAACATCGTCTCGGCGCTGTCGAACTCGGTGATGCTGACCGGGAGCAGGCGTATGTAGTAGCCGACAACCTCGCCCTCGCACCCATCGATGTCGGGTGGCGTGCCCTCGATGATGAACCGGGTCACGGCCTCGTCGGGGCACTCGTTCCCCCGCCCGAACACGACATGGGGCCCACCTTGCTGGCTGATGACGTACCCATCGTCGAGCCGGCCGCCGACATCTACGCTCTGCTGATATGGGGTGGCGGGGTCGGCGGTCGAACCGATGACCACCGTCGGAACGCCTGGCGCGGTCAGAGGCTCGGGTCGGGGCCGGTCCTTGCTGGCGCCGGGCCAGAACGCGCAGGGAAGGTCCCCGAAGAAGATGACCCCGAGACGGGACGGGTCCACGTTCGCCCCTGCGTCGAAGAATGCCTGTGCCGTCTCCTCCGGCGTGGCGCCCGGGTACGAGTAGTCGAGGCACTCGACTCCGTAGTACACGGCGTCCGAGTAGGTGGTGTCTTCGAGCACTGTCTCGGTTGCCGGGTCGAGCCCCAGATTCAAGTAGAGAAGCCGTAGCATCGGCACGAGGTCGCCCCGACCGCTGTATGCGCCAAGGGCGCGCAGGAACATCATGCGGTCGTCCTCTGAGTACATCTGACCGCTGGCCACGACGTCGAGATCACCCTGGCCGAATGTTCGCTCGGCGAACCGACCGCTGGGCAGCGGGAACCGAGCAGTCAGCGGCCCCTCGACCACCAGTGACAGGAGCTGGTCGTACGCTTGGTCCGGCGTCACCACGATGTCCGCGGAACAGAACTCGTCTCCGCCACAGAAGTCGAGCGTGGACTGCAGCGTCCGCCCGAACGCGGCCGCCTGTTGCTCGAAGAAGGCGAGGCCCTCCAGGGTCAGGTCCACCGTCCCGTCGAGGATCATCCTCGAGACGCGCTCCCCGTATGCCGCGGCATAGGTCTGAGACAGCTGCGTGCCATAGCTCTCTCCGTAGATGACGATGTCCTGGTATCGCAGTGTCTGTCTGAAGATCTCCAGGTCGGCCGCGGCCTGGTTCGTGCCCAGATAGGGGAGCATCTCGGGGTCGCCCATCTCACCGACACAGTCCTGGGCGAACATGGCCGAGGCGGTGGTCAGCGCCTCTTGGTCGATGCCGAGCGCGCCGGTCCCATCGACGCGGTAGTAGGCCGCGGCGGCGGCTGGGCAGCTGAGGCCGCCGGACAGCGCGACTCCACGCTGGTCGAAGAAGACGATGTCGTAGGACTCCGGGATAGAGGGGTCCAGGGCCTCTGTGTACGAATCGGCCACCGAAATGCCCGAGCTGCCCGGTCCACCCGTGGCGGTGACGAAAACCCCGAGTCGCTTGCCGGTGGCGGGGAGGACGGCGTAGGTGACCGGGATCGAGCCCTGATTGGACCGGTCGAAGTGGTCGAGCGGCATCTGCAGGGTGACGCAGGTGAACACGGAGTTGGGACAGAGCTCACCGTCGAGGTCCTCGAGGATCTGATCCGTCCTCAATCGAGGTGTGGTGGTGGCGGTCGCCGTCGGCCGAGCCGTGGGTGGCCCCTCCAATGTGGCCGTGGTTTCGTCACCCACGGCCGAGGCGGTGCAAGCCCACACCAGCAACAAGGTTCCGGCCAGGGACCACTGCCGCATCGGCGGCATCGTATGCATGGTCGGTGGGGTCGGCCATACTCTTGATCTTGCCCCACCTCCTGGCTCGATCCCTCGTCTTCATCACCTCGGCCGCGGTTCTCATCCTCGAGATCCTGGCCGGACGAGTGCTCGCTCCTTATCTCGGAGTGAGCCTCGAGGTGTTCACCGGAATAATCGGTGTGATCCTGGCCGGCATCTCGGTAGGCGCTTGGGCGGGTGGCAAGGCTGCAGACAGGGGAGATCCGAGGCGTCTGGTCGGGCCTCTCCTGGTGGCCGGGGGGCTCAGCGCCATGGCGGCCCCGCTCATCGTGGACCTGGTCGGGCCCGCCGCCTCGACGGGCGCGCTTTCCATCGTGCTCCTCAGCCTGCTCGGCTTCTTCGCCCCCGCGGCGGTTCTCTCCGCGATCCCGCCGATCGTGGTCAAGATCCGGCTCGCTTCGTTGCAGGAGACCGGCTCCGTGGTGGGGTCCTACTCGGCGATCGGCACCGCAGGGGCCCTGTTCGGCACCTTCGTCACCGGGTTCGTCCTGATCGCGGCCTTTCCGACCCGACCCATCGTTATCGTGGTAGGGATCGTCCTGGTCCTTCTCGGTGTCGCCCTGTGGACGGCACGGACAACCTCGTCTGCCCTGGCGGCCGTCGGGGCGCTCGCATTGCTCGGCTGGTTGCTGGTCGTGTTCGACGGGGCCTGCCAATACGAGACCACCTATCACTGCGCCGAGGTCCTCGTCGACTCAGAGCGCCCGTCGGGACGGCTGCTCATCCTCGACCGGGGGCACAACAGCTACGTCGACCTCGAAGACCCGACACACCTGGAGTTTCGCTACATACGGGTGATGGTGGACTTGATCGATACCGAGATGCCTGCAGGGCCACTCGATGTCCTCTCCATCGGTGGCGGCGGGTTCACCTTTCCCGGGTACCTAGACGCCACCCGGCCCGGCACCGACCATCTCGTCCTGGAGATCGACTCGTCCCTGATCGACATCGGCAGAAACGACCTCGGCTTCGACGACGAGGCCGAGGTGATGATCGATGATGCCCGCAGATCGATCGACGGGGTGGCGCCGGGGTCGATCGACGTGGTGATCGGCGACGCCTTCACCGGTCTCACAGTGCCTTGGCACCTGACCACCGTCGAGTTCGTCGAGACCGTCGGCGCGAAGCTGGCTCCGGGAGGCTTCTACACGGTCAACGTCATCGATCGACCGGAGGCCCGATTCGCCAGGGCAGAGGCGGCCACGCTTCAGGAGGTATTCGAGCACGTTGCCATCTTCGCCCCTCCCGGCTCTTTCACCGGTGACCGCGGCGGCAACTACGTCCTGGTCGGTTCACACGACTCCATCGACCTGGAGGGGGTGGGCTCAGCGATCCGCTCTCGCGGCGGTGTCGAGGTCGGTCTCTCCGGGCCCGAGCTCGGTCGTTTCATAGACGGAGCGGATCCGCTCACCGACGATTATGCGCCCGTCGATCAGATGCTGACCGGCCTCTGAGGCAAGGTATGGTGACCCTGATGCTGCGCGTAGTGGCCGGGAGAAGGGAAGCGGTGGATGGCCCGGGTGGTATCGCTCTCGTTTACGCCACCACCGGCATCTACGGATCGTCTTCGATCGGCGGCGCCGGGTTTGGATACAGCCGTCCGGTGGCTGTGGTCAGGCCCGATCGCATCGAGGTCCCCATACGCGATCATGTGATGTTGTCGAGGTTGGCACTCTTCCTCGTGCTCGGGATCGCTGCGCTGTGGAGGGCGTTGGATGGCGGGTGACGTGAGGTCGTCGCAAGGGATCGCCTCGTCGATCTCCGATTCACTGACGCGGCTGTTCGGCGAGGCCTCCCCGTCGGCCCTTTTCTCCGATCCCGTCGAAAAAGGGGAGCACACAGTCATGACCGCCGTAGCGTGGGAGAGGGCTGGCGGGTTCGGCTTCGGGTCGGGACAGGGTGAAGGCGAGGGCATGGAGAGTGCGACCGGTGAGGGCGGAGGTGGTGGTGGCTTCTCGCAGGGTCGACCGGTGGCAGTCATCAGGATTGGCCCGGACGGAGTCGAAGTGACACCGGTCATAGACTTCACCAAGATAGGGGTCACACTCCTGCTCGCCGGCGTCGGCGTGTGGAGAGCCCTCCGTCGGTGATCAACCGCCGGGCTTGACCACCAAGACGTCGCACACGGAGCTCTTCACTACCTCGGCGGCCGTGGAGCCGAGCAATAACCTCTGGACCCTGCCCCGCCCCCTCGGGCCGACGACGAGGGCCGATGCCCCAATTTCATCGCAGTAGGCGATGAGGATCTTGCCCGGATGTCCATCGCGCTCGACCCGGACCACTTCCGTGCCGGCTTCATCGAGGATCGGGCCGGCCAGCTTCCAAATCTCGGAGCGGTCGGACTCGGCCAGCTCTCGAGTGCTGATCGTCTGATCACCCTCGAGATGAAGGACGGCGGGCGTCACGTCCAGGACATGGACGACGTGCAGGGGGACCCCCCGCCACCGAGCCTCCCGAACCGCATGTCGCAGCGCCTCGAAGCCGGCCTCCGAACCGTCGATACCTACCACCACCGGACCTACTCGTGATCTGTCCGTCATGATCGGGGGCATCCTGGCAGAAACGTCCCATGTAGCGGGAATGAATCGGTGACTTGGCGCCAGGTGCTGTGATGGCTACATGCATCGCCCGATCGCCCGCAGGGCGGCACCCAGTACTTCTTCAGCCAGTCGGGCCGCGCCTTCTGCTTGTATGTTCGCTCGGGGCCCACGCTCGCCGCAATGAGCTGGCTCCCGAGGTGAATCAGGTCTTGGCCGGCCCCAACATCGACCCGGAGTGACGATTGCACACGCCAGATCCCCACCGATACAGCCGCATGGCATATGCCCGCTCGGGACGTAGTGGTCTCGACCTGCCCAGGATCTCCCTCGGGCTCTGGCACAACTTCGGTGGCGATGCGCTCGGCGAGGATCAGCGCCGGATGCTGCTCAGCGCATTCGATCGTGGCATCACCCATTTCGACCTGGCCAACAACTACGGTCCCCCGCCCGGTTCGGCGGAGCGCAATTTCGGGTCGATCATGGCGACCGATCTCGGCCCCTACCGAGACGAGCTGGTGATCTCGACCAAGGCCGGCTATCTGATGTGGGATGGGCCCTACGGTGATGGTGGCTCGCGCAAATACCTCCTGGCCAGCCTCGATCAGAGTCTGGCCCGGATGGGGCTGGACTACGTGGACATCTTCTACTCCCACCGGTACGTGCCCGACACCCCGCTGGAGGAGACGATGGGTGCCCTGGACAGCGCGGTCAGGTCGGGAAAGGCGCTGTATGTGGGCATCTCCTCCTACGGGCCCGAGAGGACCAGGGAGGCGGCTCGGATCCTGGCCGACATGGGCACGCCCTTCATCATCCACCAGCCGTCGTATTCCATGCTCAACCGATGGGTCGAGGACGGCCTCCTCGACGTCCTCGAGGACCTGGGAATCGGCTGCATCGTGTTCTCGCCCCTTGCCCAGGGGCTGTTGACCAATCGATATCTCGAAGGGATACCCGAGGACTCGAGGGCGGTGGGAGGTGACTCGTTCGACATGGGCATGCTCACGGAGGAGAACCTGACCCGGGTCCGTGCCCTTCACGAAGTGGCGGTCCGGCGGGGTCAGACCCTGGCCCAGATGGCAATCTCCTGGGTGCTGCGCGACCCGAGGGTGACCTCGGCTTTGATCGGTGCCAGCCGTTGGTCCCAGATCGAGGATGCCCTCGGGGCGCTCGACAACGTGGAGTTCACCTCCGACGAGTTGGAGCAGATCGACCGGCACGCCGTGGAGGGTGGCATCAACATCTGGGCCACCTCGAGTGACGCCGGCTGAGCCTGCCGATGAGGGATTCATCCGTGAAGCGCTGGTCGGCCGTGCACCGGTCGTTGTATCGCCTGACCGGGGGCCGAATAGGGAGGCGTCTGGTAGGCAACAACATGCTGCTTCTCACCACCCGGGGCCGGAAGACTGGCGCGCCACACACCGTCCCTCTTCTCTATCTCAGGGACGAAGAGACCATGGCTGTGATCGCGTCCTATGGAGGACGTGATCATCATCCGGAGTGGTACCTGAACCTGCTCGACGATCCTTCGGTGGCCGCACAGACGGGCGACCGAACGGTCCGGCTCACGGCACGGACGGCTTCCGGCGTGGAGCGAGCGACGTGGTGGCCGAGGGCCGTGGCCACCTATCAGGATTACGCTGTCTACCAGAGCCGGACGAGACGGGAGATCCCTATCGTCCTCCTCGAACCAGCCCCGTGACGACCGCATATTCTCGACGGATGCCAGTGGCACATCGTCTCGCCCCCTTCGGGGTCACGATCTTCAGCGAGATGTCTGCCCTCGCCCTCGAGCTCGACGCCATAAACCTGGGCCAGGGCTTCCCCAACTGGGACGGGGCCGGGTTCGTGAAGGACGCAGCGGCGCGCTCTCTGGGCGAAGGAGGGCACGATCAGTACCCACCGAGCCAGGGTGTTCTCGCCCTGAGAGAAGCGATAGCCGCTCGTTACGGGCCGTTACTCGGCCGTGAGCTCGACCCGGCCGGCGAGGTGACCGTCACATGTGGTTGCACCGAGGCGCTGGCCGCCTCCTTCCTCGGGCTGATCGACCCCGGGGACGAGGTCATCCTCATCGAGCCGTTCTACGACGCCTACCCGGTGTTCGTGTCGATGAGCGGTGCGGTGCCGCGCTTCCTGACCCTGGCCCCTCCTGGGTTCGAGCTCGATCTCGACCGGTTGCGCTCGTTGTTCTCGTCCCGGACCCGGGCGATCGTGGTCAACAACCCGAACAATCCAACCGGCCGTGTCTTCTCCGACCAGGAGCTCTCAGCCATCGCAGACCTTTGTCGAGAGCACGACGTGATAGCGATCACGGATGAGGTCTACGAGGAGATGGTGTACGACGGGGAGCATCGGCGTCTGGCCGCCTATGAGGGTATGTGGGACCGGACCATGACACTGTCCTCCCTGGGCAAGACGTTCTCCCTGACCGGGTGGAAGCTGGGATGGTCCATTGCCCCGGCGTCCTTGACCGCGGGGGTGCGGGCGGCCCACCAATTCCTCACCTTCACCACGCCCACCCCTGTCCAGCATGGGGCGATCGCCGCCATGGGCGCACCGCACACCTTCTATGAGGATCTTCGCTCCGGCTATCTCAAGAAACGTGACCTGCTCGCCGACGGCCTTGATTCGATCGGATTCGAAGTCCACCGGCCCCAGGGCACCTATTTCATGATGGCGGGGTTCGAGCGATTTGGCTTCGGTGACGACCGCGCCTTCTGCCGGCATCTGGCCGAGAAGACCCGGGTGGTGGCCATCCCACCCAGTGTCTTCTACCACCACCCTGAGGACGGCTCCAAGTTGGTCAGATTCGCCTTCTGCAAAGACGAAGCCATCCTCTCCGAGGCCATCGATCGTTTGGGAGCCCTGACAGGCTGAGGACCTTGCCCGGCCGTCATCGAAACGCCGGGACCACCTCACGAGCGAACAACTCGAGGCCGGAGAGGTCGTAGGCGGCGTCGGGGAAATAGACGATGGCATACGCCAGCCCCAGAGCCTCCCATTCCTTGAGACTGGTGATCACCTGTTCAGGCGTCCCCGAGTTGTGCCGGTAGAGGCGGATCTGCTCCTCTGCCTTGGCCGGTGGGACGTACTTCTCGAGTCGCGCCTGGAGGGCCCCGATCCTGTCCGCCACCTCGGCCTCGGTCCCGGCACAGATGATGTTGAAGTTCGCCGATCGGGTGATCTCCTCGAAGTCGCGGCCGACGTCGCGGCAGTGAGCGGCCAGGACCTCCGACTTGTGCGTGAACCATTCCGGCTTGATCCCGAAGTTGGTGTACTGGGCATGACGGGCCGCCACTCGCAGCGTCAGCTGCTCACCGCCACCGGCGACCCAGAGCGGGATGTGCGGGCTCTGCAAGGGCTTGGGCTGGCAGATGGCGCCTTCGAGGCGATAGTGCCGGCCTTCGTAGTGGACCACTTCCTCGGTCCACATCGCCTTCATGATCTCCACGCCCTCTTCGAGCATCCTGATCCTGGGCCCCGGCTCGAGGAAGGGATATCCGTAGCCCTCGTGCTCGTGCTCGTACCAGCCGGCGCCGATACCCATCTCGAGCCTGCCGCCGGAGATCACATCGATGGAGGCGGCGACCTTGGCCAGGTAGGAAGGGGGCCGATAGGTGTTGCAGGTGCACATTTGACCAAGTCGCACGAGGCTGGTCACTGCCGCCAGCGAGGCCATCAGAGTCCAGGCCTCGTAGGTCGCCTCCTGGGTGGGCGCGGGCACGGTGTGGAAGTGGTCGTAGACCCACAGTGACTCGAACCCGCTCTGCTCGATGCTCCTTGCGACCGTGGTCATCGTCTCCCAATGCTCGGTGCGCTCGATCCCGGTCAGATCGAGTCGCCACCCCTGGGGGACAAACGCTCCGAATCTCATTGGGCGAGGCTAAACGATGCAGGCGGACCGCCTGCAAAAACGGTAGGCGGCCCCGAATCCCTGTTTACACTTCGGCGCTCCCCGACGCACCCAGGGAGCGATGACCGCACCTTTCTTCGATCCTGGACCGGATCGCGACGCTTGTGGCGTCGGATTCATCGCCGCCCGCGACCTGGCGCCCAGTTATCGGATGACCCGGCTGGCGGTGGACTGCCTGGTCAATCTCGATCACCGCGGGGCACGGGCCGCCGATGGCACAGGGGACGGCGCCGGCCTCCTCACCCAGATCCCGCAACGTCTCATCAACAGGGAGCTGGCGACGCACGGCTTGGAGCTGGCTCCGGGGCGTCTCGGGGTCGTGATGTGCTTCCTCACCCCAACTGAGGCCGCCGCGTCCCGCTCGGTGGTCACCGAGGCGATCGAGGCCGAGGGAATGAGGGTGCTTTTCTGGCGGTCGGTGCCCACCGATCCGTCCGTCCTGGGCGATCACGCCCGGCTCGTCTTACCGCTCATCGAGCAGGCCATCGTGACCGGCGGCGTGGAGGACGCCGACTTCGAGCGCAGCCTCTATCTGGCTCGGAAGCGTATCGAGCGGGCGAGTGTCCCGGGTCTCTCCATCCCATCGGCGTCGAGCCGCACCGTGGTCTACAAGGGGCTTTTCACCGCCTCCAAGATCTCGAACTTCTACTGGGACCTCCGTGACCCCGATTACGAGACGGCGTTCGCCATCTTCCATCAGCGTTACTCGACCAACACTTTCCCGTCCTGGGACAATGCCCAGCCATTCCGGGCCCTGGCTCACAACGGGGAGATCAACACCATCCAGTCCAACCGATCGTGGATGGTGGCGAGGGAGAAGGCGGCTACACCCGGTGTCTGGGGCGAGCGCCTGCCCGATGTATTCCCGTTCCTCCAGCCGGGCATCTCCGACTCGGGGAGCCTGGACAACGTCTTCGAGCTGTTGATCCGGAGCGGACGCCCGCTGGACCATGTCAAGGAGATGCTGATGCCTGCGGCGTGGGAGAACGTGCCCGACCTCGAGCCCGATCTCGCCGGCTTCTACGCCTATCACGCCTTCCTGACCGAGCCGTGGGACGGCCCCGCTGCCATCGCCGCCACCGACGGCACTTCGCTCCTCGCGGGTATGGACCGCAATGGCCTACGTCCGGCCCGGTGGGCGGTGGGCCCCGATGTGGTCCTGGTCGCCTCGGAGGCCGGTGTGTGCCCGGAGGAGGAGGCTAAGGCGACCAGCACCGGCCAGCTCGGGCCGGGTGAGCTGATCGTCTTCGACGGGGTGACCGGCCAGATTCGTCATTCGGATGAGGTCAAGCGGGACCTGGCCTCGGCCCGACCCTACGGAGACTGGGTGAGCACCGAGACCCTGCGTATTCAGGCCCCGTTCGACGACCTGGCCGATGATCGCTTCGATGCCGCTGCTCTCAGCCGGGTGTTCGGCTACACGGCCGAGGAGCGGAGGCTGGTCATCGCCGACATGGCAATGGGAGACAATCCGCTCGGCTCGATGGGAGACGATACTGGCCTGGCTGTCCTCGCCACACGTCCCCGCCGGCTGACTCAGTTCTTCCACGAGCAGTTCGCCCAGGTGACCAACCCACCGATGGACCCGATCCGGGAGAAACTGGTCATGTCGCTCCGGATCCAACTGGGGCGGCGTGGCCCGTTGCTCGAGGACAGGCCTCAGCAAGCCCACCTCATCGAGCTGTCGAGCCCGATCCTCTCCGATGCCGAGCTGGAGGCGATCGTCCGGTCCGGCGACCCCCGTTTCTTCTCCCACTGGATCGCCACGACGTGGGCGGTCAGCGACGGGCCCGAGGGCATGGAGAGGCGGCTCGACGAGATCTGCGACGAGGCAGCGCAGGCCGTGAAGCTTGGTGCGACCATCATCGTGCTCTCCGACCGCGAGACGGAGGTGACGCGGGCCCCGTTGCCGATGCTCCTCGCACTTGGTTCTGTGCATCACCGCCTCATCGATGACGGTGTCAGGGGGTCGGTGTCCCTCGTGGTGGTCTCCGGGGAGGTCCGGGACCCACACGACCTCGCCTGCATGGTTGGCTTTGGGGCTTCTGCAGTCAACCCCTACCTGGCCATCGAGCATGCCCGTGACCTGGCCGCATCCGACGCCATCGATGTCGACCCGGTGACCGCACAAGAGAACTATCGCGATGCCATGGAGGGTGGCCTGCTCAAGATCATGTCGAAGATGGGGATCTGCACCCTCTCCGCCTATCGCGGATCCGAGCTCTTCGAGGTGATCGGGCTATCCGAGAACGTCTGCCGGCGTGCCTTCCGCAATGCCCCGAGGCGGCTCCGAGGAATCGGGCTCAGAGAGCTCGCCAGACAGGCCCTGCAACGTCACGAAGCCTATGTCGACGGCCCCACCGACGCGGGCGGCTTCTACAAGCATCGCCGGGGCTCCGACACCCATGTCACCAGCCCGATGGTCGTGCTCGCGGTTCAGAAGGCAGTGCGCTCCGGGGACCCGGAGGATTGGAACAGGTACATCGAGATGATCTCTGATCGGGACCCGGCCCTGGTGCGTGACCTGCTCACGTTCGTGCAGCGGGAGCCGGTCCCGCTCGGCGAGGTCGAGCCGACAGAGGCGATCATGCGTCGCTTCACGACGGCGGCTATGTCCCATGGCGCCCTTTCCGCCGAGGCACACATCGCCCTGGCCGAGGCGATGAACCTGATCGGCGGCTACTCAAACTCCGGCGAGGGCGGGGAGGACCCGGCACGGTTCGGGACGCCGATGAACTCGGCGATCAAGCAGGTTGCGTCGGGTCGGTTCGGGGTGACGCCTGCCTACTTGCACTCCGCCGACGAGCTCCAGATCAAGATGGCCCAGGGCTCGAAACCAGGTGAGGGTGGGCAGCTCCCCGGGCACAAGGTGTCGACCGAGATCGCCCGGCTCCGTCACACCGAGCCAGGGGTCACCCTCATCTCGCCCCCGCCCCACCACGACATCTACTCCATCGAGGACCTGGCCCAGCTCATCTACGACCTCAAGGCGTTCAAGCCGACGGCCCGGGTATCGGTGAAGCTCGTCAGCGAGCCGGGTGTGGGCACGATCGCGGTGGGAGTGGCCAAGGCGGATGCCGATGTGATCACCATCTCCGGATCGGAAGGAGGGACCGGGGCCTCGCCTTTGGTCTCCATCAAGCATGCCGGCTCGCCGTGGGAGCTCGGCCTGGCCGAAGCACATCAAGTGCTGACGGCGAATGGCCTTCGCTCCCGGGTAGTGCTCGAGACCGACGGCGGTCTCCGCACCGGGCGTGACGTGGTCGTGGCCGCTCTCCTCGGTGCCGAGCGGTTCGGATTCGGCACCCTGCCCCTGCTCGCCATGGGCTGCAAGATGGTTCGCCAGTGCCATCTCAACACCTGCCCGGTCGGCATCACCACCCAACAGGAGGATCTTCGGGCCAAGTTCACCGGCTCCGCCGACCAGGTGGTCCTCCTCTTTCGCCGTCTTGCCGAGGAGGCACGGCGCCACATCGCCGCGCTCGGGGCCAGGTCGCTGGCCGAGCTGGTGGGCAGGGCCGACCTTCTCCGCCCCATCGACCCGCAACACCCACTGTCTTCCGATCTCTCCGCCATGCTCGTGCCGGCCAAGGGAGGCAAGGTCCACGAGGGTTATCGTAAGACACCATTGTCCGGCCTGGAGGAGCGGCTGGTCGCCGATTGTGAGGCTGCCATCTCCACCGGCCGGGGGGTCGAGCTCTCGTATCCGATTCGCAACGTCGACCGCGCCATCGGGGCCACGCTCTCGGGTGTGATCACAGAACGCCATGGTGCTGCCGCCCTTCCCGAAGGCACCATCGTGGTCAAGCTGGCGGGCACCGCCGGACAGAGCTTCGGGGCATGGCTCTGCTCAGGTGTCGACCTCCGTCTCGAGGGAACATCGAACGACTACCTGGGAAAGGGGATGGGTGGCGGTCTCATCTCGGTGTCACCCCGGAGACACGGGTCGTTATTGCCACACGCCGCCGGTAACGCCGTGCTCTATGGCGCAACCGGGGGTCGGGCCTTCCTGGCGGGACGGGTCGGCCAGCGATTCGCAGTTCGCAACTCCGGTGCCACCGCAGTCATCGAGGGTTGCTCCGATCACGGCTGTGAGTACATGACCGGTGGCCGGGTCCTCGTGCTCGGCGATGTCGGTCGGAACTTCGCAGCCGGGATGACCGGCGGCATCGCCTACGTGTGGGATCCTGATCTCAGCCTCAAGGCGATGCTCGCCGATACCGCTCCATCTGCCCGCCGTCCCTCGGAAGCCGACCTGGCAGAAATCCTGCGCCTGATCGAGGCCCACCGGGACTACACGGCTAGCCCGGTCGCCGAGCAGATCCTCTCCGACTGGAGCCGCCACCAGGGCGGGTTCTGGGTGATCTCACCTTCCGCCCCACCCCTCGA
>JAICRU010000125.1 GCA_025937235.1 Acidimicrobiia bacterium
GCTGCGTTGAGCACTGCATTGTTCAACCGCACCAGCTCTATCCGGTTCAGAACATCATCGGCTCTCTGCATGGCGAGAACTCCGAGGTGAAGGACGGCTCTCTTCACCTCCGTCCGGGCAAGGGCACTCGATACCAGGGGCTGCCGGCCCCGGACGTACCGCGTGAGGGCAGCCGACTCTGGCTCCTCGACGATCAGCTTCACGATTGCGGAGGAGTCGAGATAGGAAACGTGCTCAGCGCTCATCGGAGCGCATCCTGGCCAGAATCGCCGACGGCGCTTCCTGTCCCGGCGCCAAAGGCAGTGGCGCAGGAAGATCGTCCATGCTTCCTGATGCGGCATCGACGTCCCCTGCGGCACGCAGTCTTTCCAGCGGGGGAGCTTCCGGAATCGGAGTCAGCAAGGCTACAGGACGACCACGGTCAGTGACCTCGATGGTCTCTCCTCCCTCCACCCTTCGGAGGTACTCGCTTGCCTTCTGGCGGAGTTCCCTGATTCCAATTCTGACCATAGTGCTACTTGTAGCACATTAGGCAAATGATCACAAGACCGTAGTCGGCGAGCGCTACACGTCCCTTCACGACACGGCCCACCCGAGTATGAGCCGTGGCGAGTCGGCGACCCTGGCCCGAGGGGTTCAGGCCTCGGGAATCAACGGGGTGAGTACGTGGGGTTGCTGTTCGGGCCCGAAATGGAGGGTGGTGGTCCCCCCGTAGATGTCGACCGGTCGATCGGTCGGGTCGTCGTGGAGGAATGGTCCGCAGCCTTTGAGCTCGTTCTTGAAGTTGGACAGTTTGAGACCCGTCGTATCGCCGTCCCATTCGTAGTCCCTCCCTCGCACCGTGAAGGCAAGGCTGTAACCAGCGGGGACCACGATCGAGCTGGGCCAGATCTCGATCTGGAGTCGGACCGGCAAGCCCGGAGTCAACGGTTGGATCTCGTCATGGGTGTGATAGGGCCGAAACGGCCGAGACAAGGCGGGATCGAGCTTCCGGTGCGAGGAACGCAGCCAACCCTGGGCGATTGGTGTGTGAGGATCGATCGCACCCTGGAACACAACCTCTCCACCCTCGGGGTCGAACACCCGGAAGATGACGAACAAGTCGGCATCTTCCGTAGATGACGACACCCAAAGCGTCGATGCCATGGGGCCGGTGAACTCGGTCGCCTCATCCAAAGGCTTGGAGCGGAAAGTGAGCCCGTCACCCAAAGCCTCGAACGTCAGTTGAGCTTCTTTCGTCGGGGCTTCTGTCGACATGGTGAGGTCCGGATGGAGGTAGTACTCGGTCCAGCGAGTACGTGGGATGGGCCAGTCGGCCTCCTCACGCTCTACGAATACCTCGTTGGGACGTCGGACCTGCAGAAGGACCTTGGGTTGAGATTCCCAGCCCGCGGGATCGTCTTTGAGGAAGCGATTGAAGAACCGCAACTGGATCTCACGTCCGTAGTCGGTGTAGAAGTGAGTCCAGTGCTCGATTCCATGAGCCTCGAGCCACTTGTCCTCCGACGCTGCCCGGTAGAAGCCCTCGAAGTTCCCACGCGGATGGAGGCCCTGCCCGCCCCAGTTGGCAGCCGACAGGAACGGAACCACCACCTTGTCCCACTGAGGTGATCGATCCTTGTGGTACTGGTCATCGAGAGGATGGGCGACGATGTCCTCTCCAAAGGCGCACCGATTTGCGGCCAGCTCTTCCTCGCTGAGCTCCTCGTCACCACAGATGAGTTGGCCGGTGTTCGGGTTGCGCCCGCCGCTCTCACCCACCCCGTACTGAACGGTCTTGACTTGCATGTCGAACCAGTTGGCCCAGAACGTTGAGACGATCCCGCCGTGGTGTGTCATGTCCCGATACCAGTCGGCCGCTCCCTCCCAGATGCACATCGCCGCCAGGTGGGGCGGCTGCAGGGTGGCGACATGCCATTGATTGATCCCGTAGTAGGAGATCCCGTTCAGACCGACTTTCCCGTTCGACCAGGGTTGGACACCCGACCACTCGATGCACTCGTAGAAGTCCCGTGTCTCCCGCGGAGAGAAGTGGTCGATGTACCCCGGGGAGCGGCCGGTGCCCCGGGAGTCGACCCGCACGCAAACGTAGCCCTCGGGAACCCATTTCTCCGGGTCGACCACCTCCCAGTTCTGGTATTTGTTGGTCGATCCGGCGGTCACGTCGGGGTGCTTCTCCGCCATCCGATTCCACGCGCTGGGGTAGCCGACCTGGAACGGGAGCCCCTTGGCATAGGGCCCGTAGCTGAGGATGACCGGATACCGATCCTCCTCGACCGGGCGATATACGTCGGCGCGGAGCACCAAACCGTCATCGACCGGGATTTCCACATCCCAATCGATACGCATCCCATCGGCGATCTCAGACTTGTACACGGGTCCTCCAACTAGGGGCGGTGGATTTGAGTAGCAATGCAGACTTTTCACTCAGGATAACGAAGAGTGATAACGGGTGAAGCAGGGCGGCCGGTCAGACCGCGGTGTAACCGCCGTCGACCAGCAGGATGTGCCCGTTGACGAAGTCTGACCCGGCACCGGCGAGGAAGACAGCCGCACCTGCCACGTCCGAAGGGTCGCCGACACGACCTGCGGGGACCTTGGGGAGGAAGGCTTCGAGGAAGCCCGGGTCGTCGAGGAGATAGGCGTTCATCTCGGTTCGGATGGCGGTAGGCGCAATGGCGTTGACGTTCACACCCGACGACGCCCACTCGGCAGCCAACGTCTTGGTGAGCAAGGCCACACCGCCTTTCGATGAGCAGTAAGCGGCGAAACCGGGAAATCCCACCAAGCTGAAGGTGGAGGCGAGGTTGATGATCTTTCCCCTGCCCTGGTCGATGAATCGCCGTCCCGCCGCCTGACACGCAAAGAACATCGACTTCAAGTTGGCGTCGAGGGTCGTGTCCCATGCCTCCTCGGTGACTTCGGTCGACGGGCCGGTGATCTGGACCCCGGCCGAATTGACCAGGATGTCCAAACCCCCCAGCTCGCCGGCGAGTCGATCAAACAGGCCTGGGATCTCCCTCACCTGGGTCAGATCCTGAGATGCCACAACGGCCATCCCCCCCGAGGCTCGGATCTCGGCGGCGGCCTCGGAAAGCATGTCGATGCTGCGGCCAACCACTGCGACGTCCGCGCCCTCGGAGGCAAATGCGATGGCAATGGCCCTCCCGATCCCACGACCCCCTCCTGCGACTATCGCCTTCTGTCCGTCGAGCGCGCCCACCCCAAGGCCTCCTCTATCTCGTGGACCGACCCACCATCGCTAGGGCTAGGTCGTCGTCATCTATCTCACTTGTGGGACCTTCCAGCATCTTCTTGCCGCGGTAGATCACCAGGATCCGGTCGGAGAGCTTGTACAGCTCCTCGAGGTCCAGCGTTACGAGGAGCACGGCTCCGCCCCGGCCGCGCATCTCGAGCAGCTTGAGGTGGACGTAGTCGATGGCGCCGACATCGAGACCCCAACTGGGGTTGTCGGCGACCAGGACACGTGGCTCGCGTGCCAGCTCCCGGGCCAGGACCACCTTCTGCTGATTGCCACCGGACAGACTTGCGGCTGCGGCGTCGGGATCGGCAGGACGCACGTCGTAATCGACCAAGAGGCGCTCGGCGTTCTGGTGCACAGCCTTCCAATCGATCATGCCGCGGCGCCGGTATCTGCCAGAGGCAAGGTCGGCGACGGCCAGGTTCTCGGCGAGGCTCATGTCGAGGATCAACCCCAGTCGATGACGGTCCTCGGGAATCACGCCCATCCCGGCACCACGTCGATCGTGCGGGTCGGCGTTGGTGACCTCCACGCCGTCGACCAGCACCGTGCCCGAACCCGGGGTGGCTAGACCCATGAGAGCATCGACCAACTCACGCTGGCCATTTCCCTCCACGCCCGCGATCCCAAGTATCTCCCCCGATTGCACCACCAACGACAGACCCTCGATCGCCAGCCCGTGCCCGTGGGTGGCGGGCACCACGAGATCATTTATCTCCAGCAGGGGGCGCCGAGCAGCTCCACTGGCTTCACTCCGGTCGGGCAAGCGCTCCCGATCGTGCCCGGTCATGGCCCGCGCCAGCGTGCGTTCATCGAACGCACCCTTGGCCATCGACGTGATCACCTTGCCTCGCCGGAGCACGGTGACCTTGTCGGCGGCCTCCATCACCTCGGCCAGCTTGTGGGTGACGAGGATGATCGAGGTCCCCCGATCGCGAAGCTGAGAGAGGATTCCGAGAAGGTTCTCGATCTGGGTCGGGCCAAGCAGCGATGTGGGCTCGTCGAGGATCAAGGTCTTGGCGCCCCGGTACATCGCCTTGATGATCTCCACCCGTTGTTGGACGTCGACCGGTAGGTCCTGCACGGTGGCGTCGGGCGTGATGGGCATATTCAGCTCATCTGCACGCTGGGAGACCTCTTTTTCGATGGTCTCCTCACCGAAGGACGGGTCGGTGACCCTTTTCACCCCCAGCATCACGTTCTCGGCCACCGTGAACGAGGGCACGAGGCTGAAATGCTGATGGACCATGCCGATGCCATGCGAAATCGCGTCATTGGGCGCGGTGATCTCTACCTCGTCACCGTTGACGAGGATCGCCCCTTCGTCCGGCCGTACGTGGCCGAACAGGATGTTCATCAAAGTGGTCTTGCCCGCTCCGTTCTCACCGAGCAGGACATGTATCTCCCCGGACCCCACCGTGAAGTCGATTCCATCGTTGGCCAGCGTCTCACCGAAAGACTTACTGATGCCCCGCATCTCGATCGTCATGGTGTCACTCATGTCATGGCCTCACGCACATCGGATCATTCTGGTTGGCTGACGCTGGGTGCTGACGGCCCCGGCTCCTGTGACCTGAAGGCTGTTGCCTGTCTGCACTCCGGCCTTCCCGTCGATCACGTTCGGCTGCACCACGAGCAGAGTGCCTTCCGGATACGCGAAGTCGTCGGGGTGGGTTGCTCCCCTGTTGGCCCGCGTGCGAACGATGGGAGGGAGATAGGCGCCGCCGAAACCGTGGACCAGGTCGTCCCAGATGTCGAAACCCTCCTCGGTGATCACCCTGGCGGCGTCGAGGACTTCACCGATTGTGGCACCGGGGCGAAGCAATTCGACAATCCTCTGGTAGGCCTCGAGTGCCACGTCGTGCAGCCGCTCGTAGCGGGGCGTTGGATCGGAGGCGATGGTGAACGTGCGAAGGATCTGACCGGCGTATCCCCAAAACGTGGTGCTGATCTCGGTCACGAAGACATCACCTGCCTGCAGAACTCGGTCGGGGTGGTACTGGTGAGGCACGCATACTTCCGGATCCTCCATCGGGGTGCTCAGCGAGAAGTGAATGAGGTTCCACGCTTGATGCGAGTTGTATACGTCCTCGACGATTCGGGCGACTTCGTATTCGTTGACCCCGGGGCGAAGCTCGGCGGCGAGGGCGTCGATCGCGGCATCGTTCATCCTGGAGGCGATATCGACGAACACCATCTCCGCCGGGCTCTTGACCAGTCTCCATTCCTGATAGGAGTGGTTGAGATCGATGAGGATGGCGTCGGGATTGACCCGCTGGATGCTGGTCAAGTCGGCGTGAGGGACGACCCCGATCATTCCGATTCGACGAGCGCTGCGCTCCGAAGCACGATTGGCAACCTGGTCTGCTTGCTCGGCCGGGGTGTCACCGCCGTAGCGGACGTCTTCGATGACGGAGATTCGATAGGCATCTGGAAGGTGGTTCCACAGTCGGACCAGGAGGATTGGCGGTTCTTCGCGGTCAAAGAGGACGTAGCTCTGCACCTGACTGGGCCAGTTGCTGAAGTATTGGACAGACGTCTCGAGCGGGCCGGTGGGCCCGCCGACGATGAGTAGGTCGACCTCGAGGTCGTTCATCGTGTCCAGGGCCCACCGATGCCGACGCTCCATCTCATGCGCCGGGTACCGGGGGAACCCGTTGACTTGCTCGAAGTCGCCAGGTGCCCAGTATCGGCTGTCACCTGCCACGTGCCGTCCGCTGCGTTGGGGA
>JAICRU010000153.1 GCA_025937235.1 Acidimicrobiia bacterium
AGGATCGGACGACCCTCCATGCGGCGGCCCGGGCGCTGCTGCTCAGTCACCACGGGACCCTCGCCGACCAGCTGGCCCGTCGGCCGACCAAGGAGCTGGCCCCGACCACCCGCGCCAAGGCGTCTGCCCCCGACCTGACGGGCGGGTCGCATCCGAGACCGGACCGCGAGTTCCACAACGGTCTCGGGGGTTTCGCCGCTGACGGCAGCGAATACGTGGTGGTCTTGGGAGAAGGCCAATCGACGCCGGCCCCTTGGATCAATGTCGTCGCCAACCGTCGGTTCGGGTTCTGTGTCTCGGAGTCCGGCTCCGGATACAGCTGGTCGGAGAACAGCCGGGAGAACCAGCTGACTCCCTGGTCGAATGATCCTGTCTCCGACCGTCCCGGCGAGGTGCTCTATGTTCGAGACGAGGAGAGTGGGGAGGTCTGGGGGCCAACCGCCCTGCCGATCAGGGATGACGCCTTTGGCTACCTGGCCCGGCACGGTCCGGGTTACTCCGAGTTCGAGCACAGATCCCGGGGGATTGCCCTCCACCTCCATCAGACGGTGCCGCTCGAGGATCCGATCAAGATCTCACGTCTGCGTATTCGCAACCTGACCGGCCGACGACGCCGCTTGTCGATCACCGCCTATGTGGAGTGGGTGCTGGGAACGACCAGAGCCGTTTCTCCGATGCAGATCGTCACCGAACGCGACGAGGAGACCGGGGCCGTGCTCGCCCGCAACCCGTGGAACGTCGACTTCGGAGATCGGGTGGCCTTTGCCGATCTCGGAACCGGCGAGGTGACGATCACCGGGAACCGGGCCGAATTCCTGGGTAGGTATGGCAGTGTCGACGACCCGGCCGCACTGAGGCTCGCCGGGAAACTGTCGGAGACGGTCGGAGTGGGGCTCGACCCCTGCGCCGCCATCCAGCGCTCGCTGACCCTGGCTCCGAACGAAGAAGCTGAGGTCGTGTTCCTTCTCGGCCAGGGCAGAGACCAAGCCGAGGCCCGGACACTCGTCCAACGCTATCGCCGGACCGACCCTGAGGAAGTGAAGGCCGAAGTGGCGACCCGCTGGAATGACGTTCTCGGCACTATCCGGGTGAAGACGCCGGACAGATCTTTCGACTTGATGATCAACCAGTGGCTGCTGTATCAGACCCTCGCCTGCCGCGTGTTGGCGCGGACGGCGTTCTATCAGTCGGGTGGGGCATTCGGTTTCCGGGATCAACTGCAGGACGTCATGGCGCTGGTGACACCGATGCGGGATACGGCCAGAGAGCATCTATTGCGAGCCGCGGCGCATCAGTTCGAAGAAGGGGATGTTCTCCACTGGTGGCACGAGCCCTCCGGTAAGGGGGTGCGAACCCGCATCTCCGATGACTATCTGTGGCTTCCCTATGCCGTCGCCCACTATCTGGAGGTGACCGGCGACCAAGAGATATTGGGGGAGGTAGTGCCCTACTTACGTGGGATGGAGCTCGCCGCGGGTCAGGACGAGACTTTCTTCACCCCCGAGCGATCGTCCGCGGAAGGAACGATTTTCGACCACTGCCGGCGTGCTCTCGACAGGGCGCTGTCCAGGCTGGGAGGTCGAGGCCTTCCCCTGATCGGCACCGGTGATTGGAACGACGGCTTCAACCGGGTGGGGCGGGAGGGCCGAGGAGAGAGCGTGTGGCTCGGATGGTTTCTCGAGGCCAACCTGAGCCGATTCGCCGACATCGCCGACGAGTTGAAGGAGATCGAGCTCGCCGCCACCTGGCGGCGGGGAGCGCATCGTCTCCGGGCGAGCCTCGAGGCCGAGGCGTGGGACGGCGACTGGTACCGGCGCGCCTTCTTCGACGATGGGACACCGCTCGGCTCGTCGGACAACCCGGAGTGTCGAATCGACTCGATCGCCCAATCGTGGTCGGTCATCCACCGCGGGGCGCCGGCCGACAGGGCCCAGCGGGCGATGGACTCGGTGGAGGAATACCTGGTCCATCGAGGGGACGGTCTGGTGCTGCTCTTCACCCCACCGTTCGACGAATGGGATGTCGACCCTGGATACATCAAGGGGTACCTACCCGGCGTCCGCGAGAACGGCGGCCAGTACACCCATGCCGCCATTTGGTGCGTCATTGCCTTCGCCACACTCGGCGACGGTGATCGGGCGGGCGAGTTGTTCAGTCTGCTCAACCCGATCAACCATGCCAGCACCAGAGCAGGTATCCACAGGTACCGGGTGGAGCCCTACGTGGCAGCAGCGGACGTCTATTCAGAGGCGCCCCACGTGGGGCGGGGAGGTTGGACCTGGTACACGGGTTCGGCGGGGTGGATGTACCGGGCCGGTGTGGAGTGGATCCTCGGCTTCCGTCTACGCGGAGCCGGGCTTCTGGTCGATCCATGCATACCGCGCGCCTGGAGAGGCTTCGAGATCGACTTTCGCTACCACTCCGCCCGCTATGAGATCCAGGTCAGCAATCCCAATGGGGTCACCAGAGGGGTGACGAGCCTGACTCTGGACGGCACCACGCTGGACCCCGGCTCGGAGCTGAAACTGGTCGATGACGGATTGACCCACCGGGTCCGGATTGTCTTGGGCTGAATTCAGGTCAGCGCGGCGACCGATTCGCAGAGACCAGATCGGCAATTGGAGAAATCGACGAACTTTGGGGGATCCCGGTCAGGTCTGCGGGCCCAGTTCTGCCCTCAGCTCGTCGAGCTTGGCGTCGGCTTCGATGGTGTTGATCGCTTTGCGTAGCTCGGCCTCGGCCCCTCCGGCGTCGCTTCATGCAGCTCCGCCCTGGCCATCGCCTCGGCCTTCCGCTGCTCGATCTTCGTCTCCATCTGATCGACGCTCGGCATGTCGTCGGTGACGCCCCGCGACATGGCTTCGACAGCAGAGTTGACCGTCTCCTGCATCTTGGCCT
>JAICRU010000139.1 GCA_025937235.1 Acidimicrobiia bacterium
CGCACTCGCCACCCTCACCACTTCGTTCTTCACCCCGGTTATGAACAACACCGCGGTGTTCGGCACCGACGGCGCCGCCTTCAGCAGTGAGGGAGGGGCGGTCCTGAAGCTGATGGACCGGAACGATCCGGCGCCCGTCGAGGTCGAGTTGGAGCCGATCGATCCCCTGGTCGACCAGATGACTGCCTTCGCCGCCGCGGTGCGCGGTGAGGCCCCGGTCGAGGTCGACGGTGAGGCTGGTCTGGCAGTGATCGCGGTGATGGAGGCCGCAGTGGAGTCCGCCGCCACCGGTCGGGCGGTCGAGGTGGCTTCGGTCATGTCAGAGGTGTGAAGGGAGACGCGATGGAGTACGCCGAGATCGTCTACGAGAAGCGTCACGATGCCGCCTGGATCGGGATCAACCGGCCCGAGGTGCGAAATGCCTTCCGGGAGCAGACCCTCGACGAACTTGCCCATGCCCTGCGATCCACGAGGCAGGATCCGACCATCGTCGCCGCCGTGGTCTACGGGGTGGGCGGGCACTTCTCGGCCGGTGGCGACTTCCACGCCATGATGAAGCTGAACAAGGCCAACTCCTACATGTGGAACGACCGCATGCTCGAGGTGGCGATGACCTGTCGCAACCTGCCCATCCCGGTCATCGCCATGGTCGAGGGGGCCTGTGTCGGCGGGGGCCATGAGCTCATGTTGTGGTGTGACCTGGTGATCACCGCCGAGGACGCCACCTTCGGCCAGACCGGCGCCCGGGTCGGAGCGTGCCCCACCGTCGGGGCGACCCAGTACATCGCCAAGCTGATCGGGGAGCGCAGGGCCAAGGAGATGATCTTCTTGTGCAAGCGGTACACCGGGGCGGAGGCGGCCAGGATCGGTCTCGCCAACGAGGCGCTCCCGGCCGCGGAGCTGAAGGGCAGGGTGGAGGGGATCGTCCAGCAACTGAAGGGTTACTCGTCCCAGACCCTGCGGGCGACCAAGGTCTCGCTCAACTTCGACTCCGACGCCTTGTATCCCTCCTGGCAGCATGGAATGGAGCTCTTGGCCAACATCTGGGGCTCGGAGGAGAGCCTGGAGGGGATGAACGCCTTCCTGGAGAAGAGGCCCGCCGACTTCCATCAGTTCCGGGAGAGGAACAAGGCCGCGCTGGACACGTACATCGAGGACTTCGAGCAGGGTCGTAACCAGAGCGAGGCATCGCAGGCCGCCCGGTCATGACCGCCGAGGGCGCCCTGACCGGTCTCAGGGTGATCGACCTCTCCCGGGTTCTCGCCGGGCCGTTGTGCACTCAAACACTCGGTGACCTTGGCGCCGAGGTGATCAAAGTGGAGCGACCGGGTGAGGGTGACGACACCCGCAACTGGGGACCCCCCTATGCCGGGCCCCTGTCCGCCTACTTCGTCGGTGTGAACCGGAACAAGCGAAGCGTCACGCTCGATCTCTCCCGAGATGAGGGAAGGGCCGTGCTCGATCGGCTGATGCGTGGTGGCGACGTGCTGGTCGACAACTTCAGGCAGGGCACGCTGGATCGGTGGGGGTTCGGCGACTCGTGGTTCGAGGTGAGCGCCCCCGGGTTGATCCGCTGCTCGATCACGGGTTACGGCTCGAGCGGTCCCAAGGCGGCGACACCAGGCTACGACTTCATTCTCCAGGCCGAGACCGGTCTGATGGCCATCACCGGGGAAATCAACGGCTCGCCCATGAAACTGGGTGTGGCCATCGTCGATATCTGCGCCGGGATGCAGGCCGCCATAACCATCCTCGCCGCCCTCGAGGCTCGACGACGCACCGGGAAGGGCCAACGCTGCGACGTGAACCTCCACGACACCGGTCTCCACATCCTGGCCAACGTGGCGGAGAATCACCTCGTGTCAGGGGAGGAGCCGGGACGGTACGGGAACGGCCACCCCAACATCGTCCCCTATCGCACTTACACCGCAGCCGATGGCGACCTGGCCGTGGCGGTGGGCAACGACCGTCAGTTCCAGGTCTTGGCCGGGGTGGTGGGCCATCCGGAGTGGGCCGATGATCCCCGGTTCGCCACCAACCCGGAGCGGGTCCGTCACCGGGAAGTGGTGGATCAGATGGTGGGTGAGGTCATCATTGGCAAGACCCGGGCCGGGTGGATCGAGATCTTCGAAGAGGCCGGGATCCCGGCCGGGCCGATCAACCGGGTCTCGGAGGCTCTATCCAGCCCGCAGACGGTCGCTCGGGAGATGGTCCTCGATATGGAGCACCCCGTGGCGGGGAGCTTGCGGACCCTCGGTCTCCCCATCGAGATGTCGGCCACACCGCCCTCGGTCCGATTGGAGCCACCAATCCTGGGGGCGGATACCGATGCGGTGCTGGGGGAGCTGGGCTATAGCGAGGTCGAGATAGCCGGGTTGCGGGCAGTTGGAGTGGTGTAGGCCGGGATAGGGTTGGCTGCTGCCAACCTGAGAAGCTGAGATGTTCGACGATGCAGTCCTGCATGCCGCTTTGAAACGTCACTGGGAGCACGCCGGAAAGGACGAGGACGTAGCTCACGAGATCTATCACGACGACGCTGTCCTCGAGTTCCCGCAATCAGGCGAAAGATTCGAAGGTGTCGAGAACTTCAGAGAATGGCGGCGCCAGTACCCGGCCAAGCTCGACTTCAAGATGCGGAGGGTGATCCACGACGGGGACCTGGTCGTCGCCGAGAACCTGATTCGATACGACGACGGACCTTGGATGTTCGCGGTGAACATCATGGAGTTTCGCGGGGAGAATGTGGAGCGGGAGCGGATCTACATCATGGACGGATGGGACGCCGCGGAATGGCGAGCTCCTTGGCGCTCGGCCACGCCCGCCGATCCTCCCTTCGAGTAGTCGGCCATCGACCTCGCTCCTTACGGCTCCGTAGGGAAGATTCCACGATTTCCGTTCCGAGAGGGTGGTTTCTGTCTCGGGTGGCTTGTACGCTACGAACATATGTTCGATAGCACGATCAGCACCGACCAGATCGAACAGCGACTCCTAGCCAGACGAGCTGAGATAAGCCGCCTACAAGCAGATGAACTCCTCGACCTGGAAGAGATCGATTATCGGCAGGTGGCTACCGGTGATGGCTGTAAGGGTCTTTCTGAATGGGTGGCCGGCCGGTTGGATGTGAGTTTGGAGACGGCGAAGCGTCTGGTGCGGACCATGCGACGTACCCAGGATCGACCCGACCTGCGAGATGCCCTCGAATCCGGGGTTTCCTTCGACCGGATCGAGGCCCTGTCCAAGATGCCGGACAAGCTCGGACTGTCGGAGCATCTCGACGTGGCCGGGGTGGAACGAGAAGCAGCATTGCGAATACGGGTCAAGACAAAGGACGAACAACGGTCCTCGGACGACCAGTTCCTGATCCTCCAACCTTCCCTGGACCGGTCATGGTGGAAACTGTGGGGAGGGTTGGAGGGGACCGGTGGAGCCCTTCTCGACAAGGTCATCTCCGAGACCGCCGATGCTCTACCGGTCCTCCCTGATGGGAGCAGAGGCTCATTTTCCTGGCGGAAAGCAGTAGCCCTCAGCCAGCTAGCCGTCACCGACACACCACCCCCGGTCCAGGTCAGTGTCCATGTCGACACCAGACATGCAGCCGAAAGCAACGGAACAGCCGGAGTGGTCTTGGAAGCCGGTCCCAGGGTCGGGCGGCAAGCCCTAGAAGCGGTCCTCTGCGAATCGGTAGTCGAAGTCACCGCCCGACCAGAAGACGGAATCCTCATGGTCTACGGACAGAAGACCAGGACCATCCCACCAGCCCTACGCCGGGCCATCCTCCACCGCGACGGCCACATGTGTGTCGGTGACGGCTGTGACAGCACCAACCGACTCCAAATCCATCATCTCATCCCCTGGAGCCAGGGTGGGAGAACAGATCCGGACAATCTGATCACCCTCTGCTGGTACCACCATCAGATCATCATCCACCAGCAAGGATTCACCCCCCAACCCCACCCAGACCACCGACGCATC
>JAICRU010000099.1 GCA_025937235.1 Acidimicrobiia bacterium
CACCAACTAGCTGATAAGCCGCGAGCCCATCCCACAGCACAAAGGCATTTCCTCGAATGATCATGTGGTCTCTCGAGGGTATCCGGTATTAATCCAGGTTTCCCTGGGCTATCCCGGTCTGTGGGGCAGGTTGCTCACGTGTTACTCACCCGTTCGCCGCTCCGTCATATCGGTGGGTTACCCCTCCGATGTGCGTCGCTCGACTTGCATGCATTAGGCACGCCGCCAGCGTTCGTCCTGAGCCAGGATCAAACTCTCCAACGTACAGTCAGGCAGGCACCCGAGGGCGCCGGCCAATCCTGTCAGTTATGAGTTTGCAATTGGGTCCAAGGCCGATGAAGGCCCTGGAGCTGATTGCTCACAGATGCTCACTCACTCGTGCCGGCCAAGAAGACCGGAGAGTGGGTGTGCATGCTGGCTTTTGGCACATTGTTCAGTTGTCAAGGAGCCCAGAGCTCCCACTTCTGCTGTCAGGCGGGCCGGCGGCGGCATCTGCGATGCCATCGTGGCCCCGATACAAAGTGAATCCGAGGCGACGCGAACAGAGGCGCCGTCCCGGTGTTCCAGTGGGTGGCCGGGGATGTGTTCCCCAGCCCGGAGTCGAATAGTAACGACACCCCCCAGTTAGTCAAGTCAATCAGATGAGCCGGACGAATCGCCGCTTGCCCACCTGGAGGACCCGCCCTATCAGCTCGGATCTGCCGAGCTCTTGGGCCTGGACCATCTCCCCATCGAGCTTGACCGCCCCCTGGGCGAGAAGTCTCCTCGCCTCGGAGCCGGAAAGCCCGAGAGCGTCCCTGATCAGGGTTGGGACGGTCACCGGATCCTCTTCCGGAAGTGTAAACGCCTCGATCTCGTCGGGAATTCCCCCGAGCCTGAACACCTGATCGAAGGCTCGCTCGGCCTCTTCTGCGGCCTCGGCTCCCCAATAGAGGGCGGTGACCGCACGGGCCAGGCGCCGTTTGGTCTTCCCCGGGTGCAACTCGCCGGAGGCCAGGCCCGACTCGATCCCGACCACCTCCTGAGGATCGAGATCCGCGGCCAGGCGAAACCACTCGACCATGGTGGTGTCGGGGATGCTCATCGTCTTCCCGAACATCTCCTCGGGGGGATCTTCGACCCCGATGTAGTTCCCAATCGACTGCGACATCTTCTTGACTCCGTCGGTGCCGACCAGGAGTGGCATCGTCATCGCCACCTGCGGCTCCATCCCATATCTCTCCTGGACTACCCGCCCCATCATCAGGTTCCACAGCTGGTCCGAGCCGCCGAGCTCGACATCCGCCCGCACCGCCACCGAGTCGTAACCCTGGAGCAGGGGGTAGAGGAACTCCATCACCGAGATCGGGCTGCCCTCCTGGTAGCGCTTGGCGAAATCCGACCGCTCCAGCATCTGGGCCACAGTTGCCGCCGAGGTGAGCTCGAGGAGCCCCGCCATGTCCAGGGACCCGAGCCACTCCGAGTTGCGTCTGATCTCCAGGTTCTCATCGAGCAGGACGCGGCGGAATTGGCCGAGCACGTTCTCGGCGTAACCGCTGACCTCCTCGGCCGTGAGGCGCCGTCGGGTCTCGGAACGATCAGAAGGGTCGCCCACCTGTCCGGTGAAATCCCCCACGATGAGGACCGCGGTGTGACCCATCTCCTGGAAATGCCGCAGCTTCCGGAGCACCACAGCCCATCCCAGTGTCACCGACGGCGCAGTCGGGTCGAGGCCCAGTTTCACCCGCAACGGCCGGCCGAGCTCGAGCTTCCGGGCGAGCTCGTCAGGTGGGACCACCCGGTCCGTGTGACGTAGCAGCGTGGAGAGCTGGTCGGTGACCATCATCGGGAGGAGCGTAAACGGGGAGTCTCCGCCGTCCTGGCCGGTCGGCTGGCGGCAGTTACCTCCACGAACCTCCAGGCCCGGTCGACTGCCTGGCTGATCCCCACCCTCGGGGTGGCCATGACGAGCCCTGGCGGGGGGCCGGGCTCGATCCTGATCAGGCCCAGGCCGTCGAGGAGATAGGTGCCGTCATGACTGTGATCCACGCCGAGGGCCTGGGTGAGCTTGCCGGGGCCGTTGGCCAGATCACCCTCGCGGCCCCTTCTCCCCCGGGCCACCACCATGCCTTCGACTATCTCCCCGGCTCGAAAGAGGATCCCCCAGCCGACTCCTTCGGGACCTGCAGCCACGTTGGCGCACCAGTGGATCCCATAGGAGCGATAGACGTACAAGGTCCCCGGGCGCTCGAACATGGACCCATTTCGTGTGGTGCGGCCCCGAAATGCGTGCGAAGCCGGGTCGTCGGAGCCCTTGTAGGCCTCGACCTCCGTGACCCTCGCCTTGACGGTCCGTCCCCCGACGTCGGAGATCAGGATCGACCCGAGCAACTGGGGGGCGGCCTTCTCAGGGCTGCCCGAGAGCAGGTCGGCCAGATCCACTCAGACTCCTCGAAGCCGGGCGCCAAGGCCATCACCGGCGGCGATCATCGCCAGGCGAACCGGCTGGACCTCCTCGTTGGTGAGGGTGCGGACGAGGGGGCGAAGGCGGTAGGCGATCGCCACCGCCCGATGCCCCTCGGCCACACCGGGACCGTCGAAGACATCGAACACCCGGGCCGATTCCACCAGGTCAGACCCGACTTCCACCGTGGCCCGGACCAGGTCCCCGACCGGGACCTCGACAGGCAGGAGGAACGAGAGGTCGAAGTCGACATGGGGCAGAACCGACGGTGACCCGACGACCACCGATGCCACCGGGGCCAGGAGAGGGGCAAGATCGAGCTCGGCGACGGCCACCCGGCCGGGCAGGTCGAAGTTGCGCGCCGCCCTCGGGCTCAATTCTCCGGCATGGCCGATCACCGTCCCGGCGAGAGACACTTGGGCCGAGCGCGACGGGTGAAAGCCGGCTGCCGGCGCGGCGGCGATCCGATGATCTTCATGACCGAGGACGGTCATCACCCGGCGCAACAGGGCGAGGGACACGTCGGCGTTGGCGTCGTGGCTTTCGGCTCCGAGCACGGAGGGCCCCACTGCGCCTACGGCGACCCACCCGAGACGGTCTATCTGAAGGGGGAGACGTGGATCGGACTCATCGGGCTTTGCGCGAAACACCCGTCCCGTCTCGAACAGCGACACCGAGCGCGCCCCATGGGCGATGTTGTATCTCGCCGCGACCAGCAGCCCGGGGAGGAGACCAGGACGGAGCACCGACTCTTCCTCGCGCAGGGGGTTGGTCACACGCAACAGCGTGGAGGAGTCCTCGTGGCCGAGAGCTTCCAGCCCTTCCATCGAGACGAACGGAAGGGTCACCGCCTGGGAGACACCCGCTCCCACCAGCGTCGAGATGAGTCTGCGCATCCGACGCTGCTCGGGAGTGAGACCTCCCGCCGGGCCGGTGGGGACCGTCGCGCCGAAACGCTCGTAGCCGTGGATCCTGGCCACTTCCTCGACCAAATCTGCGGGCCGGAACACGTCGGGGCGAAAGGTGGGCACGGTCACCGTCATCGGTTCAGAACCTTCCACACCCATGCCAAGCCTGGTCAGGATCCCGGCCACCTCGCCCGAATCGATCCCCGGTCCGAGCAGATGCTCGACGTCTCTTGCTCTCAGCTCGACACGGAGTGGCTCGAGAGGCTTGGCGATCTCATCGACCAATCCCTCGGAGACGTCCCCGCCGGCGAGCTCGACCACCATCGCCGCGGCCCTCGCGCTGGCCTCGTCGGTGAGGTTCGGGTCGACGCCGCGCTCGAACCGGGTCGAGGCTTCCGATCTCAGACCATGCCGCCGCGACATGTACATGATCGTCGGCGGGTCCCAGGAGGCGGCCTCCATCAGGACATTCACGGTGCCCTCCGACACCTCGGATCGCGCCCCACCCATCGTGCCCGACATCGAAGTGGGGCCTTCGCCGTCGTAGATGATCAGGTCTTCTGGCCCGAGCATCCGTTCCTCACCGTCGAGGGTGACCAGCTTCTCACCACTCCTAGCCCTCTTGACCACGAGCAGGTCGTCGGCAATGGCATCGGCGTCGAAGGCATGCAGGGGGTGTCCGAGCTCGAGCATCACGTAATTGGTGACGTCGACGACGTTGGTGATGGGGCGGACCCCCGCCTTGCGTAGGCGGTGACGGACCCACAACGGTGACCTGCCAACGGTGACCCCTCGGATCTCCCTGGCGGTGAACCGACGACACCCGTCCGGGTCACCGATCTGGACCTTGACGCGGGGCGCTCCGGCGACGGTTCGAAGGGGCCGCGGCGGTACACGGTATTCGGTCTCGAATCGGGCGGCGAGGTCTCTGGCGATACCGAGAAGCGACATCGCGTCGGGCCGGTTCGGGGTGATGGCGAGCTCGAACACCACATCCGGCAACTCGACCAGCTGCTCGAAATCCACCCCCAACTCCGGCTCGCCTTCGAGGACGAGGATGCCGCTGTGGTCCTCACCGAGCCCCAGCTCGCTCTCGGAGCAGATCATCCCATTCGACTCGACCCCTCTGATCGTCCGCCTCCCGATCTCGAAGTTCCCGGGAAGGACGGCCCCAGGGCGGGCCACGGCGACGTAAGCGCCCTCGGAAAAGTTCCAGGCCCCGCAGATGATCTGTTCCGGCCCCTCGCCGGTGTCGACCTGGCAGACCCGGACCTTGTCGGCGTCGGGATGCGCCGTGATCTCGTCCACCCGGCCCACTATCACGTCGCTCCACCCGGTCTCCATGACCTCGTATCCCTCGATCTCGTGCCCCAGCATGTCCAGGATCAGGGCGAGCTCGGCGGGGTCGTCTGTGGGCAGGTCGATGAACTCCTGGAGCCAGCGGAGAGGGACCTTCATCGGAACCGACCCAGGAAGCGCAGGTCGTTGTCGACGAAGTGACGGATGTCGTTGATCCCGTAACGGACCATGGCCAGGCGCTCGACGCCCATGCCGAAGGCGAACCCGGAGAGCTGGTCCGGGTCGTAGCCGACCGCTTCGAGCACCGCCGGGTCCACCATCCCACACCCAAGCATCTCCAGCCAGCCCGCTCCACCGCACACCCGACACCCCGGCTCCCCGCCGTCACAGTCGAAACAGGAGACATCCAGCTCGGCGCTGGGCTCGGTGAATGGGAAGAAATGAGGGCGGAAACGGACCTCGGTCTTTGGCCCGAAGAACTCACGGGAGAAGTGGGCCAGTGTCCCCTTGAGGTCGGAGAGCCTGATCGACTCGTCCACCGCGAGACCTTCGACCTGATGGAAGACGGGAAGATGGGTCGCGTCGGTGGTCTCTTTTCGGTAGACCTTTCCCGGCACGACGACATAGACCGGCGGGTCGTGGGTCTCCATCCAACGCACTTGGACCGGCGAGGTCTGAGTGCGCAGCAGGACCTCGTCGGCCGGGTCCCCGTAATCGAGGTAGACGGTGTCGGACTCGAGACGGCTGGGATGGGTCGGCGGTGTGTTGAGGGCGTCGAAGTTGTACCAGGCCAGTTCGGCTTCCGGCCCGTCCGCTACCCGATAACCCAGTCCGACGAAGATGTCGACGATCTCGTCGATCGTCTGTTGGAGCACGTGCGTGGTCGCATCGGGGAGAACATATGACTCGAGGGTGACATCGATCCGGTCCTGCGCCAGCAACAGGGCCTCATCTTCGACCTCGAGGGCCGCCCGTCTCTTCTCCACCAAGCTCTGGATCTGCTCGGTCACCTCGTTGAGACGGGCGCCAACGATCGGCCGCTCCGCCGGGTCCAGACCGCCCATCGACCGGCGCACCTCGCCAATGGCGGAAGACTTCCCGAGCAGTCCGCTCTCGACGCGGCCGAGCTCATCAAGAGTCCCGGCGGCGTCGATCGCGGCCGGCGCCTTGGCCAGCACATCATCGAGGGCTGCTGTGGAATCCATGTCGGCGGCAGGTTAGAAGGCTCACTGTCGCTCGCCGTGCCGGCGGCCAAGAGCCTGGGACCTGGACATCTGGTAGGTCAATATGGCGGCGGCGACGGCAGCATTGAGGCTCTCCACGCCGCCGGGCATCGGGATCGTGACCTTCACAGAGGCCGAGCCGATCACCTCGGTGGGAAGCCCGGTCGCCTCGCCACCTACGAGTAGGGCATACCTTGCGGGTTGGAGCTCGGTGGGGTCCACGCCGCCGGTCACCACAGAGGCTGCACTGCTCAATCCCCAACGCCCCAGGTCGTCCAATGAGGCAACCGCAGCCACGGTGAGCCGGAAATGCCCCCCTGCCCCCGATCGCAGGACCTTGGGCGACCACGGATCAGCCGTCCCCGGGGTGTAGCCGAAGTCCCAGCCAAAGGCGGCGGCCGTCCTGATCATGGTGCCGACGTTCCCGGGGTCGCCCACCCCCCAGGACACGATCATCCCCGGCCCGACAGGTGCGGGAGGCGTAGGAACCTCGATCACAGCCACCGGGCCTCTGGGGGTCTCGGTGCCGGCGAGCCGGCGAAGGGCGGCCGTATCGACCGTGCGGAGGTCGACATGGTGACGGTCGGCCAGAGTGGCCGTCTCGACGTCGTCGGGCAGGGCGAACAGGTTCACCGGGATCACACTCGCCTCCAGCGCCTCCGCGAGCAGGTGCGGGCCCTCGAGAAGGGTGAGACCGGTGGAACGGCGCTCACGGGCACGGTGGAGGCTCGCTGCTTCCACCACCAGCTTGTTGCGATGGCCCAAGATCCGATGACGCGGTGCCGCCATCGACGACCGACGTTCAGGACTTGCGAGACGCCTCGACCAGTTGAGTGAATGCCCCCGGGTCGTTGACGGCCATCTCGGCGAGCATCTTCCGGTCGACTTCGATCTCGGCCGCCTTCAGCCCTGCGATGAGCTGAGAGTAGGTCGTGCCGTTCTGACGGGCGGCCGCGTTGATGCGGGCGATCCAGAGACGACGGAACTCGCCCTTCCGGGCTCGTCGGTCGCGATAGGCGTCCTGCATCGCGTGCATGACCTGCTCATTGGCCGTGCGGTAGCGACGGCTCCGAGCGCCCTTGTAGCCCTTGGCTCGGTCGAGGACCTTCTTGTGCGACTTCTTGGCGTGGACCGCCCTTTTCACGCGTGCCATGACTGAACCTCCTGGATCCTCAACGACCGAGCAGCTTGTTGGCGACCTTGGCGTCACCCGGGGCCAGCTCGACCTCACCGCTGCGGCGGCGGAAGGTGGACTTCCCCTTGGCCAGGCGAAGATGCCCGCGCCCGGATTGGCCCCGCAGGTACTTGCCGGAGCCGGTCACCTTGATTCGCTTCTTGGCGCCGCTGTGTGTCTTCATCTTTGGCACGGCTATCTCCTGTCGTTCCTACTACTCGTCCTCGGCAAGCTCGGTCTCGCCTCCATCGACCTCCACCGGGGCCTTGGCCCTCTTGGTTGGTGCCAGGACCATCGTCATGCTCCGGCCCTCGAGCTTCGGCGTCTGCTCCGTGACAGCGACATCGGTCAGGTCTTCAGCCAGGCGGTCGAGCAGGTCCTTGCCGAATGCGGGCCGCTCTTGCTCACGTCCGCGGAAGCGGATAGTCACTTTGACCTTGTCCCCCTCTTCGAGGAACTCCTGTGCCTTGCGACGTGTGATGTCGAAATCGTGCTCCCCGATCCTCACCTTCATGCGTAGCTCTTTGATGGTGGTTCGGGTCTGCTTCTTGCGTGCCTCGCGCGCCTTGACGGACTGCTCATACTTGTACTTGCCGTAGTCCATCAGCCGGCAGACCGGCGGCTTGGCATTGGGGGCCACCTCGACCAGGTCCAGATCCAGTTGCTCCGCGAGCCACATCGCCTCGTTCAGCTTCTTGATCCCTATCTGGGCCCCATCTGGGGCGATGACCAGCACTTCCTTGGCCCTTATGGCGCCATTCACACGGAGCTCGTTGATGCTCGCACCTCCTGTTGGTGATCGATTCCCTGCAAAGAAAAAGGCAACAGGCGAGAGACCTGCTGCCATGAACGCCGCCCTGCCCACCGCAACGGGCTCGGGTGTTCGGTTCGGACCACGGCTCGCCTGTGGGGTACGGCGGCCGGGTGGGGAAGCAGCGCTTCCGCTCTTGCCATTGTTTGTCCACGAGAGGATACCAGACGGCCTCTCACAACCTGTAGGCGTCGCTCAGCTCTCAAGCAGCCCTCGCAGCGCCCGGACGGTGGCGATGGCCGCCTCGGCGGCCTCATGGCCTTTGTTGGCCGGGCCGGCGCCGGCCCGTTCCACGGCGTGGGCGAACTCGGTGACGGCGAGGATGGCATTGGTGACAGGCACACCGGTGTCGAGGGCGACCCGGCTCACACCCGAGGTCGACTCCCGCACCACGATGTCGTAGTGGTCGGTGTCACCCTTGACGACGGTCCCGATGGCGACCACCGCATCGCAGCCGGCCCGGGCGAGCGCCAAGCAGGCGAGCGGCAGTTCCAGTGCCCCGGGGACGCGTGTCACTGTCACCGTTGCGCCGAGCTCTTCGAGACGAGCGACGGCGGCATCGAGCAGGCGGTCGGTGACTGCACGGTTCCAGGTGGCGACGGCGATCCCGACATGGAGACCGGAACCGTCGAGGCCGCCCTCGACCATCCGGGTCACGCCCCCTGACCCAGGTCCATCTGATGGCCGAGACGGGTCGCCTTGGCCCGGAGGTAGTCGCGGTTCTCGTCGTTGGCGTCGATGAAGAGGGGCACTTGCTCCAGGATGGAGAGGCCATAACCCTCGATCCCGGCCCGCTTGGTCGGGTTGTTGGTCATGATGCGCATCGATCGGACCCCGAGGTCGTACAGGATCTGCGCCCCGACTCCGTAATCCCTGGCGTCTACCGGTAGCCCCAGGTTGACATTGGCGTCGACGGTGTCGAAGCCCTCGTCCTGTAGTTTGTAGGCGGCGAGCTTGTGGAGCAGGCCGATACCCCTGCCTTCGTGCCCCCGGATGTAGAGAACCACACCTCTACCCTCGCCGGCGACCCGGGCCATGGCCTGATCGAGCTGATCGCCGCAGTCACAGCGCAGACTGCCCAGAATATCGCCGGTGATGCA
>JAICRU010000022.1 GCA_025937235.1 Acidimicrobiia bacterium
CGACGCCCGCAGTTGGTCTGACCTCGAGCTGCCTCCTACCACTTGGGTGGTGGCGGGGCGGGACCGGGTGCTCGCTCCCGGTCATCAGCGGGCATCCGCCCGCCGCTTTGGCGCCGAGGTGGTCGTGCTCGACGTGGATCATTCGATGGTGGTCCATGCGCACCGCGATCTGCTCGAGATCATCGACAAGGTCGGCTCCGGGGTCGATGCCGGCCCCTCGCGACCCCCCGATCCAGTCGGCCGGCCCGGCAACGTGTCCAACGTGGAGGTGCAGCCTTTCTTCACCATCTCCTGACGTGGGGGCGAGCCCGTCACCCTGACCGGCTGTTGTGGACGCGGAGTCATTGCGGGTCTTCTTGGTTCGCGCTTTCTCCCTTCGGAGTGTCCCCCAGATGGTGGGCAGGCCTGTGGTCGCACTATCCACCGATCCGAACCGCGCCGTTCATATCATCGCCACCGTGGAAGGACAGCCCTTCTTCACCACGATCGCCGGTCTGTCGATCAGCCTCGCCGGTTTCGGGGCGGTCATTGCCTGGCTCCGCGACGATCCTTCGGGGTGGGACCCGATCAATCTCTGGCGAGTCAAGACGATCGTCCGTCACGCCCTGACCATCGCCTTCCTCTGTCTCACCCTGGTCCCGGTGCACACCTTCACCCAGGACGACGTCACCACGATCCGGGTCGGCTCGGCCCTCGCCGCCCTGTTCGCCATCACCGACGTTTGGCGGGTGCGTCGTCCCGACCCGGTGGTGTGGGACCCGGTGGCGTTACGCGTCTTCCTGGGATTGTCGGGGGCGCTGTTCCTGCTGAGTCTCCTCAACATCCTCTGGGCCAGCCTGGGGTGGCTCCAGGCGCTGGTTCTCTTCTTCCTCACGTCGCCCGCCGCCATCTTCTCCAATTTCGTCAGGGAGATGGGGGGCGGCTCGAAAGCCTTGGGGGGGCCGAGTCCCGGGGACTGACCGCGTCATGGCCCGGGTCGGACACCCTCAGGACAACGGCCCCACATACACTGCCAGTTGTAAAAGGGGCGCAGTTTGCAGACGAACCACAGTGATCTCGTGCCGTCCTATGGGTCTTATCTGCCCCTGGACCGGAGGCGTGAGCTGGCAGGGCTGGGGCAGGTTCCGATGCTCTCTCAGGGCGCTGCGCTGTTCGCCGACATCTCCGGGTTCACCGTCCTCACCGAGGAGCTGGGGCGGACCCTTGGCCCTCGACGCGGAGCCGAGGAAATCACCACCCTGCTCAATCGGGTGTTCGGGTCGATAACAGCCGCCATCGACCGCCAGGGGGGGAGCGTGATCTCTTTCGGGGGGGATTCGGTCATCGTTTGGTTCCCTGATGACGACGGCTGGAGGGCCACCACGGTCGGGGTCGAGTTGGTTCGAATCCTGCAGGATTTCCGGGAAAACGAGCAGGGCCCGGCCCGATCGCTCGACATCAAGGTGGCGATCGCCTCGGGCACGGCTCGCCGGATGCGGGTCGGCCGGGCCAGTCATTCGTACATGGACGTGCTCGCCGGTGAGGCCAACGAGTCGCTGGTGGCCGAATCGAGCCTGCTCCAAGCCGGTGAAGTGGCGGTCAGCCCGCTGGTCGCCGCCGCCCTCGACGGCCGGGTCGAGGTGAGACAGGTGACCGAAGAGGGCCGGACCCGTCATCTGGTCGAGGAGATCATCGAGCTCCCATCCCCACCCCCATCGGTAGAAAGCCCCGATGACGTGGCCGCCGAGGAGTGGCTGCACCCTCTGGTCAGGGAACACCTGGCGCAGGGTCTGGGTGGAATGATGGGCCAGCTGCGTGATGTGGTCACCATGTTCGTCGGGTTCGAAGGAGAAGAACACACCGACCTCGAGTCGGGAGAGTCGTTCGACGTCTTCGTCTCCCGGGCCCAGGACGTCGTCGCCTCCTTCGAGGGCATGGTGCTCCAGGCGCTGGTCGACGAGAAGGGCAGCCATCTCTACGCCGTCTTCGGCGCCTCCATCGCCCACGAGGACGAGGCGACCCGCGCGGTCGTCGCTGCCCAGGCCCTGACCGGCAATGGAGAGAAAGCCTCCCGCGTCCGGATTGGGATCGCCGGTGGCGCGGTCTACGTCGGCGCCTATGGCGGGGACCAGCGCATGACGTTCGGGGTCATCGGCCCCAGCGTCAACGTGGCGGCGAGACTCATGCAGGAGGCGCCTCCGGGATCGATCTATGTCACCGAGGACATCGCCCGGCAGAGAGGCCAACAGATCGAGTTCGATGAGATCGGGCACACCGGCCTCAAGGGGATCGCCCTCCCTGTGTCCGTCTTCTGCACCCGGCCGGCCACGCCGAGGACCGCAGAGGCCCGGCCGACCAGGGCGACCAGCCGGATGATCGGGCGCGACGCGGAGCGCGGTTTGCTCGCCGCCGGGCTGGCCCGGCTGCAGAGTGGAGAGAGCGGCGTCTTCATCGTCGAGGGGGCCGCGGGTATTGGCAAGACCCGTCTCATCGCCGACTTCGTGGAGAGGGCACGTCTGATGGGCACGAGGGTGGTCACCACCGCCGGTGACGAGATCGAACAGGCCACCGCCTTCTTCGCCTGGCGATCGGTGTTGCGCCAGCTCTTTGGGGGGAGCGGCGACGCCGAGGCGACACTCATCGAGTTCATGTCAGCCGATCCGTGGCGTGCCGAGCGGATCGGTCTTCTCGACTCGATCATCTCCACCCAGGTCGAGGACACCTACCTCACCGCGGGCATGGAGCCGGGGCTGCGGATGGAGAACACCTATCAGCTGTTGACCGCCATCGTCGCCGAGGCGCCCCGATCCGGTTCTCTGGTGATGGTCCTCGACGACGGTCACTGGATGGATTCCTCCTCGTGGGCGATGGCAGAGCGGGCGGCGCGTGACATCCCTTCCCTCATGGTGGTGGTCGGCACCCGGCCCTTCAGCGAGGCGGCCGGCAATCCTCCACCCGACGAGTACCAGCGTCTAATCGGTGACACCTCTACCACCCACATCGTGCTCCAGGAGCTCGAGCCGGCCGATGCCTTGGAGCTGGTCGAGTTCTCACTCGGTGTCGCCAGCCTGCCCGGACCGGTCTCCGAGCTCATCGTGGAACAGGCGGGGGGCCACCCCTACTTCAGCGAGGAGATCGGCTTCGCCCTTCGTGACGCCGGGCTGTTGATCGTCGAGAACGGGGAGAGCCGTCTCGCTCCCGAGGTGCACGACCTGAGCGAGATCGACTTCCCTCAAAGCGTCCAGGAAGTGATCCGGGGCCGATTCGATCGTCTCACCGTTGCCGAGCAGACCATCCTCAAGGTGGCGAGTGTCATCGGGCGGGAGTTCGACGCCGAGACCCTCGCCGAGGTCTACCCCATCGCGATCAGCTCCGCCCAGGTGGCGGACAACTTGCAGGCGCTGGTGCCTCTCGACCTGATCCAACCGGTCGCCGGGACCGAAAAGGTCTATCGGTTCCGTCATGCCATCACTCGTGACATCGCCTACGGCCTGCTTCTCTACTCGCAGCGTCACCAGCTCCATGCGGCGGTGGCCCGCTGGATGGAGGCGACGCACGGCGACGACCTCGACTCGGTCCTCGCCCCCCTGGCCTACCACTGTCGCAACAGCCTGTCCCCGGAGTCCACGCCCGAGGAGGTAGATCGGGCCCTGGGCTACCTGGGCCGGGCGGGGAGGAAGTCCTTGCGCAGCTTCGCCCATCGCGAGGCGATCGGCTTCCTCAATGATGCGCTGGCCATCGCCTCCGGGGAGGCCGAGACCGGCGATCTGGCCGGGGTCAGGCCGGGCACCCCGGTTCCCGAGCGGGTGTGTGCCCGCTGGGAGCAGGATCTCGCTGAGGCCCACCTCGGCATGGGCCGGGTCGACCAGAGCGCCCTCCACTTCGAACGGGCCTTGCAGCTCCACGGCCACCCCATGGGAAAGGGCAGGCTCGGGGTGGGGGCTCGCCTTCTCTCGGCGGCGGCCCTCCAGGCGGCGCACCGGGTGACCGGCTTCCAGGGGTCTGAGATGGACCCGGAGAAGCGGGACGATCTGATCGAGGCGGCCCGAGCCTACGAGCAGCTGATGAAGATCTACTACTACGCCAACGATCCCGGGTCCCTGATCACCGCCGCGGTTTCCGGGCTCAACCTGGCCGAGCGGGCTGGGACCTCGCCGGTGCTTGCCCGTATCTACGCCAACATGACCATCGTCGCCGGCATCGTCCCTCTCCCCAAGCTGGCGAGGACCTATCAGCGGCGCAGTTGGGAGGTGGCCGACGAGGTCGACCAGATGCCCGAGCACGCCTGGGTGCGTCTCGCCACAAGCGTCTACGGGGTCGGCGTCGGCGACTGGGATGCCGTCGAGCCCGAGCTCCGGGAATCTCACGACCTCTACAAACAGCTCAGCGACTGGCGCCAGCTCGCAGAGAACCTGGGCGTCACCGGCCAGATGCTCACCGCTCAGGGCCGTTTCGCCGAGGCCTATTCGTTGGGTGAGGAGCTGCGAGATCTGGGGGCGTGGCGCGACGACGCCCAGGCCGAGTTCTGGGGTTGGCTCTATCAGGGCACTGCCATCCTCCGTCAGGGCGATCCCAGGGAGGCGATCAACAAGCTGCGCAACGGGGAGCGTCTGCTCCACGCCGGTGTGGGCGGCGCCAACGTGGGCTGGCTGTACGGGGTCATGGCCGAGACCTACCGGCGGCTCGACGATCCGGACCGGGCACGTGCCGCGGCCGCCTCGGCCGGGGAGTCCCTCTACTCGGAGCGCCCCGGAGTGGTTTTCGTGCTCGATGGCTTCACCGGGGCAGCCGAGGCCCATCTCGGGCTCTGGGAAAGAGGCCGGGTGCGCAGCGTGGCGTCGGCCAAATCAGCAACCGAGCGTGCGGTGAAGAAACTCGTCGGGTACAGCAAGGTGTTCCCGATCGGCAAACCGGCCGCTCTTCGTTATTCGGGTCGGCTCAAGGAGAAGGACGGGAATCAGAGCGGAGCGCGTTCCGACTGGGGCAAGGCTCTCCAATCGGCCCAGAGCCTGAAGATGCCATTCGAGGAGGCGCTGACCAGCATGAACCTGGGGCGTCTCGATGGTGATGCGGCGCGTCTGCAGCACGCTCGGGACCTGTTCGAGCGGGTGGGGGCTCGTCATTTCGTCGACCTGACCAACCAGGCCCTCCTTGGCTAGGAGCGAGTGAGCGCCCGACGGGCCATCATGCTGACACGACCGCCCCGGGCCACCACCCCGGTGACCGCCCGGGCGAGGGGGGAGGGGCCCTTCCAGGGGAGCCCCCGCATGTAGCGGTAGTGATCTTCGAGGCGGAAGATGAAGGCGAAGGCGGGCTCGGTGACGTTCCACAGCCGGCACAGCGACGCCCGATGGCCCGAGTGCTGGATGATCCCGTTGACGGCGCGTCGCGCCGCCTCGTTGGCCGCCTCCATCGTGGCCACCGAGGTGAAAGTGCGCACGTAGTCGGATGCCAGGAAGAAGTTGGCGATCTGGGTGAAGGCCTGAGGGCGAAGCCGCCAGGTGTTGAGATAGGCGACGAAGAGGGGCTCGGAGTTCTCGCTGATGGGCACGTCGGTCTCGGGGACCATCCCGGGTCGGATCCCGGCGACGAACTGCTCCCGGGTGATGTCGGGGTCGAGGAACCAGCAGTACAGCATGTCGTCCGTAAGCGGCTGCTCGTCGAGGGCGTGGGAGCGTTTCAGCTCTTCCCAGACCTCGGTCTTGATCTCATCGGAAGTGCAGTACTTGGCCGGCTTGTCGACGGTGTTGCCGTTCTGATGCCAGTTCGAGATGTCGACCGAGAGCACCCCCTTGACGCTGCCATCGCCGAATTCGGCGAGGTCATAGCCCGCCCAGAACTGACGTTGGGAGATGGAGGTGAGCGCCCACGGCGAGTCGAGGTAGATGGTGTGCCCGTGGGCCAGGGGCACGTCCTCTTTGAGGAAGAACTGGATGCCGTTCATCCACTCCACGTAGTTGTTCCCGATCTCCTTGATTCCCTCGAGCGAGTTGTCGGCGGCCAGGATCCCGTCGTCGAGCAGCATCGCCATCTTCTCTGCGGGCAAGGCGGCGATGTAGTAGTCGGCGTCGTCGAGCAGGTAGGTGTGGCCCGCTGCATCGGACATTTGCACCGATTCGATCTCCCCACCGGGACGGCCCCGATTGGGGCGGCAGATGATGCGGTCGATGTGCCGGTCGAACTGGTAGGCGACACCCTTCTTCTGCAGGTAGGCCAGCCAGGGATCGAGCCAGGCGTCGTTGGTGGGACCGTTGAGCACCCGGTCGGTGCTCGGGCCGGGCGTGATCATGTCGAGGATGAGGGCGAGCCCGATGTCACCCTCGACGTGTGCGTTGGCCAGATGGGCGTTGGCCGCGACCAGGGAGCGGGTGAGCCCTTCGGCCAAGAACTTCTGATAGCCAAGCGACTTGTTGTCAGCGTCGACGAACTCCCACCAGCCCATCGTCTCGTAGATCTCCTCCCGCCGGGCGTCGCAGCTCGAGTAAACCTGCCAAAGCCGATCCACGAAGAAGTCGACCTCCCCCGGTTCGAGGCCCATCTCCGCCGGTAGGTCGGAGAGAAGGTCCTGGAGGATCTTCTCGAAGTCCTCTTCGTCCCGGGGGAAGCGGGCGGGCAGCTCGATCGACTCCTTGCCATAGAGGGCGAGCTGAACCCTGGTGGTGTCGACCAGGTTGTCGATCACATGACCGTCCCCGTAGGGGATCCGGCTCATGGTGTCGGTGACATGTCGGTAGAAGCGGGGGAAGAAACGGAAGCCGTGTTCGCCGGGGAGGTAACCCATTTCCCCCTTGATGTCGGGGCAGTTCCCACTGGGCCCGCCGACCGGGACCGGCAGACTGCGCGCTTTGCCACCGCACAGCTCGGGCTGCCTCTCGAACACGGCCACCCGGAAACCACGCTCGATCAGCTCGTGGGCAGCGCTCATCCCGGCTACCCCGCCACCGAGGACCGCCACCTTGGGCCCGTCCCCATCGGGGAATGGTCTCAGTGTCACCGGCTCCATGGCAGCTTCCATCAGCCGGGAAAGTACACGAGATGGGATGTGGCCGTCCTCAGGTCCCGTCGGCTCGACCTGTCGAATGGTCTTGACCGAGTACTGCCCCCCCGCTCGGATGGGACCTTCTCCCTCTTTCGAAAGGGACCGATGGCCGGTGTCGGCTCGGTGCCGATCGGGTACAAGGGAGCATGGTCGAATCACACGAGTACCGGGTCGAGATCATTTCGACCGGGATCAAGACTGGGCGACTGGCCGCGCCCGGGGATGGTCTTCCCGAGCTCGACGTGGCCTCCCCGCCCGAGTTCGACGGACCGGAGGGTGTGTGGAGCCCGGAGCACATGTTCGTGGCGTCGTTGGCCGCCTGCCTGATGACCACGTTCCGTGCTATCGCCGCGGCCTCGGGGGTCGAGGTCCTCGAGTACAACGGTCGTGCCACCGGGCGTCTGGTCCAGGCCGATGATCGCCTCTACCGAATCGATCGGGTGGTCCTCCGTCCCGAGATCGTCATCGCCAACCCCGACCAGGTCGACAAGGCACGGCGGCTCCTCGACAAGGCGGAGCGAGCGTGTCTGATCAGTAGATCGGTCAACAGCCAGATCGAGATGGCCGGGTCGATCCGGGCTGCGCAGCCTCAGAGCCTGAGCGCCTGACGGGGGTCTCTCGGAGTTGCGGGCGTCGCTAGCGCCCGGGCTCCGATCTGGCCGATGATGCATCGACAGGGCCCGGCCCTGAGACGCCTTCACCCCCGAGGAGACGAATCGTCTCCACGGCGTGTTCGGTGGGGATGACGTCGATGGCGTATCCGGAGTGGACGATTACGTACTCGCCGATCATCACCTCGGGGACCATGATCAGATCGACGTCGCGCTCCCCGTCGAACATCGATACCCGACCCCGGATCGACGTCGGTGACGGCTCCTCCTTCGAGACCACTCGCCCGGGAAGCGAGACGCACATGGCTATCGCCCCAGTCTCACCGAACGCAGCGTGACTCCGAGGGCATGCGGGTCGGTGGGGTCGTGAGCCTGCTCGACGAGCACCTCCGGCGTGTATCCCCACCACTCCCTTGCGTAGTGGAGAGCGGCTCGCTCTACCCACTCGGAGCCGACGCCGGAGAGGGCCCCGATCTCGAAATGGAGGCTCTTCACCCGCTGGCGGCCTTCCCCGACCTCGAGCTCGGCCCGACGCATCAATTCCCGCATCAACCCTGTCTCATGCACCGTCGATCACCCCGACCAACTCGTCGATTGCCCGCTCTACCTCGGGGGAGAGGGGCCCTCCGATCGTGGTATCCGATACCTCGATCCCGTAGATGAGAAGCCGGGGAGGGAGACGTCCCAAGCTTCGGGCCAGCTCCACGGTCTCGGCGACACCGACGGAGTGGCTGCTGGTCGCCAGCAGCCCACCGGGCAGCGCCCCCTCGTTGGCTTCGATGCAGTGGATGGTTCCCACCGGTGCACCGGAGCGGGCTGCGTCGACGAGGATCACCTCGTCCGCGCCTTCCCAGAGATCCATCAGCTCGTAGGAGCCGTTGTCATGGCGGATACCGGGAGCGGAGCGCACTCTCCCGGCGACCTCGAGCCCGGCGCCATCGTCACCACGATCAGGGTTGCCTACCCCGATGACCAGCCGTCTCATCCTCGCTCCACAGTGAGGTCGAGGAAGTGGGTGGCACAGGAGATGCACGGGTCGTAACAGCGGATCGCCTGCTCCAGCTGCCACTGCAGCTCGTGGTCAGGGAGATGGGTGCGACCGGGGACGTAGGCACGAAGGTCGTCCTCGATGCTGAGCTGGTTCTGCGAGGTGGGCGGGACGATGTGAGCAGCTCTGATGGCACCTTCCCCGTCTATGTCGTAGCGGTGATAGAGGAGGCCTCTGGGAGCCTCCGAGGCGCCGAAGCCCACGCTGTCGCGCGGCTCAACCTCGACGTGAGGGCGGGGAGGTCGCTCGTAGCCGTCGATGAGTCGCAGCGCTTCCTCGCAGGCGAAGGCGATCTCGACCACACGGACCGTGATGCTTCGGAATGGGTTGGTGCACACGGCTCCCAGACCCGCCTCCTCGGCGATCTCGCTGGCCCTCGGGGTGAGGCGGTCCGAATTCAGCGCATACCGCGCCAATGGCCCGACGTGATAGGACCCTCCCGTCTTGAGCCTGGCGTGGAGGGCGTTGGACCAGGCGACGTGACTCTCCTCGAAGTGCTCGCCCCAATCTTCGACGGCGATGTCAAGGCCACGGTTGGATCCGATCCTCCCCTCCTGGATGGCGTACTCCCCGGGATGCTGCAGGGCGACGAACTCGTAGTCCCTCTCGAAGTCGGGGAACGGGAAGCCTGCCACCCATCGCGCCGTGTCGGCCGCCGTCTCGAGAGCCCACTCCAGATCTGGGACCAACGCTTCCAGCTCGGCTCTGGTCGGGGTCCGGTAGAAGCCCCCGACCCGGATGTTGATCGGGTGGATCTCACGACCCCCCAGCACCGACATGAGCCTGTTGCCGATCTTCTTCAGGCGGAGACCGGCCTCCACCCGCTCGGGAAAGTCGGAGGCCATGGCGATGGCACTCTCATAGCCGAGGAAGTCGGGAGCGTGGAGGAAGAAAACGTGGAGAGCGTGACTCTCGATCCACTCCCCGCAGTAGATCAATCGGCGCAGGTCACGGAGCCCAGAGGTGATGCGGACACCGGCGGCATGCTCCATGGCGTTGCAGGCGCTGGTCTGATAGGCGATCGGGCATATCCCACAGATACGGGCGGTGATGTCCGGGGCCTCCGAGAACCTCCTGCCCACCAAGAAGGCTTCGAAGAACCTCGGCGGCTCGAAGATCTTGAACTTGAGATCCTCGACCACATCACCTTTCAGCTTGAGGTACATCGCCCCCTCGCCTTCCACCCGGGCGAGGTAGTCGACGGCGATCTCACGCTCGGCGCTCATAGGCCTCGCTCGCCTCCCTGAACTCGGGTGAATAGGCATTGAAGGTGCGCAGGGCGCGGACGAGATCGACATCAGATACCTCGAGCCGCTTCCACCACGCCGCCAGTGAGTCGATGTTCGGGTCCTGGGACGGCCCGAAGCACCCGTAGCAACCGCGGTCGTAGGCGGGGCAGATGGCACCACAGCCGGCCTGGGTTATCGGTCCCATGCAGGGGATGCCCTGGGCCACCATCACGCAGGCGGTACCGCGCAGCTTGCACTCGACGCACACACTGTGTCTCGGGATACCGGGCTTGCGCTGGTGGCAGAACGCATCGATCACCTCGATGAGCTGATGCTTGGAGATGGGGCAGCCGCGAAGCTCGAAGTCGACCCGGACATGGTGCTCGATCGGGGTCGAGGTGCTCAGGGTGTCGATGTAGCGGGGCTCGGCATAGACGATGCTCAGGTATTCGTCGACGTCGGCCCAGTTGCGCAATGCCTGGATGCCCCCGGCGGTGGCGCAGGCGCCGATGGTCACCAGGGTCTCCGACATCTCTCGGACCTCTCTGATCCGCTCGGCATCATGGGGAGTTGTGATCGAGCCCTCGACCAGTGACAGTTGATATCGCCCCTCGACTTCGCCTTTGGTCGCCTCGGGGAAATAGGCGATGTCGAGGGCCCCGGCCACGTCGAGGAGATGATCCTCGATGTCGAGCAACGTCAGCTGACATCCGTCGCACGAGGCGAACTTCCACACCGCCAGCCGGGGTCGCGCCGGGCTCACAGTGAAGGCACCCGCATCCTCCCCCGGATCCGCTCGTAGGCGAACACCGGCCCGTCGCGGCAGATGAACTCGGGACCGAACTGGCAATGGCCGCAGAACCCGACGGCGCATTTCATGTTGCGCTCCATGCTGAGGTAGATGCTCGCTGCACTCACTCCTCGCAAGATCATCTCGTCGGCCGTCACCCTCATCATGATCTCTGGCCCGCACACGACTGCGATCGTGTTCTCCGGCCGGAACGGGATACGGGGCAGCAGGGAGGTGACCACCCCCACGTCGCCGAGCCAGTCCGATCCGGCCCGATCCACGGTGACCTCGATCTCGACGTCGAACCTGCTGCGCCACGAGTGGAGCTCGTCGACATAGAGGAGGTCTCCAGGCGTGCGTGACCCGTAGACGAGCGACACGGCGCCGAACCGGTGACGACCGGCGAGGAGGGTGAGAAGCATGGGTCGGACCGGAGCGAGCCCGATGCCACCCGCAGCCACCACCACGTCCTTGCCCTCCGCCTCCCGGATTGGCCACCCCGTCCCGTACGGGCCACGGATACCGACCCGATCCCCTGCCGTCAGACGGCATATCGCCTCGGTGACCGCGCCAACGGCGCGCACGGTGTGCACCAGGGTCTCCGCTGTGCCCGGGTCGCCCGAGACCGAGATGGGGACCTCACCGACACCGAAGACGTAGAGCATGGTGAACTGCCCGGGGGCGAAGTGAAACCCCTCACCGTCCTCGGGCTCCAGGATCAGCGTGACGGTGTCGACGGTGTCGGCCGCGGTGGAGGCCACCCGGAAGGGACGGGGGAGCATCGCATCCGGCTGGAGGCTGGATGGGGCGGCGGTGTTCGCGGTCATTGCTACGAGTACAAGTCGAGCAACCTGAGCCTGGTGCTGTGCAGTCGTTCTGCCATCTCGGCCGCCACGACCTGAAACACGTCGAGTGCCAGATCTCGGTTCTCGTGGCAGTGCCGCCGGACCTCGACGGCGTCGAAGACGACCAGGCGCGATGCGCCGACGACCCGCGCCCGCCAGTTCCAGCGATGAGGTGGGAAGAGCCAGCTCAGGCCGACCAGCTCTCCCGGCCCCAGTGTCTGGATGATCATGGGGCTCCTGCCCGCACTGGTCAGTTCCAGGGCCACCCTGCCGTCGGCCACCACGTAGAAGGTGTCGGCGTCCGCTCCCTCCTCGAAGAGGATCTCCCCGTCTGCTGCCGTCATTTCCCGCGACAACGACTCGAAGAGATCGAGCTCGGTACTGGTCAGCTTGGACAAGAGCTGGCTCCGCTCGCGAAGAGAGATCAGGCTCATGCCATGACCCCCTGTGTGGCCCTGATGGCTGCGACCTCCTCGGTGATGTCTATGCCCACCGGGCACCACGTGATGCAGCGGCCGCACCCGACACATCCCGACGACCCGAACTGGTCGTACCACGAGGCCAGCTTGTGCGTCATCCACTGACGGTACCGGTCCTTGGTCGTGCTGCGCACCGGCACCCCGTGGACCGCGGAGAAGTCGAGCGTGAAACAGGAGTCCCAGCGGCGAGAGCGGGTAGCGACGGCGCTGTCGAGGGACACCGAGTCCTCGGTCGTCGAGCAGAAGCAGGTCGGACACACCAGCGTGCAATTGGTGCAGGCCAGGCAGCGCTTGGCGACCTCCTCCCACCTCGGGTGCTGGAGGTTGTCGTAGAGGAGCTCCTTGATCCCCTCGTTGCCCATCCAACGCCCCATTTGCGAAGCGGTCCGCGCCACGGTTCGGTCGACCTGGTCGTGGTCGTCCGGGCCTGCCGGTCGTCCCGGCATCCGGGCCAACAGGTCCTCCCCTTTGTCGCTGCCGCTTTCCAGGACGAATTCGTGACGGTGGTCGGCGATGACCTCGGTCAGCACCAGGTCGTAGCCGTCGCTGCAGCGTGGGCCGGTTCCCATGGAGACACAGAAGCAGGTGCCGCCGGCGACCATGCAATTGACCCCAACCATGAAGACCTCGTGACGGGCGGTCTGATAGGTGCGATCTACCGCACCACTACCGAGGAAGACCCGGTCCTGGATGGCGATGGCGGCCAGCTCGCAGGCCCGGACCCCAATGAAGGCGTAGCGCACCTCCGGCACCGCGGTGGGCACGAATCGCAGGGTGGCATTCGACCGCTCGACCCGGAAGAGCTCGGTCCGAGGCGGGAACAGCATCTCCTTCCACGAGTGCTGCCCGACTGCATAACCGAAGAGGGCATTGTCGTCACGCCGTTGCAGGCGGTAACTCCCCCCATCCTGGATGTCGGTCCATCCGACCGGCAGGTCCTCTTCTCCATCGATCCGGTCGTAGACGATGGCGTTGTCCCGGACCGTGGGGCCCAGGATCCGATAACCCTCGCCGGCGAGTGCGTCGAACAGCGCTCCAATGTCCGATCGGTCCAAGACCTTGCTGCTCATGCGATTCCCTGTCTCCAGGGCAAGCTAGTGCCGGGCACCGCCCCTGAGTCACGTCGTTCGAGTCATCGGTAGTGTGGTTGCCGTGGTTGGGTACCCATCGGCGACCCTCGAGCGGCGACGGTCCGGTGTCCTCCTGGCCGGGGTCACCGCGCTGATCAGCGGTGTGGCCGTGTTCATCAACGGTTACGGGGTTCGCGCCTGGGCAGAGGTCTCCGATGCCACTACCTACACCACGCTGAAGAATGCCGGTGCGGCGATGATCCTGTTGGCCGCGGCTTTCGTCAGGCTCGTCAGGGGCGGTGAGCGCCCGGTCGATCGGAACCTGATCTGGCGTCACCGCTGGGGATTGGCGGTGATCGCCATCATCGGCGGAAGTGTTCCCTTCGTGCTCTTCTTCGAGGGGTTGGCCCGCGCCACGTCGCCCGACGCCGCCTTCATCCATAAGACGCTGGTGGTCTGGGTGGCGATCCTGGCGATTGGGTTCCTGCGCGAGCGGATCGGCCCCCTTCACATCGGTGCGCTCCTGGTTCTGGTCGGGGGCCAGGTCGCGTTCAGCGGAGTGATTCAGCCGTTGGAGATGGGGGAGGGGGAGGCGATGATCCTGGCCGCGACCCTTCTCTGGGCAGTTGAGACTGTCGTGGCCAAGCGCGTCCTGGGCGCCGTCCCGCCCCTCTTCGTCGGGGTGGTTCGCATGGCAGGTGGGGCGGCCATTCTCCTTGCATATGCGGCGGCCATGGGCTCCTTTTCCCGATTGGGAGCCGTCGGGACGGAGCACGTGGTCTGGCTCTTGGCCACCGGCCTCACCCTATCCGCTTATGTCGCCACGTGGTTCGCCGCGCTGGGCCGGGCCCAAGCGGTGGACGTGACCGCCGTGTTGGTGGCCGGCGCGGTGGTCACAGGGATCCTCGACGCCGGGGTGCGGGGCATGGCTCTCCCACCTCTTCTCGGTGTGGTCCTGGTGACGGTCGGCGCCGTCCTGGCCGGGGTCGCCGGCTGGCGACGACCAAGTCTGGCGTGATGTTGGTCGACGGCCCGACCCTCTTCTCTCGCTTTGCCTTCCCACCAAACCACCTGGGCTACTGCGGGCCAGTCGAGACGGGATTGCTCGCCCAGGTGATGGCGGGCGGGCAGGAAGGCCTCGACGAGTTGCGCCACGTCATTGCGGGCTTTGACGGTGCCTGGCCCTACCTGGAGCTCATCGCGGCCTGCACCGGGAGACAGCCACTGGACGCCGAGGTGGTCGAGGCCTACTGGCTGGGAAGCCCCCTCCTGGAGAGGATCGATCTGCTCAGACTGGGCAACTCCGTCGAGGAGAGATTTCGGAGGCGTGCTGCTCTCAACTGGTCAGAGATCGTGGAGGGGCTGAACGCCGGTGCAGTGCCCACCCACTCCTTCCACGTGTTCTGCATATACCCCTGGGCGGGCCTGCTCAGGGAGGGGGTCGTCGACCCATCGTTGCGGGTCCTCGACCGATGCCGAATCCGATGGGGCCGGGTGGAATCGATCGTGGAATCCAGGGTGCTGGTGAGCTCGCGGTCGCTGCGATGGGACGGGCGGACGCTTCGGCTCGGCGCCGCGGAGGTGGAGTCGGTGTTGCCGCCGGTCGATGCGGCTCCTCTTCGCCCCGGCGACCTCGTCGCCATGCACTGGGACTACGTCTGCCAGAAGATCACGAGACGCCAGTTGGACAATCTGGAGCGATACCACGGCCTCCATCTCGGGATCGCCAACGGGAGCACACTGCGCCTGGCATCCATGCTTTGAGCCCTCATCCGCCGTCAGCCCCAGTCCCGGCAAGCCGACTGCGAGCCCCGACCGCGGTCGTGTTCGATCTCGACGGCGTCCTCGTCGACACCGCCCGCCTCCATGCCGTGGCATGGCAGCAGACCTTCGACCAGTTCTTTGCGGAGCGGGGAATCGAGGACAGGTTCGATCCCGAGGCTGACTACCGCCGTCACGTCGATGGCAAGCCCCGCTATGAGGGGGTGGCGGCCCTGCTTCGCTCCAGGGGGATAGAGGTTCCCGAAGGCGACCCCGCCGACCTGCCGGGGCTGGGCACCAGAGCGGCAATCGGGAATCTGAAGAACGAGGTGTTCAACGAATTGGTCGATAACGAGGGAGTCACCCCTCTCCCCGGGGTGAAACGACTCCTCGAGGCGCTCGGAGCCAGGGCGGTCCCGACGGCATTGGTGTCATCGAGCCGCAACGCCCGCAGAGTCCTGCCGGCCGATCTCGCTGCTCTCCTCGACGTTCAGTTGGACGGTGTGGATCTCGGCGAGCTCGGCGTTCCCGGAAAGCCGGACCCTGCCATGTTTGAGGAGGCCGCGCGGCGTCTGAGTGTGCCTCCACCCTCCATTGCGGTCATCGAAGACGCCCCTGCCGGTGTGGCGGCGGGTCGGGCGGGTGGCTTCGGGCTGGTGGTGGGGATCGGGGACCCCGGCCAACGAGGGCTGTTCGACTCCGGAGCCGATGTCGTCGTTCCCGGAGTTGGCGACCTGCCGTTGGATATCGGGGTGTGGCCTTCGCTCCTTCCCCCGCCCGCGTCCGCGCTGGAGTCGGTGACCGAGATCGTGTCGAGACTCGGTGCCGAACCGGCGCTGTTCCTCGACTACGACGGGACTCTCACCGGCATCGTCGCCGACCCGGCCCAGGCCAGGATCGACGATGGGGCGCGCGAGTTGCTGCGACGTCTCGCGGCGCGAGTGCCGCTGGCCATCGTCAGCGGTAGAGGCCTCAATGACGTGCGTGAGATGGTGGGCGTCGATGGCCTCACCTACGGGGGCAGCCACGGTTTTGAGATAGACCGACCGGGAGGCCAACACTTCGAGCACGAAGGGGCAGTGGCCGTTCTCTCCGACCTCGACGCCGCGCAGAGAGAGCTCGAGGCCGGAGCGGTTGGTCTGGCCGGGGTGAAGGTAGAGCGAAAGCGCTTCGCCATCGCGGTTCACACTCGCAGCGCCACCGGCGACGACGTCAGGCAGAAGGCAGGCGAGCTGACCACCCAGGTCGCTGCGCAGCACCCAACGCTGACGGAGACCGGAGGCAAGGAGATACGCGAGCTGCGGCCCAATGTGGACTGGGACAAGGGAGCAGCCCTGGGCTATCTGCTCGAGCTGATGCCTGGCTCACCGACCCCTCTCTATGTCGGAGACGACATGACCGACGAGGACGCCTTCCTCCGGGCTCGGATCATCGGCGGCATCGGCATCCGGGTCGGTGAGGTCGGATCGGGAGCGGACACCTGGGCCGATTACTTCCTCGACGGCCCGGAGCAGACGATCGCTCTCCTGGAGATCCTGCTCGATGCCTTCGAGGGCCCCGCTTCGATCTAGTCGAATCGGGTCGTCATCCCCGATGCCAGAGTGACCCGCCACCCACGGCACTCCACCTCGACCGGAGGCCGTGAGGTGATCTCCGAGGTGAGTGTGATGTCCTCCCCGGCCACCGATACGTAGAGCCAGCGGCGGTCGTAGTAGATGCAGTAGTCGAGGCGTCCCAGCTCGGGGTCGAGGCCGGGCTTGAATCGCAGCACGCCGTCGGCCCCCGCCGACATCCCCGAGTAGCCGCGCAGCAGCATGTCCACCGTGCCGGCCATCGCCCCGAGATGGATCCCTTCGGTGGTGGTCCCGCCTTGGATGTCGCTGATGTCGGACTCGAGGGCCTGACGGAACAGCTCGACGGAACGTTGGCGATCACTGCGGGCCAGCACCCACGAGTGGACCAGGCGGGACAGTGTCGACCCGTGCGAGGTCCGCTCCAGGTAATAGTCGATGTTCCTGGCCAGCATGTCCTCGTCGAAGACCACCCCCAGCCGGGCAAAGACCTCGACGAGCTCTTCATAGGTGAGCAGATAGAAGAGCATCAGCACGTCGGCTTGTTTGGACGCCTTGTACCGACTCACCGAGTCGCCCTCGGACTCGAGTATGCGATCGAGTCGCTCGATGTTGCCGTAGCGTTCCTGGTACAGCGTCCAGTCGAGCTCCTCGAGCTGCTCGTACCCCTGGAACTGGCTGATGATCCCCTCGTCGTGGAAGGGGACCACCAACTTGCGGCTGATCTCGTCCCATAGGGCCATCTCCGTCTGATCCAGCCCGATTCTCTCGAACAGGCTCTCCCTCTGATGCTCCGGCAGGGGCTGCAATGCCTCGGGGATCGCCGCGAACAGCCATGACACCATCACATTGGTGTAGGCGTTGTTGCGGAGCCCGGCCCCGTCCCAGTGCGGGTCGTGGTCGTGGAACTCGTCGGGGCCCATGACCCCGGTGATCTGATACCTGTCGTCGATCTTGTCGTGTTCGGCGGCACTGGCCCAGAAGCGGGCGATCTCGACGAGCAACTCGGCGCCGAACTCGGAGAGGAACTCGACGTCATGGGTGAAACGGAGGTACTGGAGCACGTTGTATGCGATGGCGATGTTGATGTGGCGCTGCAGGTGGCTGTGGTCGTCGAACCAGCGGCCGGAGCGTGGGTTGAGATGGATCTGCTGGGTCTCCTCACGCCCGTCGCTGCCCGACTGCCACGGGAACATCGCTCCGTCGTACCCCGCGGCCAGGGCCGCCCGGCGAGCAGCGGGCAGCCGCCGGTAGCGATAGCGGAGAAGGGACCTGGCGACCTCGGGTGACCTCACGTGGAGCACCGGGAAGACGAAGAGCTCGTCCCAGAAGACGTGACCACGGTAGGCCTCTCCGTGCAGCCCTCGGGCCGGGATCCCAGCGTCGATGTCGATGATGTTGGGGGAGGCCACCTGGAGGAGATGGAAGATGTGGAGGTTGGTTATCTGACGCATCCTCGGCTCGGCCTCGATGTCGACGTCGAAGCGTCTCCACAAGCTCAGCCAGCACCGGGCGTGCTCCGGTTCGAGATCGACGAAGTCCGGGGCATGCTCGAGCTCCTCGGCTGTCTCGACACCGGGCTCGGAGATGGCATCGTCCCGGCTCGTCACTAGGCAAATGACCTTCTCCACCCGCACGGCGGCTTCAGGCATCACCATGACGGTGAGCTCCTCGCCGACCGCTCGGTCCTCGATGACAGCGCGGCGTGCGAAGTCCACCCTGGCATCATCCATCCAGATGCGGTGTCTGGCACCGGTCACGATCTCGATTCGGGACTGTGTGGTTCGCGCCCTCAGCATCGGTCGATCACCACGGTTCATCCAGGCATCGACGATCTCGAGATGATCCCCCCTCAGGTCCCGATAACGCTCGACGTTCCGATTCTCCACCCGGCCGTCGATCAGCGAGCGGAACGTGACCTTTCCGTCCCAGTTCTCCGCCCGAAGGGTGGTCTCCAGGGCAGCGACATGGGGACTTGCCATCGAGACGAGACGACGCTGGGTCAGTGAGCTCTCCCGACCATGGGGATCCCGGAAGCGCGCCTCTCTGACCAGGATCCCTCTATCCATCTCCAGGGCCTGGCGATAGTGGAGGATCTCGGTCTCGTCGATGGAGAACCACGGTCCCTCGCCGATGCGGAACGTGAAAGACAGCCAGTTGGGCAGGTTGACCATGCTCTCGTTCTCGATGGTGCGGCCGTCGACCTCATCGGTGAGCCGGTTGTAGAGGCCGGCCACATAGGTGCCGGGGTAATGGCGACCTTCGACGATGGCGTGCTCCGGGGCCGCTCCCCGGCTCGCCATCCGTCCGTTGCCCACGGTGCACAGAGTCTCCCTCAGCGTCTCCTCGGCTGGGTCGTAGGCGTCGAATTCGAGGGTCCACGGATCGATCGCCTTCCACTCGACAGCACCGTGGACGGCGGCTTCGGTCATGGCGCTCGGAAACGTAATCCCTCGCATCGCCGGGTTGGATGGTGCTCAGATCTCGGCGTACGCCCCTGGTCGGAGGCAAAGCCGCGATCCTGAGGATCGCCCCTCTCTCAGGGATCAAACGGCGGCTGTCAGTCGATCGGCGTGGTCGGCGTCTAGTCGGCGGCGGAACGCCTCGCCCTGGGCGACGAAGTCTTTGCGTCCGGCCTTGAACACGACCCGGGCCACCGACCGGAGCAGGGCAGGGCCGGTGATCCCCCCCGCCTTGATGGTGAGCAAGGTGCCCGACCCTGCCGGGTCCAATTCGGTCACGCTGAGCACCTGAAGCCGGCCGCCGAAGTTGGGGAGACGGTCCCTGGTCACGATCCGGTGAAACGGCTCCACTCCAGGATCACCTGTGACACCACCTTGTCCCCGTGGTAGCACTGCATCGTCGACCCTTCCATGGTCCGACCGTGCTGCTGGTCGACGACCTCCACCCGGTCGGCGCCGAGGAGAATGTTGGTGAATCTCCGATCACTGAGATAGTCCCAGACCATCTCCGGGGACATGGAAAGGGAGATCGAGTACTCGACGTCTACGTCTCCCTGCTCGAGAACCACCACCGGGTCGTCGCGCTGTGCCGCCCATACCGGATGCAGGTCCTGTACCCATACCGTCACCGGGCCGACATCCCCGTAGTCGAGGTCGACCCTGGTCATGGTCTCTGCGAGTTCCTCGCCGAGTTGGCCCAGGGCGGCCTCCGTGTAGGCCGCGTAAGCCCGGATCCCAGTGTCGTTGCTGATGGTGTTCTTGAGCAGCCGATGGGTGAGGACCACATCGTTGCCGAACAGCTCCTCCCGCTCGCCGACTTTCTGTATGGCGAACGTGCCGTGGTGGAGGAACAGCTTCAGGTCGAGGGCGGACACATTGGCGCAGGCATTGCACTGACAGGTGTTGTTCAGGACCATGAGCTCGATGGCGCGGCGAAATGCGACGTAAGTGGCCTCGATGATCTCGACCAGGGTCTGCCCGGTGAGGATCCCGGAGCCGGGGGTGTAGGAGAGGACGGCGTCACCCTCCAGTTTGGAGATCACCAACGGAGGCCGGGTCCGGTCGATGAGCACCTCGAGCAATGAGGTGAGCGTCTCCCGGGCATGGTCCAGCTCCGACTCGTTCAGAAACGTGGAGTAACCGCTGATATCGGCGACCAGCAGATAGCCGGTGATCGAGTCATGCATCCGTCAGGAGCCTTCGACTTGGACCAGATCGCCGTCCTCACTGCCCTCGATCGTCGACGGGCGTCGCGCCTCTGATGTGTCGACCGACTCGGATGGGCAGGCGGTCGGAGCGAGACCGATCGCCACCATCCGGGTGAAACGCGAGGAGATGGCGCAGCGCATCGCAGCGGAAGCTAGCGACCGCCGGACGCCGACGCAGCTGTCGACGCCTACGTCTTCAGCGGAACCACCTCGGTGGCTCCGCCGTGACGGCGAAGCATCGTCTTCCGGTTGAGGACCACGATCACGATTGCGATCAGGGCGAAAAGGTAGTTCTCCCAGGGCTGGGCATCGGGCCACGCTGGGCCATTCATCTGGAAATGGAAGATCATCGCCATGAGGATGCTGCCCCCTGCTGCGTTGAACAGGGGTGTGATGATCACGGAGAGGGCGAGGACCCCAACCAGGTATGGCCCGAAATCCCAGGCGCTCTGCGGGGTCCCGGAGAGCAGGAATGCCGGGGCATGCCAAACCGCCCAGAAGCCGCCGAGGACCAGACCGGCCCAGAGAGGTGCAAAGCGTGTTTGCAGCAAGGGGAGGGCCACGCCACGCCAGCCGAATTCTTCGACGGGCCCGATGAACAGGGCAAGGGCCATGGCGGGCCATACCGCGTACCAGGGTGAGAAGGGGAAATCGCCGGCAACACCGTTGATCGAGGCTCCGACGTACTTCACCGCAGGGATGCCCAACAGCAGGAAGACCCACCAGGCTGCGGGCGCCCTCCACAAACGCAGTCGTCCCAGGAAGTCGATCACCCCATGGCGCCCATAGTGGCGCCACACCAACGCGATTCCGGCGATGGCGGGTGACCAGACCAACAGGATGAAGACCGGGTTGGTCCCGCTCACCTCCCCGAACACGGCTTCGATCTGCTCGGTGAAGATGAAGAGCAGCGCCCCCAGACCCCAGCCCAGCCCGAAGGTGAGGGCCATGAACCACCACACGGTGCTGATGCCCATCCCCGTTGGGCGCTCCTCCGTGGGGGTGACCCGGTCGGGTGCTTCTGTGGGCATCATCTCGCGGAGTCCTCGAGGCCGAGAGGATGGGTGGAACCAGTTATGACTGCGGCAAGCATCACGTTCTCCTTCGACGGCTCTCCGCCCAGCTTGTGGGGCTCGCCGGTCCCCAGATAGGGCCCTTTGGCGGTGTTGTCTGGCCAGACGTCCCGAGCGCCCTGGCGTGATGGGCAGGAGGCACTCTTCGAAGAAGGAACAGCTCATGGTCGCTCAGACGGTCTCGGCCCAACCGGGGACGCGCTTGAACCAGACCACGATTCCGACGGCAGCGGGGGCGAGGAGGAGCAGCACCTGAGCACCGAGGGTTCCCTTCGCGCCCCAGTCGGTCAGCCCGATGCCCAGGGCCAGGGCAGCGCTGATCATGATGGCGATGTCGGCGCTCCGGTATAGCTCCGGGTTCTCCCGTCGCACCTCCAGGGTGAGGGTGAGCAGCGCCACCGAGACCATCGCCACGGCCAGAGCCCCCACGAGGAGCCAGCGAACTTCGTCCGGAATGGGCTCGGAGGCGTGCTCCACGGTGTTCAGCACCCCGGCCCCACCCGCGGCTATGGCCACGACGAGCGGGAAATGGAGATACGACCAGAGCTGGGTCTTGCGTGAGATCGGCTCCCGGTGTGAGACCAGGTCGAAGTACATCCACCAAAGGCCGATGGCTATGAGTACCCCGAACAATCCGATGATCAACTCGTCGGTATCGAGGGGGGTCAGGTCGGCCATCCCGGTCACCGCAGCGACGATCACCTCGCCCAGCACGATGATCACGAACAACCCGAAACGCTCTACGAGGGACGGGGTGGTAGCGATGACGGCATCTCCACTCTGGCTGGCCGGCGGCGTCCAGCGGTAGAAGGCGATCGCTTGGCCGGCGATGGCGATGAGGAGAGCGCCCGCCCAGAGCCAGTAACGGAGCGGCGGTTCGACCCACACGCTGGAGACGAAGACCAGGGCCGATAACAGGTATGCCGCCGAGTAGGGGTGGGAGGCGGGTCGGTGGTCGGGGTCGTGCAGACCCGTGCGGAACCAGATGATCACCAGGATCAGGAGGTTGGCGGCATAGGCGATGGCGAACCCAACTGATCCTTCCCCCGGGACATCGCCCACGTAGACCCCCATCACCGCCACCGCCAGCATCTGGGCGAAGGTGAACACCCGAACGCTGACGTCGTCGGTCCCATGGAGGTCGTAGTAGAGGGTCCCGTTCACCCATGAGGACCAAACCGCGTAGAAGAGGAACACAAACCAACCGACACCTGCCCAGTCCGGGTGCTCGGCGAGTCGATGGGCCAGTTGGGCCACGATCACTACGAACACCAGGTCGAAGAAAAGCTCGAGGAAACTGACGTGGCGTTCCCGGGTCCGGTCGGCGAAGCGGGCCGGGGGCTGCCAGATACGTCGGAACAGCGATGTGGTCACCACTCGAAGTTACCGCCCTTCCCCTTTGGGACGCCTGCTTCCAATCGGCCTCCGTAGCGCCGCGGAAGCCCGACTGTTCGGGACCTTGTCCCCTATGCCCCGGGCTTGGCGGGGGCGGAATATCGGGTCTGTTGGACCGATCTGTCGAGAAGGAGATCCTCAAATGAGCGCTCCAACCAGGGATGTGTCCCGGCTGTCTTCATCGGTGATGGATCGGGTCGGTCTCCCCGGGCATGTGTACCGGCTGTCCCTCGCCCTGGCCGGCGTCGGGGGTCTTTCCGCGGCCCTGACCTTCTTCGTCCCCGACGTCCTCCTGGGACCGGAGGTGAGCAACGGGAATGCCAGGGGGACCGCCCTGGTCATGCTCTTTTTGGCCACACCGGCTCTTCTGGCCGCGATGTGGTTTCAGCGCCGCGGTTCATGGCGAGCCCGTTACTGGTGGTTGGGATCGGTCTTCTATCACGCCTACAACGCCTTTCTCCTCCTGTTCCTCACCCCGTTCAACACCCTGTTCCTCCTCTATGTGGCCACCGAGTCGCTTGCTCTCTTCTCGGCCTTTGCCCTGGTCATCAAAGGAGGTGAGTTCCCGTCAGAGGAGACGACGAAGCGGGTCCCGGTCCGTGGCCTGTCGATCCTGATCTGGGCGATCGTGGTTTTGAATGCGTTGGCCTGGCTGCAGGTGGTGGTCCCGGCCCTGCTCGGCGATGACCCCGGGTCGTTCCTCGACGGGCTCGGGGTGGCCACCAATGCCATCTATGTGCAAGATCTGGTCGTGTGGCTGCCGCTGATGGCCACCGCCGCCTGGTGGATGTGGCACCGGAGACCCCTGGGGATCTTCCTCACCGGTTCTTGGCTGGCTTTCGGATTCATGGAGAGCATCAGCATCGCCGTCGACCAGTGGTTCGGGCATCAGGCCGACCCGCTGTCACCACACGCCTCGACGGAGGTCGTCCCTTTGATGATCGCCCTCGCCGTCATCAATGTCGTCGGTCTGTACTTCTACCTTCGTGCTCCGGGCGGACCGGCCATCCCGGACCCATCGGCTCAAAGGAGGGCTGAATGACGATCACAGAACTCGCAGACACGATCCCGCGTCCGATCATTCCCGGTGCGGAGATGGAGGAGCTGAGACGTTTTCATCGTGATGGAACCTGGAACGGGAGGATCCACCCCGGCGGGATGGGCCCGGGGACCCCGGCCCAGCTGGCTCGGGGCGTGGCGAGACATCATTGGATCCAGGACGGCCGATGGGTGGTCGGGGACTACGAGCAGGATCAGATGCTCGAAGACGGGACGTTCGTTCTGAACTGGCAGTTGCACTGGGTCTGCGGCTGGAACCCGCGGGCCGGGGAGTACATGGCGACCATCGCCGACAACTACGGCAGTGTTGCCCTGCTCCGGGGCCGGATCGTCGGAGATCAAATGGTGTTCGAGTCCACCGGTGAGCAGCCACCGTTCCTGAAGTTCACCTGGGAGCTGAGCTCACGAGGAAGCATCCTGTGGCGCAACGAGATGTCCCTCGACGGCTCCGCTTGGATGCTGGTCGAGGACTACGAGATCGAGCCCGAGGCATGACAGCCAGGAACAAGAGGCTGCGGCCCGGGATGACGGTCTTCCTGCTCACGCTCGTCTTCGTTGTCTCGGCCGGCTGCAGCGCGGTCCTCGGTGAGCGGGGCAACGGCGACGTCACCTCCGAGGAACGGGAGGTGGGCGAGTTCACCGGAGTCGAACTCGATGGGGAGGGAAATGTCGAAATCGAGGTCGGGGCTTCTCCGTCGCTCGTCATCGAGGCCGAGGACAACCTCTTGCCGCTGCTCACCTCGGAGGTGAGCAGCGGGGTGCTGGTCCTGGGCACGACCGAGAACATCGACCCAACCAGAGACATCGTCTACCACGTGACCATGAGCGGCACAGACAACCTTCAGGTCAGCGGCAGCGGCCGGATCGATGCGCCGAGCGTCACCGGCGAGACCGCTGCCATAGGCGTCAGCGGGTCGGGTTCGGTGAATGTCGACGATGTCGCCGTGACTGATCTGGAGGTCGATGTCAGTGGCTCTGGGTCGGTCGAGGTGGGAGGCGGGGCCGAGACCCTGGTGGTTTCAATCTCCGGCTCGGGCTCTCTCGACGCCGAGTCGCTCACGGTGGCCACGGCCGACGTCACCATCCCCGGCTCGGGCAACGTCGTTGTCGGTGTCGACGATCATCTCGAGGTCGATATCAGTGGCTCTGGGTCGGTCGAGTACCTGGGCTCGCCGCAAGTCGAGTCGGACATCTCCGGATCGGGGAGTGTCGACCCGCGCTAAGGGTGGAGGCGATTCATCAACGCCGCATCAGAGATGGGAGGAGCCTGATTCAGTGCGGACGTGGTCCTTCGGACGCGAGCCTCATTCGATGGTGAAGTCGAAGGCGTCGGTGCCGCCATACGGGGTGGACCAATTGAGCCGATAGCTGCCCGTCCCCGGAGCATCCACCAGGAAACAGAACGGGACTTGGGTGGCCGACTCGTTGGCGCCATAGAGCGTGTAGGACCCCACCGACGCCGACTGATTCCCATTGGGCTGGGTCAGGCTGACCGAATCGGCCGCGCCCCCGCTACTGGGCACAGACGCATTTGCACCCAGGGTCCCGGTGAGCATCACTGTGAAGCGGTCGTCGCTCACCGGGCCGAAGACGGTCATTCCTCTCAACGCGGCGCCACCGTCGCTGGCCTTGACACAGGCCCACGGCACGAGGTCGATGTCGGTGATGTCGAAGTACATTCCGTCCGCCTCCACCCGCCCCGTGGTGTCCAAATGGATCGGCACGGGCCCGGTTCCGGTGCCGTCGACCTTCATCGGAAGGGTCCAACGTTGTTCCGTCGGTCGGCCGAAGACAAAGGTCGCGGAGGAGAGATCGGACCCCGCTGGGGTGCAGCAGTAGGTCATCTCGAGACTGGCCGTGCCCAGTCCCGGCACCTCGCCGGAGTCCCTCCATGCCGTCAAGACGCGGTCGTCGGCGAGCTGGATCGACATGCTGGGATAGAGCTCGAACCAGGTTCGGGTCTCGGTCTGCCTGACATCGACCTGGTAGTCGACGATCACCTCCTCGGAGGCGGGGTCGTAGGCCGCCTCATGCGGTGAGAACTCGACCCCAGCCAGCCAGGCCGAGCCCCCGAGCAGGTGAAGGGTGGTGGGGGCGAGGGTCTGCTGGGGCGTGGCTCTGGTGGTTGGCTCCGTCGGTCCCTCAGACGGGCCCGCTCCATCGAATTGGCTGAGGCCGATCGCGGCCAAACCGGATGCGGCGATTAAGAAGAGGGCCGGCTTGAGGAACCGTCGTCGGGTGGGTTGGCGACGAGCTGGCTCCCAAACGGGCACCGGCGCTTCGTTCGTAATGGCGGCCGGCCCGCCAAGATCCTCGAGCAGCTCGGTGAGTGTCGACTCATAGGGGCGGCCCTCGAACCTCAATTCCTGGACCCCGGAGAGGAGATATTGGAACTCGGCAGGAATCTCGCTCGGCTCGATGACGATGGGGAGAATCGGTTTGCCGTGGTCATCGGCGACGGATATCTCCCTGGCGACGTTCTGCGATTGCATCGAGTTGGGAGAGACGAGTAGGAGCACCCGATCGGCCTTGGCGATGCCCATGGCGATCGAAGCGCGCCACTGCTCTCCACCACGGATGTCGTCGGTGTCAATCCAGACGTGGTGCCCGGAAGCCTCGAGGTCGGTGCGCAGCCGTTCCCCAATGGCGCTGTCGCGGCGGGAATAGCTGAGGAAGAGCTCCACGTGGTCCCCTGGGTTGGCCGATCGCCTGGCGCTGACAATCTACGCGCAGAAGCGCTAACGCTGGACCGTCGATCTCTTCTAGGCAGTTTGTCCCTGTCTCGTTTCGGAACGGGCGCGGTGGCGCCATGCAGGACACCGCGGTGGTGCGATGATCGCCGAGGGAGGGTCGTTGTCCTTTCACAGGCAGGGGTTCGCCGACATCGAGGCAGACAGCCCGATCACCCAGGACACGGTGTTTTGCCTCGGCTCGATCACCAAGACCCTGACCGGTGTCGCCGTGATGCAGCTCTGGGAGGAAGGCTCGATCGACCTAGCCTGGCGTGGAGCATTCGGATTGAGTGGCTCGCGCCGACCATTGCCGGCGCGAGCCGCCATGTTTCATGCCAAGGCGATATTGACCGGGATAGGTCGCTGCAGGGTGTGGCCCACCGGTGACGTGGACACGACCTTGCGGTGCAGCTCCTCGATCTGATCGGCCGGGGCGTCGGACTCGATCGACACTCTGACGTCGATCGTCTCGAACCCGGCATTGGCGTCGGCCAGACCGAGGAAGGTGTGCAGGTCGAGGTCGCCTTCGAGCTGTATCTGGAGCCCGGTCAGCTCGACTCCTGACGCGGAGGCGTTGGCCGCATAACCGACCGCCAGGCAGTTGCCCAGCGCCGCGAGCAGTTGCTCCACGGGGTTGGGCGCCGTGTCGTCGCCGCCGAGGCTCACAGGCTCGTCGGAAGGCAGCGGTTCGAAGCCGCGGATCTTCGCTTCCGACTGGAAGCCGCGCTTCCAATCGACCGTTGCCCGCCACACCGTGTCGGCCGTGGTCGGCTCGTTTCGGATCGCTTCGATCAGGCCGCCCACCGCGGCCAGGTTCACGTCATTGAGGGTCGTCGCTTCCGTGGTCATTTGCATCACTCCATTCATCGACTTCGCACATGTCGCAGGGCGGCCCGGGCCGTGACGGCCGCGGGCTGGGACAGATGCATCGATGGGCGAGGAGAGGGGTCATGGGTCCTGCAATGAAAAGACCCGCATCCGATGATGCGGGTCGACGGCTACGTGGGGTTGTTGTTCGGGCTAGCTCGCGTCGGGTCCGCACCATGTGGCACATGAGGCACAGATCGCGGCGGCAGGCATCGCCTTCATTGCAGGTGAAAGTAGAGCAGATGCGACTGGGCGTCAACCTCGGCCTGCCGGCCGGCCGTCCCGTCTTCTCAGGTCGATCTCACCGACTTCAGCAGAGAATTGAGGTCAGCGACCGGGCCGAGGTGGGCCAGCTTGTCTGGGTTGACCACCCCTTGGATGCCAGTGATCTGATCGCCGACGATGTCGAGAGCCATGACCCCGATCACATGCTGCCGACCGTCCACAAAGATGGCCCCGGCACCGCCGTTGACCTCCACGGGACGCCAGGACACTCCGGGGAACGCGGTGAGCACCGGGATCGCCCTCGCCACGGCGGAGGCGACCCGGGCCCGTCCCCGCAACGTGCGGACTTGTGCCGGGACCTTGCCGCCGCCGTCACCGGTCAGTTCCACGTCGTGTGTCAGCAGCCTCTCGAGTCCGGCGAGGTCGCCCGTTTCGGCGGCAGCGAAGAACAGTCGGGCCAGCTCGTCCCGCTGCTCTCGTGTCGTCTGGAAGCGGGGACGGCGTTCTGCGACGTGGCGCCGGGCGCGGCTGGCCAGCTGTCTCACCGTGTCCTCGCTCTTGCCCACGATTTTGGCCACCTCCGGATACCCGTAGTCGAAGACATCGTGAAGAACCAGCACGGCACGCTGCTCGGGCGAGAGACTTTCCAACAAGACCAGGACGGCCAGCGAGAGTGAGTCGGCGGTCTCGGCTTGCCACGAGGGGTCGGCGCGGGTGTCGGTGATGATGGGCTCGGGCAACCAATCACCGACGTAGCTCTCGCGGCGGGCGCGTGCCGTGTTGAGCTCGTTGATGGCGAGCCGGGTCGTCACCGTGGTGACGTAGGCGTGGGGTGAGCCGATCTCCTCTCCAGTGTCGAGCACCTGGTGCAATCGCAGCAGCGCTTCCTGCACGATGTCCTCGGCCTCGGAGACGGTGCCCAGCATCCGGTAGGCGATCGCAAACGAAACCGGCCGCAACTCGTCGAGGAGGTGCTCGTGATCGGTCAACGGGGACCGGTCATCTGATGAGTGCTCTCTTCCTGGACGGCTGAGAACCCTTGCCGCCAGCTCGGGTATGCCGGTCGCCAACCCAGCTCACGCTTGGCCTTGGCGTTCGAGGCACCTCGGGCGTCGGTCATCATGACCACGCCTCCTTCACCGGCGACCAGCCGCACGACGAAGCGTGGCATTCGCCGTGGCTTCTTGCCGCTGAGCAGGTGGGTCAGGTAGGGCAGCCATTCGGCCACCGGGGCCGGGTCGTCGTCGACGATGTTGTAGACGCCGCCATTGCCGTGCTCGATGGCTGCCAGCGTGGCCGTCGCCGCGTCGCGGATGTGGATGAACGACCATATGCCAGCACCGTCGCCGATGAGAGGGAATCTGCGTTTGCGGATCATCTCGAACAGCTCACCGCCGGGCGCCATGTTGGTGCCCGGGCCGTAGAAACCGCCGTAGCGCAGCACGACGCCTTCGGTCCTTCCGGACCCGAGGACCGCCTTCTCGAGATGCCGCATCGCGGCGAGGCCGTCGCGCAACTTGCCCGGGGGAGCGGGGTCGAGCGGGTCCTCCTCGGTCTTCACCGGCCCGCCGCTTCGCTCGTACAACGCGTAGTTGCTCTGCGCCACGAATCGATGCACCCCTACGGCTCGTCCGGCCAAGACCAGATGATCCGTGCCCTCGGTCCGGAGACGGTTGGTCAGGGCCGCGCCACGCTTGAGGGCACGCATACCCCAACCCGAGAGGGCGGTCAGCTGGTGGACGATCAAATCCGGTTTCGCCAGACCGACGGCCCGGGCGACCTGGTCGGGGTCGAGGGCGTCGGCCACCACCGGGACGGCTCCCATCTCTTCCAGCATCGCTCGTTTCGACTCATGGCGGGTCATCCCATGGACCTCATGTCCCGAGGCGACCAAGAGTGGTGCCAACTGCTTTCCAACTGCCCCTGTCGCCCCGGCTAAGAAGACTCTCATCACGACTCCTTGATCGATGCCGTCTCTACCAGTAACGACAAGACAGCGGTCCGATCTGTGACAGAAAGCCGAACCCGAGTTGGCGGAGGGCTGCCGGTTTCTACTTGGCCCGTCCCGGTTCAGCGGCTGCGACTATCCTCCCGCCACCCACAACAGGAGGAACCCACGAGCACCGATGAGAACAAGGCTCTTGTCCAACGCTGGTTCAGCGATGTCGTGTCCCAGGGTGACATGAGCTCCTTCGACGCCATATGCGCGGTCTGTCACCCCGACTTCGAGATGATACGCGGCGTCGCCAACCCGGCTCCGCGCGGCATCGAAGCCACCAAGGGGCTCATCTCCAGTTTGCGCACCGCGTTTCCGGATCTCACCGCAACGGTTGACGAGCAGATCGCAGAAGGGGACAAGGTCGTCAGTGTGGTCACGATGACCGGTACCCATCGAGGCGACTTCATGGGTATCCCGGCGACCGGGAGATCCTTCACGATCCCGGGCGTGAGTATCTGGGAGGTTCGTGATGGCCGGCTCATCTCAGAATTGGTGAGCTGGGACGCGATGGCAATGATGCAGCAGCTCGGCGTGGCCTCGGCCCCGGGGCCGAGTTGAGATAGCAGGTCATCGGCGCCGGCGCGGCAGAGTCGAGCACCGCCGGGGCGGCATCAATCCGTGACGTGGACGCCGATCTTCCCGCGCGTGTGTCGTGTCTCGATCAGCTCATGGCCCTTTCTCACGTCGCTCAGCTCGATGACCCTCGAGACCTCGGGAGTGATCTTCCCCGAGTCGACCAGGGCTGCCACTTCCGTGAGGGTGGGGCCTATCGGGGGTGGGGCGTACACCATGTGTTGACGGACTCCGTGAGCCAGGGCTGTCTCCTCGGACGGCGGTCTGACGGTGGAGACCAGCATTCCGTCCGGCTTCAGTAGTGACCATGATCGGTCCAGGGTGTCATCACCGACGGTGTCCAGGACGACGTCGACAGATCCCTGGCCGACAACATCCTCGAAAGGTTTGGTCCGATAGTTGATCGCCTGGTCGACCCCGAGTTCTTCGAGAAAGTCGATGTTGGTCGACGCGGTGCCTATCACCTTCGCTCCTCGCAGTTTGGCGAGCTGCACGGCAATATGGCCGACCCCACCGGCCGCGGCGTGGATGAGGGCGGTCTGCCCGTCGCTGAGATTGCCTGCTTCGTAGAGCGCTTGCCAGGCGGTGAGCACGACGTGTGGGATTGCCGCAGAATGGATGAAGTCGAGGGACTTGGGCTTCATGGCCACGTCGTCTGCAGCCACAGCGACATATTCGGCGTAGGAGCCGTCCCTCGAGACGCCACCTCTTGCATACACCTCATCACCGGGTGATAGCGCCTGTACTCCGGGACCGACCTCTTCGATGATGCCCGCGGCGTCGGTTCCCAGTATCAACGGCAACTCGTGGCCGAAGTAGTCGATCATATAGCCCGCTCGGACAGCTGCATCGAACGGATTGATCGAGGTTGCGTGAACCGCGATCACTACTTCTCCCTCTCCAGGAGTGGGCCGGGGCGCCTGCTCGAAGGTCAGCACTTCCGGGCCTCCGTAGCTGTGAATCCGAACGGCGTCCATCGTGTTCATCACAAGACTCCTGTCTCTCAGATCGACCGCTGCAGACTATCGATGATCCGACGCCGAAGGCATGGTCGACGGCCGCTGATCTGTCGCCACGGTGAATGCCTATTGCGCTCACCGCTCCCCCTGTCCGGTGGTGGTGATCAAGAAGGCGCTGTCCGTTGCTCCGTCACCGGCGGTCACGCTCGCCGCCGAGAGGGGACTCGTTGGCGATGTTGTCGATCGAGGCCCGGTCTTCGGCGTTGACCCGCATCGCCTCCTCCACCACGTCATCGAGTTGCGATGCGGGAATGACCACCGCCCCTGACGCGTCGGCAAAGACAAAGTCGCCGGGGTGGATTCCCACCTGGGAGACCACGACAGGCACATTGGCCTGGTAGGGAGTGACCACATCGCCGCCCCAACGAGTGGCCTCGCCGCGGCAATACGTTGCGAAGTCGTGGCGGCCAAGCTCGTCGAAGTCTCGGAGCCGGCCATCGGCCAGGACCCCGGCCAGTCTCATCTTCTCGACCCGAGCCAGCTTGGTGCCACCCGCAAGCGAGGTGTCCTGGTAGCCGTTGCTGGCGAGGACCAGCACCTTGCCCTCACCCCCGTCGGCCACCGCCTGGTAGAACAGGTCGGCGAAGTTGTACGTCCCGGCATCGAGTCTGGCATTGCAGGTCGGGAAGTAGGAGATGGTCACCGCTGGGCCGAACAACCTGCGTCCCGGAACCGGGGAAACGAGGTCGAGGATGTGACATCGGTGCCGGTGTATCCGACCCATGGCATCCACCAGGTCGGCCGTGGTGATCTCGTCGGGAATCCCAGCGGAGGGCGCACTCATGTATCAAACGTAACCAGGTCACGTTGAGAAGGCCTGATGATTGGGGCCGTCTCGTCGTGGGCGCCCACCAGGCTCCACCGCCGTCCCGACCTTGACACGCGTAGTCGATCGGCCCAGACTCTCGGCGGGGCGTGCTCGATGCGATAGGTGGTGCACACGCGTTCGATTCCACGTTCCCACGGCGATGGGCCTCTGCTGTTGGATGAGACCGGGAGACGGACATCGCCGATTTAGTGAGCGTCCACGCTCTGTCCCTTCTCGCCGCCGGGTTGTTCCTCTGGGTGGCCATCGTCCATCTCCTCATGGCGGCCGGGGTCCGTCGCGGTGAGCTGGTCTGGTCGGGCCGCTACCCACGCCGACTGACCCCGGAGCTGCGTTGGCGCAGCCTCTTCTACGCCCTTCTCCTTCTGGCCTCGGCGTGGGTGGTGGCTTTCTTTGGCGGGGCGATCGATTTCGCCCCGGTGCCGCAGCGATGGCTCAGATCGGCGGGCTGGTCGGTGACAGCCTTCCTGGCCGTGGCGGTCATCTACTGCCTGTTCAAGGGCAGCCTTTGGGAGCGGGTGTTCTTCCTGCCCATCACCTTGTTCGGGGCACTCCTAGCCGGATGGCTCACCTTCGGGTGACTTTCCGGTCACCGACCGGCCAGATCGAGCACGTTCACCCGCCGGCCGACTGGCTGCCGACCGGCTCACATCGGGGATCGGTCGGCCCGATCCCATGCCGTCATGTCGGCGATGAGAACGGCGACGCATATCCCGAGCACGCCGAGCATCACCATCAGCGGCCGGGGGTCGCCAAGCATGCCGAGAAGACCGAGGAAGGGAAGGGCGGCCAGGCGATTCCAAGCGACGGCCCGGTTGATCGACCCCTTCGGGTGGGTCAGGGAGGCGACCTGGATCAGGGCCATCGCACTCAACGCGATCATCACCGCCCCGACCAGGAGCCAGCGATGACCCGGGTCGAAGACCCCGATGCCGGCTTCGGCCACCGTCAGACCCAGGGCCACCCCCAGTGCGGCCAGGGAGGCGGCCAGGGGGAGGTGGGTGTAGATCCAGGCGGTGGGCCGCCACGTCCGGCTGTCGGCATCGGTCCTCCGCACCACGGAGCCCTCAGCATTGTCGAAGTACATCCACCACAAGGCGGTGGCCACCCCGACGCCACAGGCGGCGGCAAGCACCGGGCCCAAGGCCCAGTCGAGACGGCGGAGCCCGGCCATGACCGCCGCCAGCGACTCACCGAGGACGAGGATGGTGAAAAGGCCGAACCGCTCCGGGAGGTGGGAGACATCGAGGGGCACGGCTGCCTGCTGGCGACGCTGGACCCACGGCGTCGCCAGGTCGACGGTCAAGGCCAAGGCCCAGACGACGAACCGCCCCGGCTCCGGGATGAAGATCGACGCCGTCCAGAAGACAGCGGCAAGCCCAAATCCGAGCAGGTAGCCGGCAACCAGGCGGCGGGTCTCGGCGACGTGGCGGTAGACCCGGGCGTACATGGCAACCAGCACGAGCCGGGCCAAGGCGTAGCCGAGGGCGAAGACCATCGTCGACCCGGCCGGTCCGGAGGTCAGAGCAGCGGCGATGACCAGCACCGCCATCATCTGGGCGGCGGCGAGCAATCGGTAGACGAGGTCGTCGGTGTCGTACCGGTCCGCATAGAAGGTGTGGCTCGCCCACAGCCACCAGAGCAGGGCGAAGTACCCGGCGAAGGAGGCGACTGCGGACCAGGAGACGTCTTCGTGGAGTCTCTCCCCGAGCACCGCCACCACCACCACGAAGGCCAGGTCGTAGAACAACTCGAGCCAGGTGGCGGTGCGGCCACGGGTCTGCTCCAGGGTCTGCAGCCTGGGCGGGGTGATCCGGGCGATCCTGGCCCGGCGCGAGCCATTTCCGGTCATTGGTCCTTTCCGAGACCCGGGAAGATACCCGGAGGGCGAAGCCCGAATCGGGCCGGTCGCCGGTACCCTCGTCGATCCGCATGGACTCCGCCTTCCACTTCGCCCACCGCTGGGAGCTCGAATGGCAGGACGACGTCGACGTCCTCACCCTGGGCCATGGAGTCCAGGTCAAGGTCCTCTACCGGGACGAGGAGGCCCAGCACACCGACATGCTGATCCGCTTCCCGGCCGGCTACGTCGAGCCGAGACACAACCACGCCAGCAGCCATTCGGTCCTCGTTCTGGAAGGGGTTCAAATCGCCGAGGGGGAACCGCTCCACCCCGGCGACTACCTGTTCGCCGACGGGTCCCGGCCCCATGGTCCGTTCGAGTACCCGGAGGGCTGTGTCGTGTTCGCCAGCTTCCGGGGGGCATCGGCCCAGCACCGTTACGAGGGCAGCCCGGTCGGCGAGATCTGATCAGCCGTTGGTGGGGAGCTCGGCCCTGATCGACCGGGCCGCCTTGAGCAGGAGGGTCCGGTTGGCCCCGTCGGAGTGGAGGAAGGCTGCGGCGTCCCGGACCAGCTTCTCGATGCCGAGCTCGCGCATGTAGCCGTGACCGCCGTGGAGGGCCAGGGTGGTGGTCGTCACCTCGGTGGCCACCTCAGAGGCGAACACCTTGGGAAGCGCTCCCAGGGTCGGGTCCCAATCCGAGCCGCCCAGGTCGGCGGCCCGAGCAGCCTTGTGCACGTAGGCCCGAGCAGCGTCGATCAGCATCCGCATCCGGGCCAGGTCGGCGGCGACCGAGTCGTGCTCGATCAGGTAGGCGCCTCCCTGGAAGCGGGTCCTGGTCCAGTCCACGCTCCGCTGATAGGCGGCCGAGGCCACCCCCAACACGCTCGAGGCGGCGTAGGCATTGCTGGCGGGGAAGAACCGGGTCAGAATGTCGAAGCCGCCGCCCACCACCCCGAGGAGGTTTTCATCGGGGACGAAGCAATCCTCGAAAAGCAGCTCGGCGTTGTTGGCGAGACGCTCGCCCATCTTGTCGTGCACCCGCCCGATGGAGAAGCCCTGGCTGGGCCGGGGGATGAGATAGCAAGTGCTCCCTTCCACCAGGCCCTTGCCTGGTTCGGTCTGGGCGAAGAGGAGGTAGAGGCTGGCCACGTTGCCGTTGGAGATGAAGTGCTTCTTGCCGTTGATCACCCACCCTCCGTCGACCCGCTTCGCCGTGGTGCGGAAGTCCTCGGGGTATGCGAGAAAGTAGTTGGAGGCGTTCTCCGGCTCGGTGATCCCGATGGCGAGGAGGAACCTGGGGTTGTTGGCGAGCTGGGGGAGGAACCTGTCTCTCTGCTCCGGGCTCGCCGCCGCCTGGAGGGTCTGGGCGATCTTCAATGTCTGGGCGATCACCACCGACACGCCGAGGTCGGCCTTGCCCAGCTCCTCGACCACCATGGCGGTGGTCAGCGAGTTGATCCCGGCTCCCCCGTACTCAGTGGAGAGGGTGGCGGTGCGGAGCCCGGCGACGCTGGCCGCCTCCACGATCTCCCAAGAGAAGCAGTCCTCTGGATTCGGTCTCCGGTCGAGCCCGGCGGCAACGGGGGCCACCACCTCCGCCCCGAAGCGGGCCGCGATCGCCACCCAGTCGGTGTTCCCGGTTTCCTCGCCCATGTTCTGATTCCCTCGCGGGGTTTCCGATGAGGGAAGGTAATCAGCAGTTGCCGCCCCGGACGGGTTGAATCGGGGCCCGGAGCCGATCGACCTCACGTCCCCCATCGGAGAGGAGTCACCTTTAGCCCGCCTTTCGCTGAACCGGCCGTTCGGCATCGGGCGCTTCTACAGGAGCCCGGGTTCTGGCTCGTCTCCGCGCGATGTTGATGTCTCACCGCCGGTCGCCCCTCCGATTTGTCGACTCGGCCGAAGATTCCGCTTCTACAGTCCGGTCGCTTGCGTCAACGTCCCGTACTTCTCTTCTTCATCCTCGCTTTCGCCATCACCTGGGTGGTGTGGGTGCCCCGTGCCCTCGATATGGAGTGGGCGGTCGGAGCCGGCACCTTCTGGACCTACGGCCCGGCCTTGGCGGCAGTGGCCGCCGCCGTTGTCTATGGAGGTCGAGAAGAACTTCGCCGCCTCGGTGGCCGACTCACCGACTGGCGCATCGGCGCTCGCTGGTACCTGGTCATCCTCCTCTTCCCTCTGACTCTGAGTCTGGTCGAGGGGGCGATCACCGCGGGGCTGCTCGGCGACGCGTGGACCGACCACTTGCCCGCCGTCTTCGCAGAGCCGGTGGCAAGCTCGATCCTGGTTTTCATTGTCCTGACCCTGACCGATGGAATCGGCGAGGAGTTGGGCTGGCGGGGGTTTGCCCTGGGCAACATGATCAAGGATCGCAACGCCATGGTCATGAGCTTCGTCCTCGGCTTGTTGTGGGCCGCCTGGCATCTTCCCCTGTTCTGGACGAGGGGAGCCTCGCTGGAGGGCAGCGAAATCTGGATCATCTTCGCCCGGCTCCCGGCGGCTGCGGTCCTCTACACCTGGCTCTACCAGCACACCAGGGGGAGTGTGGTGGCGGCCGCTCTGTTCCACGCCGCGCTCAGCCTCTTTGCCCAGCCACCGCCCGCCGCCGGTGAGGACCTCACCGCGAGCCTGGTTTCGCTGGGCCTTTATTGGGTCAGTGCCGCCGTCTTGATCGCGGCGGCAGGAGCATCGAGGCTCGACCGTTGGCCCGGGGTGGCCCAGCCGAGCCGTCGGGCCGCTTGAGGCTCGGTGGCCAGCTGCCCGGAGCAGTTGAATCTGGGAATGGAGCGGATCGACATCACAGCGAACCCTTGGGTGGCGAACTTCCGTCGCAGGTGGCTCAGTCGAGCGCGAAGTCAACGGACACAGGGAGCCACCCCGGTCCCTTGGCGCCGATCGCTCCCCCGGCCGCCGACAGCCTCTGACCGAAGATCTCAGCTCGTTGTCGACGAGACGAGCCGTTGACGCCGATCTCGGCGGCAACGGCCGCCGTAGCGACCAGTTGGGCTGCCCCGATTGCCAGCACTGCCGCAGCACGCGTGCCGACCCGGGGCACCGGGCGAGAGTCTGAGCGAGGCGGGTGCTGGCCAGCCTGCTTCGGCAAAGGCGAAGAACGGTTCGAAACTTGTGGGCACGGTCGGATCTCCTCTCCGGCAAGTGCCCGCCCAGGCACCAGCCTGGGTCGCTGTTGACACCCGGCCGGTTCGGTTGTAGAAACGTTTTAGATCGGTCCGTAAAACGTTTTAGGTCGGGATGTTGGCAGTGAGCTCCCGCATCACCATCCGTGACGTGAGTCGGGCGACCGGGGTGTCCGTCTCCACCGTCTCCAACGCGCTCAACGCACCGGAGCGGGTCGCCCCCGAGACCCGGCGCAAGGTGGTGGAGGCGGCCGACCGGCTCGGCTATCGGCCCAACCGCGCGGCCCGTGCCCTCCCCAAGGGGCGCACCTTCACCATCGGCTATTGCATCCCGGCCGGTCGGGACGGCTTCTTCCTCGACACCTTCCTCCATCAGGTCACCGAGCGAGCCTCCGACGCCGACATGGACATCCTCTTGTTCACCGCCCACCGGGGCCAGACCGAGGTCGACACCTTCCGGGAGATCATCCGGCGCGGTGCGGTCGACGGCTTCGTCCTCTCCGGGACCACCCACGACGACCAGCGGGTCGACCTCCTTCTCGAGAGCCGGATGCCCTTCGTCGCCTTCGGCCGCACCGACCTGGGCAGCACCCATTCCTGGGTCGACGTCGACGGGCGGGCCGGGACCCGGGCCGCGGTCGAGCACCTGGTCGACACGGGCCATCGTCGCATCGCCCTCATTGCATGGCCCGAAGGCTCCATCTCCGGCGACGACCGCGTAGCCGGGTTTGTCGAGGGTCTGGAGGCAGCGGGGATCGAGCACGATCCCGCCCTCCTGGTCCGGGCGGAGAACGATCTCGCGGCAGGTCGGGAGGCGGCGTCACACCTCCTCGACGCCGACCTCCCGCCGTCCGCGATCGTCACCGTCCAGGACATCCTCGCCGCCGGGGCCATCGCCGAGCTCAACCGGCGCGGGCTGCGGGCCGGCCCGGACGTCGCGGTCACCGGCTTCGACGACTCGCCGCCTGCGCTGTACAGCACGCCGGCCTTGACCTCGGTGCGTCAGCCCATCGAAGAGATCGGGCGCACCATCGTCGAATTCCTGATCCACGATCTGGAGGAGGGCGACGGCATCCCTCGAACCCGACTGGTCGACCCCGAACTGGTGGTCCGGGAGAGCTCAGGAGGGCCATGAGCGACACCTGGCTCCTGACCGAGGATCGGGTTTGGCCGGAGCGTGTCCCGTGGAAAGAGTCGTTGTTCAGCATCGCCAACGGACACCTCGGAACCCGTGGCACCTTCGAGGAGGGATATGGGGACTCGGTCCCGGCCACGTTCATGCACGGGCTCTTCGTCACCCCGGCCGGTGACCTCCCTTATCTCGCCCCGCTCCCCGACTGGACCGGGGTCATCATCACTGTCGACGGGGTCCGTTTCGGTCTGGACGAGCGGCTCCCGGCCGGATACGAGCGCACCCTCGACTTCAGAACCGGGGTCCTCACCCGCCGGGTGTTGTGGCGAGGGACCGGCACCGGGCTGCTCCGGGTCGAGTTCCTTCGTCTGCTCTCCATGGCCGACCCCGGTCTGGCCAGCCTCGAGGTCACGGTGACCTCGCTCACCGACGACGTCCAGATCGGGATCGAGACCGGTCTCGACGGCTCCATCACCGGTCCGTTCGGGGCGCCGTGGAGCCGGGTCGACTGGAAGCGCCCCAAACAGGACCGACTCACCATGCGGGCCCAGTCCGACGACGGGGCCTCGGTCACCGCATCGTGTGTGGTCCGGGGCCTGGGCCCGATGGGGGTCATCCATCACGCCCGTCATCCCCGTCTCACCGCCACCCTCGACCTGGCCCCGGGGGAGTGGCTGCGCATGGTCAAGCACACCGCCTACCGACGGGGCGCCGACGCCCCCGAGCTGCCCGACACCGGGTTCGAAGAGGTGGCCGCCGCCTCCTCGTCCGAATGGTCCCGACGCTGGGAGACCAGCCACATCGAGGTCCCCGGCGACCCGTTCGCCGAGCACGCCCTTCGTTTCGCCGCCTTCCATCTGATCGGAGGGGCGCCACGAAACGGAGAGGGGGCGGGAGTGGGGGCCCGTCTCCTCACCGGGTACGGCTATCGCCATCACGTCTTCTGGGACGCCGACATCTTCTGTGTCCCCTACCTGACGATGACCCAGCCCGACCTGGCCCGGGCACATCTCGGCTACCGCCATCGAGGCCTTCCCGGGGCGAGACGAAAGGCCGCCCAGTACGGACGGGTCGGGGCCTTCTGCGCCTGGGAGTCGGCGGGGACCGGGGACGAGGTCACCCCCGACTGGGGGGAGACCCCCGACGGGGAGCGGATCCGGATCCGTACCGGGGAGATCGAGGAGCACATCGTGGCCGACGTGGCCTGGGCCGCCGACCACTATCACCGCTGGACCGGAGACCGGGCGTTCCTCGACACGGAGGGGGCGGAGATGATCCTCGACGGGGCCCGCTACTGGCAGTCCCGCATCGAGATGGACCCCGAGGGCCGGGGTCATCTCCGACATGTCATCGGGCCCGACGAGTACCACGTCGACGTCGACGACAACTTCTTCACCAACGTCATGGCCGCCTGGCATCTCGCCGCCGCCGTCCGACACGGGGCGGGCCGGGACGATCTGGCCGGGCGGCTCGGGCTGGAGCCGGGCTGGAGCCAGGAGCTCGAGAACCTGGCCCGGTCCCTCCGCCCGATGCCGGGACCGAATGGGGTGTTCGAGCAGCACGACGGCTACTTCGCCCTGGACCAGGTGGAGATGTCCCGGTTCGAGCCGCGGGCCGCCCCGATGCACTACGTCCTCGGGGAGAAGGTCCTGGAGCGGAGTCAGATCACCAAGCAGGCGGACGTGATCATGGGTCTGGTCCTGTTGGACGATCTACACGACCCCGATCTGATCGGGGCCAACCTCGATTTCTACGAGCCCCGCACAGATCACGGCTCGTCGTTGAGCCTGGCCATGCACTCCGTCGCCGCCTCGCTGGCCGGCCGGCCCGAAGACGCCTATGAGTACTTCCGCCGGGCCGCAGCCATCGACCTCGAGGACTCGATGCTCAACTCGAACCATGGGGTCCATGCCGCCACCCAGGGCGGGCTACTTCAGGCGGCGCTGGTCGGCTTCGCCGGTCTCGGGCTCGGCCCGGGGGGCCCGGAGACCAGGCCACGGCTACCGGAACATTGGGAAGCGCTGGGCTTCTCCTTCGTGCACGGGGGCACCCGGCACGAGTGGGAGGCCCGAGCGGGCAAGCCGGCCCGCGGGGACAAAGCCCCGCGGGCCGACCACGACGGAGGAGGATAAGAATGAGACACAGGACTTTGCCGGTCCTTGTGCTCCTTTTGGCTCTAGTCATCGCCGCCTGTGGCGACGGTGAGGGAGCGGACACCACCACTGCAGGTGGTGCCGAGACAACCATGGGGGACACGGCGGCCGACACCACGGCGGCGGGAGAGGCCACCACCATGGCCCCCGAGGAGGGTGGGTCCCTGGAAGGGACCGAGCTGGCGGTATGGGGCTGGTCGTCGTCTGACGCCGAGAACACCGCCCTCAACGAGTTGATCGCCTCGTTCTCCGAGGAGACCGGGGCCAACGCCGCCTTTCAGCCTCAGGCCGAGTATGACGTGGCCCTCCAGGCGGCGCTGACCTCGGGTGACCCGCCCGACGTGTTCTACGTCGACAGCTTCCGGCTGCCCGACCTGGCTGACGCTGGGGCGCTGGCGCCGGTGCCCGACGGTGCCGTGTCCAACCCGGACGACATCTACCCGTCGCTTCGCGAGGCGTTCACCTTCGACGGCACCTGGTACTGCCCACCCAAGGACTTCTCCACTCTGGGTCTGGTCTATGACCCGACGGTGCTGGAGGAGGCCGGGGTGGCGGTGCCCACCACCTGGGAGGAGCTGGCCGCGGCGGCCGAGGCCCTGACCACGGGTGATGCG